>NZ_JBXAHL010000011.1:0-201263 GCF_058795055.1 Cupriavidus sp. GW823-FHT06D04 | reverse complement strand
AACAGGTCCGTGAAACAGCTCCGCGCCGATGATAGTGCGGATACCCGTGTGAAAGTAGGTCATCGCCAGGCTCTTATTCCCAAAACCCCTCGACAGCGTGTGCTGCGAGGGGTTTTGTTTTTTCCGGCCGTCGCCGCGCGTGGCCCCGCGGCCCTGCCAGGCCGCCTCAGAGCCTCCAGGAGCCGCGCTGGAAAGCCCCTATAGGGTGAGAACGCAGAAATCTAAACTGCGCTTGTGGGAGCGATCAGGCGGTTCAAGCGCCACGCTGGAACGCCTTCCCTGGTCTGCCCAAGTACAGCATCCGCAACGGAAAGTGCTTGACAGGCAAGGTGAGAAGCCCCATAATCGATAGTTCTCTGCGGAGAGGTGCCCGAGTGGCTAAAGGGGGCAGACTGTAAATCTGTTGGCTTACGCCTACGCTGGTTCGAATCCAGCCCTCTCCACCAGAATGCAAGACAGCAGCCGGCAGTGCCGGTGAAGAAGCAGGAAAGAACCGGGCGGGTGTAGCTCAATGGTAGAGCAGAAGCCTTCCAAGCTTACGACGAGGGTTCGATTCCCTTCACCCGCTCCAGTCGCGCGGTTGCTGTCAGAGTAGTACGTCAAGTTTCGCCCATGTGGCTCAGTGGTAGAGCACTCCCTTGGTAAGGGAGAGGTCGGCAGTTCGATCCTGCCCATGGGCACCAAATACCACGCACTGGCAATATCGCTACCGAGACAGGAGTCGCGAAATGGCAAAGGAAAAGTTCGAGCGGACCAAGCCGCACGTGAACGTTGGCACGATTGGTCACGTTGACCATGGCAAGACCACGTTGACGGCAGCGATCGCTACGGTGCTGGCAGCCAAGTTCGGCGGTGCCGCCAAGAAGTACGACGAAATCGACGCAGCGCCGGAAGAAAAGGCACGCGGTATTACCATCAATACCGCCCACGTCGAGTACGAAACGGCCAACCGCCACTACGCGCACGTTGACTGCCCGGGCCACGCTGACTATGTGAAGAACATGATCACGGGTGCCGCCCAGATGGACGGCGCAATCCTGGTTTGCTCGGCCGCTGACGGCCCGATGCCGCAAACGCGCGAGCACATCCTGCTGGCGCGTCAGGTTGGCGTGCCTTACATCATCGTGTTCCTGAACAAGTGCGACATGGTGGACGACGCTGAACTGCTCGAGCTGGTCGAGATGGAAGTTCGCGAGCTGCTGAGCAAGTACGAGTTCCCCGGCGACGACACCCCGATCATCAAGGGTTCGGCCAAGCTGGCGCTGGAAGGCGACAAGGGCGAGCTGGGCGAAGTGGCCATCATGAACCTGGCCGACGCACTGGACACCTACATCCCGACGCCGGAGCGTGCCGTTGACGGTACCTTCCTGATGCCGGTGGAAGACGTGTTCTCGATCTCGGGTCGCGGCACCGTGGTGACCGGCCGTATCGAGCGCGGCGTGGTGAAGGTCGGTGAGGAAATCGAAATCGTCGGTATCAAGCCGACGGTGAAGACCACCTGCACCGGCGTGGAAATGTTCCGCAAGCTGCTGGACCAGGGTCAAGCCGGCGACAACGTTGGCCTGCTGCTGCGCGGCACCAAGCGTGAAGACGTCGAGCGCGGCCAGGTGCTGTGCAAGCCGGGTTCGATCAAGCCGCACACCCACTTCACCGGCGAGGTGTACATCCTGTCGAAGGACGAAGGCGGCCGTCACACCCCGTTCTTCAACAACTACCGCCCGCAGTTCTACTTCCGTACCACCGACGTGACCGGCTCGATCGAGCTGCCGAAGGACAAGGAAATGGTCATGCCGGGTGACAACGTGTCGATCACCGTCAAGCTGATCGCCCCGATCGCCATGGAAGAAGGCCTGCGCTTCGCTATCCGTGAAGGCGGCCGTACCGTCGGCGCCGGCGTCGTGGCAAAGATCCTCGACTAAGTTGTTTGATAGCGAACGCGGCACCAACCGGCCGCGTTCGTTGCCAGAAGGGGTTGGCGCCAGCGCCGGCCCCACAGTTGTTTTAGGGGTATAGCTCAACTGGCAGAGCGTCGGTCTCCAAAACCGAAGGTTGGGGGTTCGATTCCCTCTGCCCCTGCCAAATCAATCAGCCGCGTCGCGAAGAGCAATCGTGACGCGGCTTAGTCTCGTTTGCGAAACATGGCCAATCCCAATGTTGAAACCGTGAACGCCAGCAGCGGCAAGTGGATGCTTGGCGTGGCGGTGCTGCTGGTGGTTGCGGGCGTCATCGGTTTCTATGCACTGGCACAGCAACCGTCTTATGTACGTGGCGCCGCACTGTTCGGTGGTATTGCACTGGGTATCGTGGTTGCACTGGTGTCTGTACCAGGCAAGGACTTTATCGGGTTCGCCAAGGAATCGTATCGGGAAGTTCGCAAGGTCGTCTGGCCGACGCGCAAGGAAGCCGGGCAAATGACGGGGCTGGTCTTCGTCTTTGTCGTCGTCATGGCGCTGTTCCTGTGGTCGGCTGACAAGCTCATCGAGTGGGTCGTCTTCTCGCTCGTGCTGGGCTGGAAATAAGAGGTAGCACATGACGGATAACGCTCAGCAGGAAACCACCGCGCCGGAATCGCCTTCGTCGAAGAAGCGCTGGTATGTCGTGCATGCCTACTCCGGCATGGAGAAGAGCGTGCAGCGCGCGCTGCAGGAGCGCATCGAACGCGCCGAGATGCAGGACAAGTTTGGCCGCATCCTGGTGCCGTCCGAAGAAGTCGTGGAAATCAAGGGCGGCCACAAGTCGGTCACGGAGCGTCGTTTCTTCCCGGGCTATGTGCTGGTGGAAATGGAAATGACCGACGAGACCTGGCACCTGGTGAAGAACACCAGCAAGGTCACCGGTTTCGTGGGCGGCGCCCGCAACCGCCCGAGCCCGATTTCGCAGCGCGAAGTCGACAAGATCATGACCCAGATGCAGGAAGGGGTCGAGAAGCCGCGTCCCAAGACGCTGTTCGAAGTGGGCGAAATGGTGCGCGTCAAGGACGGCCCGTTCACCGACTTCAACGGCAACGTGGAAGAAGTGAACTACGAGAAATCGCGCCTGCGCGTCTCGGTCACGATCTTCGGGCGTGCCACGCCGGTCGAGCTCGAGTTCGGCCAGGTCGAGAAGGTTTAAGGAATTTGCCGGCTGCGGCCTGAAAGGGCGGCAACTGGCAACGGCGACGCCCCGGTGGCGGCGCCAAGAGGAGCGTGAGGCCGTGCCGAAGGTGCGGCGACAGCGCGTTACGACTCAACAGGATCGCATCCCGAAAGGGCGATCCGGATTGGAGTAGAGATGGCCAAGAAGATCATTGGCTTTATCAAGCTGCAGATTCCGGCTGGTAAGGCAAATCCCTCCCCGCCCGTTGGTCCCGCACTGGGTCAGCGTGGTCTGAATATCATGGAGTTCTGCAAGGCGTTCAACGCCCAGACCCAGGGTATGGAACCCGGTCTGCCGGTGCCGGTGGTGATTACCGCCTTCGCCGACAAGAGCTTCACCTTCGTGATGAAGTCGCCCCCGGCGACCGTGCTGATCAAGAAGGCAGCTGGCATCACCAAGGGTTCGCCGAAGCCCCATACCGACAAGGTTGGCAAGATCACCCGCGCCCAGGCTGAAGAAATCGCCAAGGCCAAGAACGCTGACCTGACCGCCGCCGACCTGGACGCCGCCGTGCGTACCATCGCCGGTTCGGCTCGTTCGATGGGCATCACCGTGGAGGGTCTGTAAATGGCTAAGGTTTCCAAGCGCGTCGCCGCCAACAAGGCGAAGATCGAGCGTACCAAGTTCTACCCGATCGACGAGGCCCTGGGCCTGGTGAAGGGCTGCGCTTCGGCGAAGTTCGACGAGTCGATCGACGTGGCTGTGCAGCTGGGCATTGACGCCAAGAAGTCGGACCAGGTGGTTCGTGGTTCGGTGGTGCTGCCCGCAGGTACCGGCAAGTCGGTTCGCGTGGCTGTGTTCGCCCAAGGCGAAAAGGCCGAAGCCGCCAAGGCCGCCGGTGCTGACATCGTCGGCATGGAAGACCTGGCTGAGCAAGTCAAGGCCGGCAACCTGAACTTCGACGTCGTGATCGCTTCGCCGGACACGATGCGTATCGTCGGTACGCTGGGCCAGATCCTGGGCCCGCGCGGCCTGATGCCGAACCCGAAGGTCGGTACCGTGACGCCCGACGTGGCCCAGGCCGTGAAGAACGCCAAGGCTGGTCAGGTGCAGTTCCGTGTCGACAAGGCCGGTATCATCCACGCCACCATCGGCCGCCGCTCGTTCGAAGACGCAGCGCTGAAGAGCAACCTGTCCGCACTGCTGGAAGCCCTGGTGAAGTCCAAGCCGGCTACGAGCAAGGGCGTGTACCTGCGCAAGATCGCCGTCTCGTCCACCATGGGCGTTGGCGTGCGCGTGGAACAAGCTTCGCTGTCGGCCTGAGCTGACGGCATGGGCTGACCGGACCCGATAACACCGGTCGGCCACGAATTGAAGATCCTGGCGTTAGCGGGGATCGGCTCCGGACCTGGTTCTGTCAAGCGGCGGGACAAGGATAGGGAGCAAGGCTTTGGGCAGTGGCGGCAGCCGGACACATGGTGTTCAGGCAGTCGCCGCTGGTTATCAAAGACCGCTGGTGTCCACATGACCGCAGTCAGGCATGCGGGCTTAATCGGCCGGGACGTACAGGCAGGGCCAGGTGCCGTGCATGACCAACCCCGGGCAACCAGCGCAGATGGCGCACCCGAAGGGATTGATGAATCCGGGCCTGTCCCGGGTGATTCGGGCCAATCGGACGCCGTTCGTTTGTGCTGACGTGAAGACTCCGGTATTGCCGGAGGGCTAGCGTCATTTTGGAGCTTAACCGTGCCACTCAATATTGAAGATAAGAAGGCCGTCGTTGCTGAGGTTTCGGCGCAAGTCGCCAAGGCCCAGACCATCGTCGTGGCCGAATATCGCGGCATTACGGTTGGCGATCTGACCAAGCTGCGTTCCACCGCTCGGCAGCAAGGCGTGTACCTGCGTGTTCTGAAGAACACGCTGGCCCGCCGTGCCGTCGAAGGTACGCCGTTTGCAAGCCTCGCAGAGCAGATGACCGGTCCGCTGATCTACGGTATTTCCGAAGATGCAGTGTCGTCGGCCAAGGTTCTGAACGACTTTGCCAAGACCAACGACAAGCTGGTCCTGCGCGCTGGGTCGTATGACGGCAAGGTTCTCGACGCTGCCGCCGTGAAGGCGCTGGCATCGATCCCGAGCCGCGACGAACTGATTGCTCAGCTGCTGGGCGTGATGCAGGCACCGGTGTCGGGCTTCGCCCGTCTGCTGGCTGCACTGGCTGCCAAGAACGCCGAAGGCGCTCCCGCGGAAGCGGAAGCTGCTGGCGCCTAAGGCAATCCAGGCCTCGCATCGAAAGATCGCATTACCGATACCGAATCAAATCTAGTAGGAGTATTTCAAATGGCAATCACCAAAGACGACATCCTGGAAGCCGTTGGCGCGATGTCCGTGATGGAACTGAACGACCTGGTCAAGGCGTTTGAAGAGAAGTTTGGCGTGTCCGCCGCTGCCATGGCCGTGGCAGCTGCCCCGGGCGCCGGCGGTGCCGCCGCTGCTGAAGAGCAGACCGAGTTCAACGTGATCCTGGCCGAAGTCGGCGCCAACAAGGTTGGCGTGATTAAGGCTGTTCGCGAAATCACCGGCCTGGGCCTGAAGGAAGCCAAGGACCTGGTCGATGGCGCACCGAAGCCCGTCAAGGAAGGCGTGGACAAGGCTGCAGCTGCCGAAGCCAAGAAGAAGCTGGAAGACGCTGGCGCAAAGGTCGACGTCAAGTAAGGCATTGCTCGCGTGCCCTTCCGGCACGCGGATGGGGCTGGCAAAGGGAAATTCCCGGCGCCAGCCTTTTTGCGCTTGTGCGAAAGTGTTTTGAGAAGCACTCTTCGCGCCAAAAAGTGATGTTTGCGAGCCCCGGTGCCTTTGGGCATGCCGGAGTCTCAGCAGAGGCCAAACATCAGTGGCACACTAAGGGGTTGCTGCTGATGTTTGTCTTCTGAACCGACTGCAGAAGACAAGTTTGGTCGGGTGTCCCCCGGGCGAGTACAGGCGTTGCGCTTGATGCGACGACCACACCGCCCGCAGCGTGCGGACACCGTCAGCCAGAGGTTGGTAGCGGCCAACCGCCAAATCCCCTCCCAGTCGCTGAACACCTCAGGTCCGGCCAGGTCCAGCCAGCCCTGCGATGATTCGGAGATCCCATGGCGTACAGCTTCACCGAAAAGAAGCGCATTCGCAAAAGTTTTGCGAAGCGCGCGACGGTACATCAGGTTCCATTCCTGCTTGCCACCCAGATTGAATCCTACACTCAGTTCTTGCAAGCGGAAACGCCGACCGCGCGTCGCAAGACCGAAGGCCTCCAGGCCGCTTTCAACGCAATCTTCCCGATCTCCTCGCATAACGGGCTTGCCCGTATGGAGTTCGTCTCGTATCACCTGTCCAACCCGCCGTTCGACGTCAAGGAATGTCAACAGCGTGGCCTGACCTTCCACTCGGCGCTGCGCGCCAAGGTTCGCCTGATCATCAACGATCGCGAGAATCCTGGCAAGGTCAAGGAAGTGAAGGAGCAGGAAGTCTACATGGGCGAAATCCCGCTGATGACTTCCACGGGTTCGTTCGTCATCAACGGCACCGAGCGTGTCATCGTCTCGCAGCTGCACCGCTCGCCGGGCGTGTTCTTCGAGCACGACAAGGGCAAGACCCACAGCTCGGGCAAGCTGCTGTTCTCGGCACGTATCATCCCCTACCGCGGTTCGTGGCTGGACTTCGAGTTCGACCCGAAGGACATCCTGTACTTCCGCGTCGACCGCCGCCGCAAGATGCCGGTGACGATCCTGCTGAAGTCGATCGGCCTGACCCCGGAACAGATCCTCGCGCACTTCTTCGTGTTCGACAACTTCACGCTGCAGGCCGAAGGCGCGCAGCTGGAGTTCGTGCCCGAGCGCCTGCGCGGTGAAGTCGCGCGCTTCGACATCGCCGACAAGAACGGCCGCGTGGTGGTCGAGAAAGACAAGCGGATCAACGCCAAGCACATCCGCGACCTGGATTCGGCCGGCACCAAGCTGATCAGCGTGCCGGAAGACTACCTGCTGGGCCGCGTGCTGGCCAAGAACATCATCGACCCGGATACCGGCGAGGTGATTGCCAACGCCAACGACGAACTCACCGAAACGCTGCTGGAAAACCTGCGCGAAGCCGGCGTCAAGCAGATCCAGACCCTGTACACCAATGACCTGGACCAGGGCCCGTACATGTCGCAGACCCTGCGCGTGGACGAGACCGCCGACCAGACCGCTGCGCGTATCGCGATCTACCGCATGATGCGCCCGGGCGAGCCGCCGACCGAGGAAGCCGTGGAAGCGCTGTTCCAGCGCCTGTTCTACAGCGAAGAGTCGTACGACCTGTCGCGCGTTGGCCGCATGAAGGTCAACAGCCGCCTGGGCCGCCCCACCGGCGAAGGCGCCATGGTGTTGCAGGACGAGGACATCCTCGAGACTATCAAGATCCTGGTCAACCTGCGCAACGGCAAGGGCGAGGTCGATGACATCGACCACCTGGGCAACCGTCGCGTGCGTTGCGTCGGCGAACTGGCCGAAAACCAGTTCCGCGCCGGCCTGTCGCGCGTGGAGCGTGCCGTCAAGGAACGTCTGGGCCAGGCCGAGACCGAGAACCTGATGCCGCACGACCTGATCAACTCGAAGCCGATCTCGTCGGCGATCCGCGAGTTCTTCGGTTCGTCGCAGCTGTCGCAGTTCATGGACCAGACCAACCCGCTGTCCGAGATCACGCACAAGCGCCGTGTCTCCGCACTGGGCCCGGGCGGTCTGACGCGCGAGCGCGCCGGCTTTGAAGTCCGTGACGTGCACCCGACCCACTATGGCCGCGTGTGCCCGATCGAAACGCCGGAAGGTCCGAACATTGGTCTGATCAACTCGCTGGCACTGTATGCCCGCCTGAACGAATACGGCTTCCTGGAAACGCCGTACCGCAAGGTGGTCGACAGCAAGCTGACCGACCAGGTCGACTACCTGTCCGCGATCGAGGAAGGCAAGTACGTGGTGGCGCAGGCTAACGCGACCGTTGACGCCGACGGCAACCTGACCGACGAACTGGTGTCGGCGCGTGAAGGCTCCGAGCGTGAAACCCGCATGGTCACGCCGGACCGCGTGCAGTACATCGACGTGGCACCGTCGCAGATCGTGTCGGCCGCTGCCTCGCTGGTGCCGTTCCTGGAACACGATGACGCGAACCGTGCACTGATGGGCGCCAACATGCAGCGCCAGGCCGTGCCTTGCCTGCGTCCGGACAAGCCGCTGGTCGGCACCGGCATCGAGCGTACCGTTGCGGTCGACTCGGGTACGGCCGTGCAGGCGATGCGTGGCGGCGTGGTCGACTACGTCGACGCGATGCGTATCGTGATCCGCGTGAACGACGACGAAGCCGTTGCCGGTGAAGTCGGCGTGGACATCTACAACCTGATCAAGTACACGCGCTCGAACCAGAACACCAACATCAACCAGCGTCCGATGGTCAAGGTTGGCGATATCGTTGCCCGCAACGATGTGATCGCCGACGGCGCCTCGACCGACCTGGGTGAACTGGCCCTGGGCCAGAACATGCTGGTGGCGTTCATGCCGTGGAACGGCTACAACTTCGAGGATTCGATCCTGATCTCGGAGCGTGTGGTGGCCGAAGACCGCTATACCTCGATCCACATCGAGGAACTGTCGGTCGTTGCCCGCGACACCAAGCTGGGACCGGAAGAAATCACGCGCGATATCTCGAACCTGGCCGAGGCCCAGCTGGCTCGCCTGGACGAGTCGGGCATCACCTACATCGGCGCTGAAGTCGAAGCCGGTGACGTGCTGGTGGGCAAGGTCACGCCGAAGGGCGAGACCCAGCTGACCCCGGAAGAGAAGCTGCTGCGCGCGATCTTCGGCGAGAAGGCTTCGGACGTGAAGGACACCTCGCTGCGCGTGCCGTCGGGCATGAGCGGCATCGTGATCGACGTCCAGGTCTTCACCCGCGAAGGCGTGACGCGCGACAAGCGTGCCCAGTCGATCATCGACGACGAACTGAAGCGCTACCGCCTGGACCTGAACGACCAGCTGCGTATCGTGGAAGGCGACGCGTTCCAGCGTCTGGAGCGCCTGCTCATCGACAAGACCGTCAACGGCGGTCCGAAGAAGCTGGCCAAGGGTGCCAAGATCACCAAGGAATACCTGGCGGACATCGACAGGTACCACTGGTTCGACATCCGTCCGGCCGACGAGGAACTGGCTGCCCAGCTGGAAGCCGTCAAGGAAGCCATCGAGCAGAAGCGCCACGAGTTCGACCTGGCCTTCGAAGAGAAGCGCAAGAAGCTCACGCAGGGCGACGAACTGCCGCCGGGCGTGATCAAGATGGTCAAGGTGTACCTGGCCGTCAAGCGCCGCCTGCAGCCTGGCGACAAGATGGCAGGCCGTCACGGCAACAAGGGTGTCGTGTCCAAGATCACTCCGATCGAAGACATGCCCTACATGGCCGACGGCACGCCTGCCGACATCGTGCTGAATCCGCTGGGCGTGCCTTCGCGGATGAACGTGGGTCAGATTCTCGAGACCCACCTGGGCTGGGCCGCGCGCGGTCTGGGCGAGCGCATCGGCAACATGCTGAAGGCGCAAGCCAAGGCAGCCGAAGTGCGCAAGCTGCTCACGCAGATCTACAACGAGAGCGGCAAGGTCGAAGACCTCGACAGCCTGTCGGATTCGGAAGTCCTGGAACTGGCCGAGAACCTGAAGAAGGGCGTGCCGTTCGCGACGCCGGTGTTCGATGGTGCGCATGAGGACGAAATCCGCCGCATGCTGGACCTCGCCTATCCGGAAGAGATCGCGAAGGAGAAGGGCCTGACGGCTTCCAAGCAGCAGGTCACGCTGTTCGACGGCCGCACCGGCGAGGCGTTCGAGCGTCCGGTCACGCTGGGTGTGATGCACATGCTGAAGCTGCACCACCTGGTCGATGACAAGATGCACGCGCGTTCCACCGGCCCGTACTCGCTGGTGACGCAGCAGCCGCTGGGTGGTAAAGCCCAGTTCGGTGGCCAGCGTTTCGGTGAGATGGAAGTTTGGGCACTGGAAGCCTACGGCGCGTCGTACGTGCTGCAGGAAATGCTGACGGTCAAGTCCGATGACGTGAACGGCCGTACCAAGGTGTACGAGAACATCGTCAAGGGCGAGCACTCGATCGATGCCGGCATGCCGGAATCGTTCAACGTGCTGGTGAAGGAAATCCGCTCGCTGGGTATCGACATCGACCTCGATCGCTACTGATCGGGCAGGTGAGGGGAGCCGGTTGCGGCCGGTTCCCCGTCGACACTACAGGCGAAGGATTTCCCACAGGATGAATGCCATCGACCCGGACCAAATCCGGGGCGGTGGCGAAACAAGGAGTTGCAATGAAAGCATTGCTCGATCTCTTTAAGCAGGTACAGCAGGAAGAGCAGTTCGACGCGATCAAGATCGGCCTGGCCTCGCCCGAGAAGATCCGTTCGTGGTCGTACGGCGAAGTCAAGAAGCCGGAAACGATCAACTACCGTACCTTCAAGCCGGAACGCGACGGCCTGTTCTGCGCCAAGATCTTTGGCCCGATCAAGGACTACGAGTGCCTGTGCGGCAAGTACAAGCGCCTGAAGCACCGTGGCGTGATCTGCGAGAAGTGCGGCGTTGAAGTGACGCTGGCCAAGGTGCGCCGCGAGCGCATGGGCCACATCGAACTGGCCGCGCCGACCGCGCACATCTGGTTCCTGAAGTCGCTGCCGTCGCGCCTGGGCATGGTCCTGGACATGACGCTGCGCGACATCGAGCGCGTGCTGTACTTTGAAGCATTCGTGGTGATCGAACCCGGCATGACCCCGCTCAAGAAGAGCCAGATCATGTCCGAAGACGACTACCTGGCGAAGTGCGACGAGTACGGCGAGGGCGAGTTCGTCGCCATGATGGGTGCCGAGGGCATCCGTGAGCTGCTGCGCGGCATCGACATCGAGAAGCAGATCGAACAGATCCGCGCCGAGCTGCAGGCCACCGGCTCCGAAGCCAAGATCAAGAAGTTCGCCAAGCGCCTGAAGGTGCTCGAGGCCTTCCAGCGTTCGGGCATCAAGCCCGAGTGGATGATCCTCGAAGTGCTGCCGGTGCTGCCGCCCGAGCTGCGCCCGCTGGTGCCGCTGGACGGCGGCCGCTTCGCGACCTCGGACCTGAACGACCTGTATCGCCGCGTCATCAACCGTAACAACCGCCTCAAGCGCCTGCTGGAGCTGAAGGCGCCTGAAATCATCGTGCGCAACGAAAAGCGCATGCTGCAGGAAGCGGTTGACTCGCTGCTGGACAACGGCCGTCGCGGCAAGGCGATGACTGGCGCCAACAAGCGTCCGCTGAAGTCCCTGGCTGAAATGATCAAGGGCAAGGGCGGCCGTTTCCGTCAGAACCTGCTGGGCAAGCGCGTCGACTACTCGGGCCGTTCGGTCATCGTGGTGGGCCCGACCCTCAAGCTGCACCAGTGCGGCCTGCCCAAGCTGATGGCGCTCGAGCTGTTCAAGCCCTTCATCTTCCACAAGCTGGAAACGATGGGCATCGCCACCACCATCAAGGCGGCGAAGAAGGAAGTGGAAAGCCAGACCCCGGTGGTGTGGGACATCCTCGAAGAGGTGATCCGCGAGCACCCGGTGATGCTGAACCGTGCGCCGACGCTGCACCGCCTGGGTATCCAGGCGTTCGAGCCGGTGCTGATCGAAGGCAAGGCCATCCAGCTGCACCCGCTGGTCTGCGCGGCGTTCAACGCCGACTTCGACGGTGACCAGATGGCTGTTCACGTCCCGTTGTCGCTGGAAGCGCAGATGGAAGCTCGCACGCTGATGCTGGCTTCCAACAACGTGCTGTTCCCGGCCAACGGCGACCCGTCGATCGTGCCGTCGCAAGACGTGGTGCTGGGTCTGTACTACACGACCCGCGACAAGATCAACGGCCGCGGCGAGGGCATGACCTTTGCCGACATCAGCGAAGTGATCCGCGCCTACGAGAACAAGGAAGTCGAACTGGCTTCGCGCGTGAACGTGCGTATCACCGAGTATGAGCTGGTCGACAAGGACGCCGAGGGCGACGCCCGCTTCGCACCCAAGATCACGCTGCAGGCCACCACGGTCGGCCGCGCGATCCTGTCCGAGATCCTGCCCAAGGGCCTGCCGTTCTCGGTGCTGAACAAGCCGCTCAAGAAGAAGGAAATCTCGCGCCTGATCAACACCGCGTTCCGCAAGTGCGGTCTGCGCGAGACCGTGATCTTCGCCGACAAGCTGCTGCAGTCGGGCTTCCGCCTGGCAACCCGCGCCGGTATCTCGATCGCCATCGACGACATGCTGGTGCCGCCGCAGAAGGAAAAGATCATCGCCGAGGCCTCGGCCAAGGTGAAGGAATACGACAAGCAGTACATGTCGGGTCTGGTGACCGACCAGGAACGCTACAACAACGTCGTGGACATCTGGGGCGCCGCCGGCGACCAGGTGGGCAAGGCGATGATGGAGCAGCTCCAGCACGAAGACGTGGTCGACCGCGAAGGCAAGACCGTGAAGCAAGAGTCGTTCAACTCCATCTACATGATGGCCGACTCGGGCGCACGGGGTTCCGCCGCGCAGATCCGCCAGCTGGCCGGTATGCGTGGCCTGATGGCAAAGCCGGACGGCTCGATCATTGAAACGCCGATCACGGCGAACTTCCGTGAAGGCCTGAACGTTCTGCAGTACTTCATCTCGACCCACGGCGCACGTAAGGGCCTGGCCGATACGGCACTGAAGACCGCGAACTCGGGTTACCTGACCCGTCGTCTGGTCGACGTGACGCAGGATCTGGTTGTGGTGGAAGACGATTGCGGCACCTCCAACGGCGTGGCCATGAAGGCCCTGGTCGAAGGCGGTGAAGTGATCGAAGCCCTGCGCGACCGTATCCTCGGCCGTGTGACCGTGGCCGACGTGGTGAACCCTGAAACCCAGGAAACCGCGATCGAAGCCGGCACGCTGCTGGATGAAGACCTGGTTGAGCTGATCGACAACATCGGCGTGGACGAAGTCAAGGTCCGCACCCCGCTGTCGTGCGACACGCGCTACGGCCTGTGCGGCAAGTGCTACGGCCGCGACCTGGGCCGCGGCGTGCTGGTGAACTCCGGCGAAGCGGTTGGCGTGATTGCCGCCCAGTCGATCGGTGAGCCGGGCACGCAGCTGACCATGCGTACGTTCCACATCGGTGGTGCGGCATCGCGTGCGGCAGTGGCGTCGAGCGTGGAAGCCAAGGCAACCGGTACCGTGCGTTTCACGGCGACCATGCGTTACGTCACCAATGCGAAGGGCGAACTGATCGTCATCTCGCGTTCGGGCGAGGCGCTGATCACCGACGACCACGGCCGCGAGCGCGAACGCCACAAGATCCCGTACGGCGCCACGCTGCTGGTGCAGGACGGCCAGGCCATCAAGGCTGGCACGCAGCTGGCCACGTGGGACGCGCTGACTCGCCCGATCGTTTCGGAATACACCGGCACGACCAAGTTCGAGAACGTCGAAGAAGGCGTGACCGTCGCCAAGCAGATGGACGAAGTCACCGGCCTGTCGACCCTGGTGGTGATCGACGCCAAGCGCCGCACGGCTGCAACCAAGGGCATCCGCCCGCAGGTGAAGCTGCTCGACGCCAGCGGCCAGGAAGTGAAGATCCCGGGCACGGACCATTCCGTGACCATCGGCTTCCAGGTCGGCGCGCTGATTACCGTGAAGGATGGCCAGCAGGTGCACGTGGGTGAAGTGCTCGCGCGTATCCCGACCGAATCGCAGAAGACCCGCGACATTACCGGTGGTCTGCCGCGTGTGGCCGAGCTGTTCGAAGCGCGTTCGCCGAAGGACGCCGCCGTGCTGGCGGAAGTCACCGGCACGACCTCGTTCGGCAAGGACACCAAGGGCAAGCAGCGTCTGGTCATTACCGACCTGGACGGCAATGCCCACGAGTTCCTGATCGCGAAGGAAAAGCAGGTGCTGGTGCACGACGGCCAGGTGGTGAACAAGGGCGAAATGATCGTGGAAGGTCCGGCGGACCCGCACGACATCCTGCGCCTGAAGGGCATCGAAGAGCTGGCGCACTACATCGTGGACGAAGTCCAGGACGTGTACCGTCTGCAGGGCGTGAAGATCAACGACAAGCACATCGAAGTGATTGTTCGTCAGATGCTGCGCCGCGTGCAGATCGCCGATGTCGGCGACACCAAGTTCATCCCGGGTGAACAGGTGGAGCGTTCGGAACTGCTCGACGAGAACGACCGCGTGATCGCCGAAGGCAAGCGTCCGGCCACGTACGAGAACCTGCTGCTGGGTATTACCAAGGCGTCGCTGTCGACCGACAGCTTCATCTCGGCGGCATCGTTCCAGGAAACCACGCGCGTGCTGACCGAAGCCGCGATCATGGGCAAGACCGACGACCTGCGTGGTCTGAAGGAAAACGTGATCGTCGGCCGTCTGATCCCGGCCGGTACCGGCCTGGCCTACCACCGCGCCCGCAAGGCGCGCGAGGCCTCCGAGCGCGAACGCGCCCAGGCGATCGCCGAAGAAGAGCAGTCGCTCTTCATCGAGCCGGCGCCGGTGGTGCAGGCGACGACCGAAGGCGAAGGCGACAACGTCTGATCGCAGTAAGCTGTTTGCCGCCGCAAGGCGGCCCGAAAGCCCGGCTGATCCAGCCGGGCTTTTTTTTCGTCTGCACGCGGCGTTTGCTTTCGTGAGAAACGTCGCAGAGTTTGCCCTGCGGTCGCTGAAGCCGGGTCCCTTAGTGGTATGGTTACGGCTTTTCCGGCTTCAGCAATTCCGTTGTCTATGTCGCACGCGCTGGCGATCCTCAAAGATGTGTTCGGCTACCACGCCTTCCGTGGGCGCCAGGCCGAGATCATCGACCACGTTGCGACGGGCGGCGACTGCCTGGTGCTGATGCCAACCGGCGGCGGCAAGTCGCTGTGCTACCAGATCCCGGCGCTGCTGCGCCAGCGTGCCGGCGACGGCGTCGGCATCGTGGTGTCGCCGTTGATCGCGCTGATGCAGGACCAGGTCGCGGCACTGACCGAAGCCGGCGTGCGCGCCGCGGTGCTCAATTCGACGCTGACCGGGGCCGAGGCCTCGGCGGTCGAGCGCGACCTGCTGGCCGGGCGCATCGAGATCCTCTACGTGGCGCCGGAACGGCTGATGACGCCGCGCTTCCAGGACTTGCTCGAGCGCATTCGGGTCGGGCTCTTTGCCATCGACGAAGCGCACTGCGTGTCGCAGTGGGGCCACGACTTCCGCCCCGAGTACATCCAGTTGTCGGTGCTGCATGAGCGCTTCCCGTACGTGCCGCGCATCGCGCTGACGGCAACGGCCGACGCACTCACGCGCAATGAGATCATCGAGCGCCTGGCGCTGGACAACGCCCGCGTCTTCATCTCCAGCTTCGACCGGCCCAATATCCGCTACCGCATCGTCGAGAAGGACAATGCGCGCCAGCAGCTGCTGGCCTTCATCAAGGCCGAGCACACCGCGGCCGACGGCACCCATGACAGCGGCATCGTCTATTGCCTGTCGCGCAAGAAGGTGGAAGACACGGCACAGTGGCTGAGCGGGCAGGGCATCAATGCGCTGGGCTACCACGCCGGCATGGATGCCCAGGTGCGCCAGCACCACCAGGCGCGCTTCCGCGAGGAAGAAGGGCTGGTGATGGTGGCGACGATCGCCTTCGGCATGGGCATCGACAAGCCCGACGTGCGCTTTGTCGCCCACCTGGACCTGCCCAAGAGCATGGAAGGCTACTACCAGGAAACAGGGCGCGCCGGCCGCGACGGCCTGCCGGCCAATGCCTGGATGGCCTACGGCCTGGGCGACGTGGTGCAGCAGAAGCGCATGATCGACGAGTCCGAGGCGGACGAGGCCTTCAAGCGCGTGTCGTCGTCCAAGCTCGATGCGCTGCTGGGCCTGTGCGAGACCGCGGGCTGCCGGCGCGTGCGCATCCTGGCGTATTTCAACGAGGCCAGCGAACCCTGCGGTAACTGCGATACCTGTCTGGAGCCGCCGGCGACCTGGGACGGCACGCGTGAGGCGCAGATGGCGCTGTCGTGCGTGTACCGCACTGCGCAGGCGAGCCGGGTTCACTTCGGCGCCACCCACCTGATTGACGTGCTGCGCGGCAACAGCTCGGAGAAGATCCGCCAGTGGGGGCACGACAAGGTGTCCACCTTCGGCATCGGCAAGGACCGCTCGGTGCATGAATGGCATACGGTGTTCCGCCAGCTGATCGCCCAGGGGCTGCTGACCATCGACCATGGCGGCCATGGCGCGCTGCTGCTGGGCGAGGACGCGCGCGCGGTGCTCAAGGGCGAGCGCCAGATCATCTTGCGTCGCCAGGCCACCAAGCCGGGCAAGTCCGGCGAGCGTGCCGCACGCGGCACCCGCACCGACCACACCGCGGACATGGATGCCGACATGCTGGCCAACTGGGAGGCGCTGCGCCGCTGGCGCACCGAGGCCGCGCGTGAGCACGGGGTGCCGGCCTATGTCATCTTCCACGATGCAACGCTGGCGGAGCTGGCCCGGACCGCGCCGGGATCCCTGTCGGCGATGCAGGGCATTCCCGGGATTGGTGCCTCCAAGCTTGAGCGCTACGGGCAGTCCATCCTGGAAGCGCTCCGCGGGGTCTGAGCGGGAGGGCAGCGTCAGCGCGTCCCGGAAAGGGTATACGGCTTGACGGTATACGATTCCCCTGCTAGGATGCCAGATTCGAGTTTTTGGCTTTGGATTTCGCTCGCCCGTCGGACAAGTGGCCTTTAGGCCGCTGCCGGCAAGCCTTCCGGACTGGGTTTCCATGGACCGGTGGCGGCAGACGCGGGATCCGGGTGCCGGCTCGCGCTCTTTGGCATGCTGTTACCGCACAGTCCCGTCTCCAGAGCGCGTCCGCTCACCTCTCCCGCCCAAAACCCGTAGTTGCCTCTCCATCCTGGCGCATGCCGGTGCGAGTGGCGTTTTTCGTCAAACCAAGCTGGATTGAACAATGCCAACTATCAACCAACTGGTTCGCAAGCCGCGCGTCTCTGAAGTCGTCAAGAGCAAGAGCCCGGCGCTTGAGAACTGCCCCCAGCGCCGTGGCGTGTGCACCCGCGTGTACACCACGACGCCGAAGAAGCCGAACTCGGCACTGCGTAAGGTTGCCAAGGTGCGCCTGACCAACGGTTTCGAAGTCATTTCGTACATCGGCGGTGAAGGCCACAACCTGCAGGAACACTCGGTCGTGCTGATCCGCGGCGGCCGTGTGAAGGATTTGCCGGGTGTGCGTTACCACATCGTCCGTGGCTCGCTCGACTTGCAAGGCGTGAAGGACCGCAAGCAGGCTCGTTCGAAGTACGGCGCGAAGCGTCCGAAGGCAGCCTAAGCTTAAGCAGCCTGGGTCGGAAAGACCCGAAGCAACAAACGATAGCCTGTGGCGCGAGTCATGGTGCTGTCACCAGGCGGCGGTACAACGGAGCGCCTTTTTGGCAACCGTGCCGTCGAGTAAGTGGTCACCCGGCGAATTTGCTGTCTATCGCATGCAAGCTAGTTGGTGGCCGGAGAGCGGGAAAAACTGACCGCGCTCTCAACTGAATCTAAAGGAAAGAAGATGCCACGTCGTCGTGAAGTCCCCAAGCGGGATGTTCTGCCTGATCCGAAGTTCGGCAACGTTGAAGTTGCCAAGTTTATGAACGTGCTGATGCTGGACGGCAAGAAGTCGGTTGCCGAACGTATCGTCTATGGCGCGTTCGACCAGATCGAAAAGAAGGCAGGCAAGGCCCCCATCGAAGTGTTCTCCGTTGCCATCAACAACGTGAAGCCGGTGGTGGAAGTGAAGAGCCGTCGCGTGGGCGGCGCCAACTATCAGGTTCCGGTCGAAGTCCGTCCGTCGCGTCGTCTGGCATTGGCGATGCGTTGGCTGCGCGAGGCCGCGAAGAAACGCAGCGAGAAGTCGATGGCGCTGCGCCTGGCAGGTGAGCTGCTGGAAGCATCGGAAGGCCGTGGCGGCGCAATGAAGAAGCGCGACGAAGTGCACCGCATGGCCGAAGCCAACAAGGCGTTCTCGCATTTCCGCTTCTAAGCGCGCGATAGCGTTTGTTGGTTGCCGGGCGGGCTGTGTTTTTACACATCTCGCCCGTTTGTGTTAGGGGCGCGGGCCATGAGATGCCGGCGCCTCACGGACGAATAGAGGATTAAAGTGGCTCGTAAGACTCCTATTGAGCGCTACCGTAACATCGGTATTTCGGCTCACATTGACGCGGGTAAAACCACCACGACCGAGCGGATCCTGTTCTACACCGGTGTGAACCACAAGATCGGTGAAGTGCATGATGGCGCGGCCACCATGGACTGGATGGAGCAGGAGCAGGAGCGCGGCATCACCATCACGTCTGCTGCGACCACCGCCTTCTGGAAGGGCATGGCCGGCAACTACCCCGAGCATCGCTTCAACATCATCGACACCCCGGGCCACGTGGACTTCACCATCGAGGTGGAGCGTTCCATGCGCGTGCTGGACGGCGCGTGCATGGTGTACTGCGCAGTGGGTGGCGTGCAGCCGCAGTCGGAAACCGTCTGGCGTCAGGCCAACAAGTACCGCGTGCCGCGTCTGGCATTCGTCAACAAGATGGACCGTACCGGCGCGAACTTCTTCAAGGTCTACGACCAGCTGAAGACCCGCCTGAAGGCCAACCCGGTGCCCGTCGTGGTGCCGATCGGCGCTGAAGACGGCTTCCAGGGCGTCGTCGATCTGCTGGAAATGAAGGCGATCATTTGGGACGAAGCCAGCCAGGGCGTGAAGTTCGAATACCAGGACATCCCGGCTGAGCTGCAAGCCACCGCTGAAGAATGGCGCGAGAAGATGGTCGAGTCCGCCGCCGAAGCCAGCGAAGAGCTGATGGAAAAGTACCTGGGCGGCGAAGAGCTGACCCGCGCCGAGATCGTCAAGGCGTTGCGTGACCGTACCATCGCCTGCGAAATACAGCCGATGCTGTGCGGCACCGCGTTCAAGAACAAGGGCGTGCAGCGTATGCTCGACGCCGTGATCGACTTCCTGCCGTCGCCGGTCGACATTCCGCCGGTTACCGGCACGGACGAGGACGACAGCGAGAAGAAGCTCGAGCGCAAGGCTGACGACAACGAAAAGTTCTCGGCACTGGCGTTCAAGATCATGACCGACCCGTTCGTTGGTCAGCTGATCTTCTTCCGCGTCTACTCGGGCAAGATCAATTCGGGCGACACCGTGTACAACCCGGTCAAGAGCAAGAAGGAACGCCTGGGCCGTATTCTGCAGATGCATGCCAACCAGCGCGAAGAAATCAAGGAAGTGCTGGCCGGCGACATCGCCGCTGCAGTGGGTCTGAAGGACGCCACCACGGGCGACACGCTGTGCGATCCGGCTGCACCGATCGTGCTCGAGCGCATGGTGTTCCCGGAGCCGGTGATCTCGCAGGCTGTCGAGCCGAAGACCAAGGCTGACCAGGAAAAGATGGGCATCGCCCTGAACCGCCTGGCCGCTGAAGATCCGTCGTTCCGCGTGCGTACCGATGAAGAATCGGGTCAGACCATCATTTCGGGCATGGGCGAGCTCCACCTCGAAATTCTGGTCGACCGCATGAAGCGCGAATTCGGCGTGGAAGCCAACATCGGCGCGCCGCAGGTGGCCTACCGCGAAACCATTCGCAAGACGGCCGAAGGCGTCGAGGGCAAGTTCGTCAAGCAGTCGGGCGGCCGCGGCCAGTACGGTCACGCTGTGATCACGCTGGAACCGCAAGAGCCGGGCAAGGGTTTCGAGTTCATCGACGCCATCAAGGGCGGTGTGATTCCTCGCGAATACATCCCGGCGGTCGAAAAGGGTATCGTCGACACGCTGCCGAACGGCATCCTGGCTGGCTTCCCGGTGGTAGACGTGAAGGTCACGCTGACGTTCGGTTCGTACCACGACGTGGACTCGAACGAAAACGCGTTCCGCATGGCCGGCTCGATGGCTTTCAAGGAAGCCATGCGCAAGGCCAGCCCGGTTCTGCTTGAGCCGATGATGGCCGTGGAAGTGGAAACGCCGGAAGACTACACGGGTACCGTGATGGGCGACCTGTCGTCCCGCCGCGGCATCGTGCAGGGCATGGACGACATGGTGGGCGGCGGCAAGATCATCAAGGCCGAAGTCCCGCTGTCGGAAATGTTCGGTTATTCCACGTCGCTGCGCTCGGCCACGCAAGGCCGCGCCACGTACACCATGGAATTCAAGCACTACGCTGAAGCACCGAAGAACATCGCCGAAGCCGTGATGACGGCCAAGGGCAAGTAATAAGCTGTTTGCCGCCGCACCCCGCGTGGGGCGCGGCGGCGTGATGAATCGACAAGACTGAATTCCATTAGGAGCTGAAAAATGGCAAAGGAAAAGTTCGAGCGGACCAAGCCGCACGTGAACGTTGGTACGATCGGTCACGTTGACCACGGCAAGACCACGCTGACCGCGGCGATCGCCACGGTGCTGGCAGCCAAGTTCGGCGGTGCCGCCAAGAAGTACGACGAAATCGACGCAGCGCCGGAAGAAAAGGCACGCGGTATTACCATCAATACCGCCCACGTCGAGTACGAAACGGCCAACCGCCACTACGCGCACGTTGACTGCCCGGGCCACGCTGACTATGTGAAGAACATGATCACGGGTGCCGCCCAGATGGACGGCGCAATCCTGGTTTGCTCGGCCGCTGACGGCCCGATGCCGCAAACGCGCGAGCACATCCTGCTGGCGCGTCAGGTTGGCGTGCCTTACATCATCGTGTTCCTGAACAAGTGCGACATGGTGGACGACGCTGAACTGCTCGAGCTGGTCGAGATGGAAGTTCGCGAGCTGCTGAGCAAGTACGAGTTCCCCGGCGACGACACCCCGATCATCAAGGGTTCGGCCAAGCTGGCGCTGGAAGGCGACAAGGGCGAGCTGGGCGAAGTGGCCATCATGAACCTGGCCGACGCACTGGACACCTACATCCCGACGCCGGAGCGTGCCGTTGACGGTACCTTCCTGATGCCGGTGGAAGACGTGTTCTCGATCTCGGGTCGCGGCACCGTGGTGACCGGCCGTATCGAGCGCGGCGTGGTGAAGGTCGGTGAGGAAATCGAAATCGTCGGTATCAAGCCGACGGTGAAGACCACCTGCACCGGCGTGGAAATGTTCCGCAAGCTGCTGGACCAGGGTCAAGCCGGCGACAACGTTGGCCTGCTGCTGCGCGGCACCAAGCGTGAAGACGTCGAGCGCGGCCAGGTGCTGTGCAAGCCGGGTTCGATCAAGCCGCACACCCACTTCACCGGCGAGGTGTACATCCTGTCGAAGGACGAAGGCGGCCGTCACACCCCGTTCTTCAACAACTACCGCCCGCAGTTCTACTTCCGTACCACCGACGTGACCGGCTCGATCGAGCTGCCGAAGGACAAGGAAATGGTCATGCCGGGTGACAACGTGTCGATCACCGTCAAGCTGATCGCCCCGATCGCCATGGAAGAAGGCCTGCGCTTCGCTATCCGTGAAGGCGGCCGTACCGTCGGCGCCGGCGTCGTGGCAAAGATCCTCGACTAAGCACTTCCTGGGACATGCCTGTCGGGCATGTCCCCATTCAACGGGCACGTTGCCCAATCGCTCTTTTAAGGAAATATCATGCAGAACCAGAAGATCCGTATCCGCCTGAAGGCTTTCGACTACCGCCTGATCGACCAGTCGGCTGCGGAAATCGTGGATACCGCCAAGCGTACCGGCGCGATCGTCAAGGGCCCGGTGCCCCTGCCGACCCGCATCCAGCGCTTCGACATCCTGCGTTCGCCGCACGTCAACAAGACCAGCCGCGATCAGTTCGAGATCCGCACGCACCAGCGCCTGATGGACATCGTCGACCCGACCGACAAGACGGTTGACGCGCTGATGAAGCTCGACCTGCCGGCAGGCGTGGACGTCGAGATCAAGGTGTAATCATGCTTCGGGCCGCGCCCGCGGCCTGCTGCAGCAAAACGGCGAACCGTATGGTTCGCCGTTTTTGTTTTCAAGGCTTGCATACAGCTGCCTTGCTCGCCCGATTGCTCCCGTACCGTGCGAGCGAGGGCGACGAATCGATCCGGTTGCCACCGCCATCTCGCGCCGCAAAGTGATACATAAGCACTGATTGGTTGAATCATGTTGTATCACTAACGTCGATTGCAACTGGCGCAAGTGATGTAAATCAAAGCCGCGACGCCAACGCTGCTACGCTGATCGGCGTGTCCGTCATGGTGCCCGGCGCCCTGCCCGAGAAGCAGCAATCCCCGCACCGCTCAACGTCCCGGTGCTGGTCCTCTTCATGCGTTCGAAATCTTGAAAAAGGGGAGCGCGAAATGGCGCTCCGGCGCGTCCCCCGCAGCGGCTTTACCTTATTTCAGTCGTGACGGCAAAGCCGCAACCCTAAGCGTGGCGCCCCCCAGAGGAGACAATCATGTTTGAAAGGACTCACCGGACCCGTGCGTCCGCGCTCGGGCAATGCCATCGGCATTGCCCTGGCGTTGGGCATCGGACTCACGCTCAGTGAGTGCGGCGGCGGCGATGGGCAGCCTGAAGCTTCAACCGTGGCCGCGGTCGACTACACGGCGGCGTGCGCTACGCTGTAAGGCAGGGCCAGCATAACGGCGGTAAAGCGCATCGAGGCGGCGGGCGGGCTGCCGGGCTACTGCAAGGTTTCGGCAACCAGCGGCACGTTGCTCGACATCGAAGTGGATCTGCCGGACAACTGGACGGGCAGGCTGATGCACCAGGGTAGCGGAGGTTTCGATGGGCAGGTGAAAACCGTGGAGAGCTTCAGCGCCGGCTTCCCCCTGTACCAGCCGCTCCAGCGGGCCGTTGCGTACGCCGCGTCGAATGGCGGCAACCGTACTGGCGACCCCTCCGAATTCCTGACGAGCCAAACCGAGAAGTCCGACTATGCCTATGCCGCGGTCGGCACCACGATCGCTTTCGCCAAGGCAGCAGTCAAGGCGTTCTACGGGCGCGCACCCAGCTATACCTACTTCAACGGCGCGTCCAATGGCGGGCGCAATGCCTATATCGCGGCGCAGCGCTGGCCGGACCAGTATGACGGGATCATCGCCGGCGCGGAAACCATGAACATGGCCACGCAGACAGCAGCGTGGCACAACCTGGCCCGGCGTGCCGGTTCCGACCGACATGCCGGCCGCGGCCCAGTGGACAGCGCTGAACGCTGCCGCGATCGCAGCATGTGACGGGCTGGATGGGATCAGGGACGGCATCATCCGGCCGCGCTGGCGTGCGGTGCCCCCGGGGCTGATGCGGCCACCTGCCTGACCCCCGGGCAGCTGCGCACCGTTCAGGAACAGGTCGGGCCGCTGAGCGACGCGGCGGGCGCGCTGGTCTACGCGGGCTACTACTGGGCCGATTTTGGCGAATTCTTGCCATACTACGTGGGCCTCGGCGGCGGCTTCGCCGCCATCGCCACGGGCAACGCGGCGTAGATGTTGCCCGCCACGCAGCCGGGCAGCTTGCAGGCAACGTTCGACGTGACGCGGGACTTGCCGCCGATCGCCGCCGGCTTGCAGCAGGCTGGGGCGGATCACGATATGCGTGCCATCGCGCAATTCGTGTCATCGGGCAAGTAGCTGATTTCGTGGCACGGCGGCGCCGACTCGCCGCTCAGCGGCAGGGACCACGTTCGCAATTTCATGGCGATGACCCAGCTTGCTGGCGCCGGTGCGGCCAATGCACGCTTCTACCTCGAGCCGGGTGTCGGGCATGTGCAAGGCGGTGTCGGCCCGGATCAGGTCGACTATCTCGGGGGCATGATCGACTGGGTCGAGAAATCGGTGGCCCCTGAACAGCTGCAGAGTTCGAAGATGGACGCGCGGCAGACCGTGGTGCGCACCATGCCGCTGTGCGTGTACCCGAAATTCCCGAAGCACTCGGGGTCGGGAGATGCCAGTCTTGCTGCCAGCTACAGTTGCGCGACGAACTGAGCGATCACCAGCCTAGCCCGCCCCGCGCCGCCGCAACGTCTGCGCGGGGCACTCCCCGAACGCGCGCCGGTACTCCGCGCTGAAGCGCCCCAGATGGGCAAAGCCCCAGCGCAGCGCTGCCCCGCTCACTGACGACACCGACGCGTCGTTCAGCAGGTCGTGCCGCACGCGCTCGAGGCGCACCGTGCGCAGATAGGCCATCGGCCCGGTGCCGCGATGCTCGCGGAAGCCGGCGAACAGGCTGCGTACGCTGACGCCGGCAACCTCGGCCAGCAAGGCCGGCGTCAGCTCCGCAGCGGCGTTCGCGTGAATGTACTCCTCTACCACCTTCACATGGCGTGGTGCCAGCGGTTTGCCGTGCTCGCGCAAAGCGTCCGACAGGCTGTGCGGCTGCCAGGTCAGCAGCGTGCCGATCACCAGCTGTTCCAGCTGGCAGGCGGTCAGCGGATGGCGCGCGGTCTCGGGCGCGGTCTCCAGCATCGCGGCGAGATAGCGCATCAGTTCGTACCAGGCGCCGCTGCGCCAGGCCATGCCGAGCGCGAAGCGCAGCGGCTGCTCGGGGCGCCGGCCCAGGTGGGCGGCGCAGACGCGTTCCAGCGCACTGCGTTCGATGCGCACGATCAGCTGGTCGTTGTCGGCGCTCCAGCGCATGGCCAGCGCATCGCTGGGCGTCAGCACCGAAGCGCAGTCGGGCGTGGAGACGATGTGCTGGTCGCCGCAGCGGATCTCGGCCTGTCCTTGCAGCGGCATCTGCACCAGCAGGAAGTCGCCGAGCGGGCCGGGGTCGATGGTGACGTCGGCGCCGTAGGCCAGGCGGTTGAACGAGACCGCGCCAAGCGGCGCATGGTGCATGCGTGCCTGCAACCGGGGGCCGCGTATCTCGAGCCGGTGCGGCTTGAACACGCGCCCGACCGCGGCGCGCGTCTCGGCCAGGTCGGTCGAGGCGAACACGCACCGGGCGGGATCGCCGAGCAGGGCGCTCGCCAGCGGTCCGGCGGCGGGGGGCAGCTGCATTGTCTCGCTCCTCTGGCGGGGCCGCGGCGCTGCCGGTGACCGTGCGCGCCGCTGGTTCCGGGGCCGGCCCGGCATGACGGCCGGGCACGGTTTCCCACGCGATCCACTATAGCGGATGGCCCCGCTGTCAGCGCTGCGGCGTTGACCGATTCCGAAGTTTCCTGCACTAATCGGATAGCCGCTGCGTCCAGCGGCTAGTTTGCTGCGGTGCGGAGCCACCATCATGGAAGCCAGCACGGCAGTCCCACCAGATACTGGAAAGAGAACGACAAGGAGCGCAGGCCATGGGCCAGACCATCCAGATCCAGACCCCCGAAGGCAGTTTCAGCGGTTATCTCGCCACCCCGGCGGCAGGCAAGGGCCCCGGCATCGTGCTGTGCCAGGAGATCTTCGGCGTCAACGCGACCATGCGGCAGGTGGCGGAATACTACGCCGAGGAGGGCTATACGGTGCTGGTGCCCGACCTGTTCTGGCGCATCGCGCCCGGGATCGAGCTGACCGACCGCGGCGAGGACTTCCAGCGGGCGCTGGGCCTGTACCAGCAGTTCGACGAAGCCACGGGCGTGCAGGATGTGGGCGCCGCGCTTGAGGCACTGCGGGCGCGGCCGGAATGCGTCGGCCAGACCGGCGTGCTGGGCTTCTGCCTGGGCGGCAAGCTGGCCTACCTGGCGGCCTGCCGGCTGCCCGACGTGGCCTGCGCGGTGGCGTACTACGGCGTGGGCATCGAGCACGCGCTGGGCGAGGCCGCCAACGTGCGCGGCCGCCTGGTGCTGCATATCGCCGAGAAAGACGGATTCTGCCCGCCGCAGGCCCAGGCTGCGATCTGCGAAGCCCTGGCCGGGCGCGAGAACATCGAGGTCTACGTCTACGCCGGCGTAGACCATGCCTTTGCACGCACGGGCGGCGAGCACTTCGACAAGCCCTCGGCGCTGATGGCGCACCAGCGCTCGATCGCTGCGCTGCGCGGCGAGATGGGGCCGCATTACGATTTCTCCGCGCTGTGGGACAAGCACTGCGAGTATGAATTCGCCACCCGCGATGTCGACGCCACCATGGCGACGATGGTGCCGCAGCCCTATGTGAACCATATCCCGACCATGACCGGCGGCGTCGGCTACGCGCAGCTGCGGCGCTTCTACCAGCACCATTTCGTGCACAGCAATCCGCCCGACACCACGCTGATCCCGCTGTCGCGCACGGTCGGGGCCACGCAGATCGTCGACGAGATGCTGTTCTGCTTCACGCATACCTGCGAGATCGACTGGATGCTGCCCGGCGTGCCGCCCACCGGCAAGCGCGTGGAGATCCCGCTGATCGCCATCGTCAAGTTCCGCGGTGACAAGCTGTACCACGAGCATATCTACTGGGACCAGGCCAGCGTGCTGGTGCAGATCGGCAAGCTGGACCCGGCGGGTTTGCCGGTGGCGGGCGTGGAGACCGCGCGCAAGCTGCTGGACGAGACGCTGCCGTCGAACACGCTGATGGCGCGCTGGCAGCAGAGCGATGGCAAGTAGGCAGCGCGCGGCATAGATCCGGAACGGGCCCGCAGAGGCCCGCCCGCAACCATCGCCGGCGATTGCCGGCACAGGAGACAAGCATGAAAGGACTGCAGGGCAAGGTGGCCATTGTCACCGGCGGCGCCACGCTGATCGGGGCCGGCGTGGCGCGGGCCTTTGTCGAGGCCGGCGCGCGCGTGGCGATCTTCGATATCGATGCCGCCAACGGCGAGCGCGTGGCCGCGCAGCTCGGGCCGAACGCACTCTTCATCGCCACCGACATCACGCGTGACGAACAGGTCCGCGATGCGGTGGCGCAGGTGGTGCAGCGCTTTGGCGGCGTGGACTGCCAGGTCAACCTGGCCTGCACCTATCTCGATGACGGCTTCCGTTCGGGCCGGGCCGACTGGCTGGCGGCGCTCGACGTCAACGTGGTGTCGGGCGTGATGCTGGCGCAGGCGGTGCATCCGCACATGCGGGCGCGCGGCGGCGGCGCGATCGTCAATTTCACCAGTATCTCGGCCAACGTGGCGCAGACCGGGCGCTGGCTCTATCCGGTGTCGAAAGCCGCCATCGCGCAGCTGACGCGGAGCATGGCGATGGACCTGGCGCCGGACCGCATCCGCGTCAACGCGGTGTCGCCGGGCTGGACCTGGTGCCGGCTAATGGATGAGGTCAGCGGCGGCAACCGCGCCCGCACCGATGCGGTGGCCGCGCCGTTTCACCTGCTGGGCCGCGTCGGCGAGCCCGATGAAGTGGCACAGGTGGTGCTCTTCCTCTGTTCCGACCATGCCAGCTTCGTCACCGGTGCCGACTATGCCGTCGACGGCGGCTATTCCGCCATGGGGCCGGAGCAGAATGTGCCCGCCATCGGCAAGCTGGCCGGCTGAATGCCGCCGGACGACCTTCAGGAGAAAATCATGAGCCAACGCATCGCCATCGTCGGAGCCGGCCAGTCGGGCCTGCAAATGGCCCTCGGGCTGCAAGCCAACGGCTACCGGGTCACGCTGCTGTCCAACCGGACACCCGAGCAGATCCGCGGCGGGAAAGTCATGTCCAGCCAGTGCATGTTCGACCGCGCGCTGCAGGCCGAGCGCGAGCTCGGGCTGAACTGGTGGGACGATGCCTGCCCGCCGGTGGAGGGCATCGGCCTGGCCGTGCCGCATCCCGAGCAGGCCGGTGCCCGCGCGATCGACTGGGCCGCGCCCCTGGACCGCCCGGCGCAGGCGGTGGACCAGCGCCTGAAGATGCCGGCGTGGATGGAGACCTTCGTTGCACGCGGCGGCGACCTGCGCATCGTCGATGTCGGCCTGGACGAGCTGGAGGACCTGACCCGCGAGCATGACCTCGTGCTGCTGGCCGCCGGCAAGGGCGAGATCGTCAGCCGCTTCGAGCGCGATGCTTCCCGCAGCCCCTTCGACAAGCCGCAGCGCGCGCTGGCGCTGACCTATGTGACCGGCATGGAGCCGCGCACGCCGTTCTCGCGGGTTTGCTTCAACCTGATCCCGGGCGTGGGCGAGTACTTCGTCTTCCCCGCGCTGACGCTGTCCGGGCCGTGCGAGATCATGGTGTTCGAAGGCATCCCGGGCGGCCCGATGGACCGTTGGGCCGAGGCGCGCACCCCGGCGCAGCACCTGGCCGAAAGCCTGCGCATCCTGCAGACCTACCTGCCGTGGGAAGCCGAGCGCTGCGAGCGGGTGGCGCTGACCGACGACAACGGCATCCTTACCGGTCGCTTCGCGCCAACGGTGCGCAAGCCGGTGCTGACGCTGCCATCCGGGCGGCTGGTGTTCGGCATGGCAGATGCCGTGGTGGTCAACGACCCGATCACGGGGCAGGGCTCGAACAACGCCGCCAAATGCTCCAAGGTCTATCTTGATGCGATCCTGGCGCGCGGCGACCAGTCCTTCGACCAGGCCTGGATGGAGCGCACCTTCGACCAGTACTGGCAGTACGCGGGCGACGTGGTAGCGTGGACCAACTCGCTGCTGACCCCGCCGCCGCCGCATATCCTGGCGCTGCTGGGCGCCGCGGGGCAGGCGCCGGCACTGGCCGCGCGCATCGCCAACGGCTTCGACAATCCGCCGGACTACTTCCCGTGGTGGTTGGATCCGCAGGCCTGCCACCAGCTGATCAACCAGTACGTCGCCGAGGCCGCCTGACATGCACGCCGCCACGCCCGCCACTTCCGTCCATGATCCCCGCGAGCTGCGCCGGGTTTGCGGCCGCTATGCCACCGGCGTGGCCGTCATCGGCGCCTGCGGGGCGCAGGGCCGGCCCGTCGGCCTGACCGTGAACTCGTTTGCCTCGTTGTCGCTGGCGCCGCCGCTGATCCTGTGGAGCCTGGCGATGCACTCGCCGAATGCGGGCCTGTTTTCACGCGGCGCGCCCTTCGGCGTCAGCATTCTGCGCGCGGGCCATGGCGAACTGGCGCGCCGCTTCGCCACCCCGTCGGCGGACAAGTTCGCGGGCGTCGCCCACCGGCGCTGCGAGCGCGGCGTGCCCTACCTGGACGAGGCGCTGGCGACGCTGGCCTGCCGCGTGGAGCGGGCCGACTTGGTGGGCGATCACCTGCTGATCGTCGGCGCCGTCGAGGCGTTCGGCGCCGGGGAGGGCGAACCGCTGGTATTCTACGGCGGCGATTTCGTGCGCATCGCCGCCTGAACAAACCATCCCTGGATGCACTTTACGGCGCTTCAACTACCCGTCGTCGCCTCCACACCACACCCCAAGCAACGCAAGCGCCACTACTGCGGCAGCCTGCCTACAACACTGCAGGCGAATCCGCAATTCATATTGCCCTTTCCAAACCGCTGCGATATAGTGTAAGGCTACCCGTTTCCTCGGGTAGTGGGCTGGCCACTTTGGCCGCGCGCAGTCTTCTTTAGCGCAAGTCCACAGCAAACACAGTTTTCGTGTATCAATCAGCCCCGGCCAATCGCAGCTGGGAATGGAGCAAACCATGAGCCTTGGCCTTGTAGGTCGCAAGGTTGGCATGACCCGTATTTTCACGGACGACGGTGATTCGATTCCCGTTACCGTGGTCGAGGTCGGCGACAACCGCGTGACGCAAATCAAGACGGACGAGACCGACGGTTATACCGCGGTTCAAGTCACCTTCGGCGCACGACGCGCAAGCCGCGTTACCAAGCCGCTGGCGGGTCATCTCGCCAAAGCCGGCGTGGAAGCCGGCGAAATCATCCGCGAATTCCGTATCGATGCAGCCAAGGCTGCCGAACTGCAAGCTGGCGGTTCGCTGTCGGTCGACCTGTTCGAAGTCGGTCAGAAGATCGACGTGCAGGGCGTGTCGATCGGTAAGGGCTACGCCGGTACCATCAAGCGTTATCACTTCGCCTCCGGCCGTGCCACCCACGGTAACTCGCGCTCGCACAACGTGCCGGGCTCGATCGGTATGGCGCAGGATCCGGGCCGCGTGTTCCCGGGCAAGCGCATGACCGGTCACCTGGGCGATGTCACCCGCACCGTGCAGAACCTGGAAATCGCCAAGATCGACGCAGAGCGCAAGCTGCTGCTGGTCAAGGGTGCCATTCCCGGCTCCAAGGGCGGCAAGGTCATCGTCACCCCGGCCGTCAAGGCCAAAGCCAAAGCTTAAGGAGCGCATGTAATGGAACTCAAGCTCCTCCAGGACAATGGCCAGATCGGTGCGGGCGTTGACGCTTCGCCCGAAGTGTTCGGCCGTGACTACAACGAAGCCCTCGTTCACCAGATCGTCGTCGCTTACCAGGCCAACGCTCGCAGCGGTAACCGTAAGCAGAAGGATCGTGAAGAGGTCAAGCACACGACCAAGAAGCCGTGGCGCCAGAAGGGTACGGGCCGTGCTCGTGCCGGTATGTCTTCCTCGCCGCTGTGGCGCGGGGGCGGCCGTATCTTCCCGAATTCGCCGGAAGAGAACTTCACCCAGAAGGTCAACAAGAAGATGTTCCGTGCCGGCATGCGCTCGATTTACTCGCAGCTCGCACGTGAAGGTCGTATCAACGTGGTGGACGGTTTCACTGTCGACGCGCCCAAGACCAAGCTCTTGGCCGACAAGTTCAAGGCCATGGGCCTGGACTCGGTGCTGATCATCACCGACAGCCTCGACGAAAACCTCTACCTGGCTTCGCGCAACCTGCCGCACGTGGCAGTTGTCGAGCCGCGCCAGGCTGATCCGCTGTCGCTCGTGCACTACAAGAAGGTGCTGGTGACCAAGGCAGCCGTCGCGCAGATCGAGGAGTTGCTGAAATGACGCAAGTAGCCAAGAACGATCATCGTTTGATGCAGGTGCTGCTCGCGCCGGTGGTTTCCGAAAAGGCAACCCTGGTCGCCGACAAGAATGAACAAGTCGTGTTCGAAGTGGCCCGCGATGCCAACAAGGCAGAAGTGAAGGCCGCAGTCGAATTGCTGTTCAAGGTCGAGGTGCAGTCCGTTCAGATCCTGAACCAGAAGGGCAAGCAGAAGCGTTTTGGCCGTTTCATGGGGCGTCGCAACCACGTGAAGAAGGCCTACGTTTCGCTGAAGCCGGGTCAGGAAATCAATTTTGAAGCGGAGGCCAAGTAATCATGGCACTCGTCAAGACCAAGCCGACTTCCCCGGGTCGTCGCTCGATGGTGAAGGTGGTCAACAAGGACCTTCACAAGGGCGCCCCGCACGCTCCGCTGCTGGAAAAGCAATTCCAGAAGTCGGGCCGTAACAACAATGGTCATATCACCACCCGCCACAAGGGCGGTGGTCATAAGCACCACTACCGCGTGGTCGACTTCAAGCGTAACGACAAGGACGGCATCCCCGCCAAGGTCGAACGCCTGGAATACGATCCGAACCGCAGCGCCAATATCGCGCTGGTGCTGTTCGCCGACGGCGAGCGCCGCTACATCATCGCCACCAAGGGCATGGTTGCCGGTCAGCAACTGCTGAACGGCTCGGAAGCGCCGATCAAGGCCGGTAACAACTTGCCGATCCGCAACATTCCGGTCGGTACCACGATCAACAACGTGGAAATGCTGCCGGGCAAGGGTTCGCAGATCGCACGTGCCGCCGGCGGTTCCGCCGTGCTGCTGGCTCGTGAAGGCCTGTACGCCCAGGTTCGCCTGCGCTCCGGTGAAGTGCGCCGCGTGCACATCGAGTGCCGCGCCACCATCGGTGAAGTGGGCAACGAAGAGCACAGCCTGCGCGTCATCGGCAAGGCCGGTGCCACCCGCTGGCGCGGTATCCGCCCGACGGTGCGTGGTGTCGTGATGAACCCGGTGGATCACCCGCACGGTGGTGGTGAAGGCAAGACCGCCGCTGGTCGCGATCCGGTTTCGCCGTGGGGTACCCCGGCCAAGGGTTACCGTACCCGCAGCAACAAGCGCACGGACAGCATGATCGTCCAGAAGCGCCACAAGCGTTAATCGGTAGGTAGGAGCTAAAGATATGACTCGTTCCGCTAAAAAGGGTCCGTTCTGCGACGCCCACCTGCTGAAGAAGGTGGAAGTCGCCTCGAGCGGCAAGGACAAGAAGCCCATCAAGACTTGGTCGCGTCGCTCGACCATTCTGCCGGAGTTCATTGGCCTGACGATCGCCGTGCACAACGGCCGTCAACACGTGCCGGTGTACGTTACGGAAAACATGGTTGGCCACAAGCTCGGTGAATTTGCGATTACCCGCACGTTCAAGGGCCACGCGGCTGACAAGAAAGCGAAGAGGTAAGGTGCCATCATGGAAGTGAAAGCGATTCATCGCGGTGCCCGCATCTCCGCCCAGAAGACGCGCCTGGTCGCTGACCAGATCCGTGGTCTGCCGATCGAGCGCGCGCTCAATGTCCTGCAGTTCAGCCCGAAAAAGGCTGCCGGGATCGTGAAGAAGGTGGTCGAATCGGCCATCGCCAACGCTGAGCACAACGAAGGCGCCGACATCGACGAACTGAAGGTCAAATCGATCTTCGTCGACAAGGCAACCTCGCTCAAGCGCTTCACCGCACGGGCGAAGGGCCGCGGCAACCGCATCGAGAAACAAACCTGTCACATCACTGTGACGCTCGGCAACTAAGGAGTCACGATGGGACAGAAGATTCATCCGACTGGCTTCCGCCTGGCTGTCAGCCGTAACTGGGCTTCGCGCTGGTACGCCAGCAACACGAAGTTCGCCGGCATGCTGAAGGAAGACATCGAAGTTCGAGACTTCCTGAAGAAGAAGCTGAAGAACGCATCGGTTGGCCGCGTCGTGATCGAGCGCCCCGCCCGCAACGCACGCATCACCATTTACAGCTCGCGTCCGGGCGTGGTGATCGGCAAGAAGGGTGAGGACATCGAACTGCTCAAGGCTGAACTGCAGCGTCGCATGGGCGTGCCCGTGCACGTGAACATCGAGGAAATCCGCAAGCCGGAAACCGATGCTCAGCTGATCGCCGACTCGATCACCCAGCAGCTCGAGCGCCGCATCATGTTCCGCCGCGCCATGAAGCGCGCGATGCAGAATGCGATGCGCCTGGGCGCCCAGGGTATCAAGATCATGAGCGCCGGCCGTCTGAACGGTATCGAAATCGCACGTACCGAGTGGTACCGCGAAGGCCGTGTGCCCCTGCACACCCTGCGCGCCGACATCGACTACGGTTTCTCCGAAGCAGAAACCACCTACGGCATCATCGGTGTCAAGGTGTGGGTCTACAAGGGTGATCACCTCGGCCGCAATGACGCGCCGGTGGTGGAAGAGCCGCAAGACGACCGTCGTCGTCGCCCGGGTCGTCCGGAAGGCCGCCGCCGTGAAGGCGAAGGCCGCCCGGGTGGCAACCGTCGCGGTGGCGCCGGTGCAGGTGCCGGTCGCCGCGGTGCGCCTGGCGATGCGAAGAGTGGAGAATAACGATGCTGCAACCTAAGCGCAGAAAATACCGCAAGGAGCAGAAGGGCCGCAACACGGGTAAGGCTACCCGTGGTAACGCCGTGTCTTTCGGCGAATTCGGCCTGAAGGCCATGGGCCGTGGCCGCCTGACGGCTCGTCAGATCGAGTCGGCACGTCGTGCGATGACCCGCCACATCAAGCGTGGCGGCCGCATCTGGATCCGGATCTTCCCGGACAAGCCGATCTCGAAGAAGCCTGCCGAAGTCCGTATGGGTAACGGTAAGGGCAATCCGGAGTATTACGTGGCTGAAATCCAGCCGGGTAAGATGCTGTACGAAATGGATGGCGTGACCGAAGACCTGGCGCGTGAGGCGTTCCGCCTCGCAGCCGCCAAGCTGCCGATCGCCACCAATTTCGTGGTGCGCCAGGTCGGGACGTAAGGAGAGCAGGGATGAAAGCATCCGAACTTCGCGGCAAGGACGCCGCCGGGCTGAACCAGGAGCTCTCCGAGCTGCTGAAGGCCCAATTTAGCCTGCGCATGCAAAAGGCGACCCAACAGCTGCAGAACACCAGCCAGCTGAAAAAGGTTCGCAAGGACATCGCGCGTGTGCAAACCGTGCTGACTCAAAAGGCAAACGCGAAATGACTGAAGCTGCACAAACGGAAAAGTCGCTTCGCCGTACCCTGGTCGGCCGTGTCGTGAGCGACAAGATGGACAAGACCGTTACGGTCTTGGTGGAAAACCGCGTCAAGCATCCTCTGTACGGCAAGTACGTGCTGCGTTCGAAGAAGTACCACGCACACGACGAAGCCAACCAGTACAAGGAAGGCGACAAGGTCGAGATCCAGGAAGGCCGTCCGCTGTCGCGGACCAAGTCCTGGGTGGTTTCCCGGCTGGTAGAGGCTGCACGCGTCATCTAAGAACAACACGTTCTTAGCTTGACTTGCAAGTCCAGGATTATGTAGCTATAATCCTGGACTTCCGCTTTGTTGCGTTCGCCTTTGTAGTACCACCCGGGCGGGCCTGTGAAGCGAGCCAGGGCCGAGCGGCCTCAGCAAGTTGTTGAGATCGCCTGGTTCCTACCGACTTCAAAGTTGATCAACCCATACGGAGCTGGCGCAATGCCGGAGCCGACGGGACCAAGACTGACCGATGGGCGCTTTTTGCACCTGACGGATTAAGTTGGGAAGACAAACACCATGATTCAGACAGAAAGCCGGCTCGAAGTAGCCGATAACACTGGTGCGCGCGAAGTGCTGTGCATCAAGGTGCTGGGTGGCTCCAAGCGCCGCTACGCAAGCGTTGGCGACATCATCAAGGTGACCGTCAAGGACGCAGCGCCGCGCGGTCGCGTGAAGAAGGGCGACATCTACAACGCCGTCGTCGTGCGTACCGCCAAGGGCGTGCGCCGCGCTGACGGTTCGCTGATCAAGTTCGACGGCAACGCCGCCGTCCTGCTGAACAACAAGCTCGAGCCGATCGGCACCCGTATCTTCGGGCCGGTGACTCGTGAACTCCGTACCGAGCGCTTCATGAAGATCGTGTCGCTCGCTCCGGAAGTGCTGTAAGGAGCCGCCATGAACAAGATTCGCAAAGGCGACGAAGTCATTGTGCTGACCGGCAAGGACAAGGGCAAGCGCGGTACCGTGCAAGCCGTCCTGGGCGACAAGGTTGCGGTGCAAGGCGTGAACATCGCCAAGAAGCATGCCCGCCCGAACCCGATGCTGGGCACTACCGGTGGTGTGGTCGACAAGGTCATGCCCCTGCATATTTCCAACGTTGCGCTCGTGGATGCCAATGGCAAGCCGTCGCGCGTCGGCATCAAGGTGGAAGACGGCAAGCGCGTGCGCGTGCTGAAGACCACCGGCGCCGTCGTGGCAGCTTGATTCTGGGCACGTATAGGAGTTGAGCATGGCAGCACGTCTGCAAGAGTTTTACAAAGAACAGGTTGTGCCGAAGCTGATCGAACAGTTCGGCTACAAGTCGGTCATGGAAGTGCCGCGCATCACCAAGATCACCCTGAACATGGGTCTTGGCGAAGCCATCAATGACAAGAAGATCATTGAGAACGCCGTGGGCGACCTGACCAAGATCGCCGGTCAGAAGCCGGTCGTGACGAAGGCCAAGAAGGCTATCGCCGGCTTCAAGATCCGCCAGGGCTACCCCATCGGTGCGATGGTGACCCTGCGCGGCGAGCGCATGTTCGAATTCCTCGATCGTTTCGTTACCGTGGCCCTGCCGCGCGTGCGTGACTTCCGTGGTGTGTCGGGCCGGTCGTTCGACGGTCGCGGCAACTACAACATCGGTGTGAAAGAGCAGATCATTTTCCCCGAAATCGAGTACGACAAGATCGACGCACTGCGTGGTCTGAACATCAGCATCACGACGACGGCAAAGAACGACGAGGAAGCCAAGGCACTCCTCGGTGCGTTCAAGTTCCCGTTCCGCAATTAAGGGGTAACCGTGGCTAAACTGGCTCTGATTGAACGTGAGAAGAAGCGCGCCAAGCTGGTGGCGAAGTATGCCGCCAAGCGCGCCAACCTCAAGGCCATTATCGACGACCAAGAGAAGTCGGAAGAAGAGCGTTACAGCGCGCGTCTCGAGCTGCAACAGCTCCCGCGCAACGCGAACCCGACTCGCCAGCGTAACCGCTGCGCGATCACCGGTCGTCCCCGCGGTACCTTCCGCAAGTTTGGCCTGGCGCGTAACAAGATCCGCGAAATCGCCTTCAAGGGCGAAATCCCGGGTCTGACGAAAGCCAGCTGGTAATTACGCACAGGCTACAGGAGAAACAGTATGAGCATGAGCGATCCTATCGCCGATATGCTGACGCGCATCCGCAACGCCCAGGGCGTGCAGAAAGCGTCGGTTGTCATGCCGTCGTCGAAGCTGAAAGTGGCAATCGCCAAGGTCCTGAAGGACGAAGGCTACATCGACGACTACGCCGTCCAGGAAGATGGCGGCAAGGCACAACTGAGCATCGGTCTCAAGTACTACGCCGGCCGTCCGGTCATCGAGCGCATTGAGCGCGTCTCGAAGCCCGGCCTGCGCGTGTACAAGGGCCGCAGCGACATCCCCCAAGTGATGAACGGCCTGGGTGTGGCGATCATTTCGACCCCGCAGGGTCTGATGACCGACCGCAAGGCTCGCGCCACTGGCGTGGGCGGCGAAGTTCTCTGCTACGTCGCTTAAGGAGAGAACCATGTCCCGTGTAGGTAAGGCTCCCATCGCGCTCCCCAAGGGCGCGGAAGTGAACGTGGCGGCTGGCGTGCTCTCCGTAAAGGGCCCGCTCGGCACGCTGTCGCAGCCGATTCACAGCCTGGTCAAGGTCAATGTCGAAAATGACACGCTGACCTTCAGCCCGGCTGACGAATCGCGTGAAGCAAACGCTCTGCAGGGCACCATGCGTGCTCTGGTGGCCAACATGGTCAAGGGCGTAACCACCGGTTTCGAGCGCAAGCTGAACCTCGTCGGCGTGGGCTATCGTGCCCAGCTGCAAGGCGCTGCGCTGAAGCTCCAGCTTGGTTTCTCGCACGACGTGATCCATGAGATGCCGGAAGGCGTGAAGGCGGAAACGCCGACGCAGACCGAGATCATCATCAAGGGTGCGGACAAGCAGAAAGTCGGTCAGGTTGCCGCGGAAGTCCGCGCGTACCGCCCGCCTGAGCCCTACAAGGGCAAGGGTGTGCGTTACTCGGACGAGCGCGTCATCCTGAAGGAAACCAAGAAGAAGTAAGGGGTGCAATGATGAACAAGAAAGACGCTCGTTTGCGCCGTGCACGTCAGACCCGCGCCAAGATCGCGGAGATGAAAGTCAATCGTCTGACCGTGTTCCGTACGAATTCGCATATTTACGCCCAGGTTTTCTCGGAGTGCGGCACCAAGGTGCTGGCTTCCGCGTCGACCGCCGAGGTGGAAGTGCGCAAGGAACTGGATGGCAAGGGCGCTACCGCCGCTGCCGCCACCGTGGTTGGCAAGCGCATCGCCGAAAAGGCGAAGGCTGCCGGCGTGGAAACCGTCGCGTTCGATCGCGCCGGCTTCCGTTTCCATGGCCGCGTTAAGGCCCTGGCAGACGCCGCCCGCGAAGCCGGCCTGAAGTTCTAAGCGCATAGAGAGAGATACGTCATGGCAAAGATGCAAGCAAAAGTCCAACAGGACGAACGCGACGACGGCCTCCGCGAGAAGATGATCTCGGTCAACCGCGTCACCAAGGTGGTGAAGGGTGGCCGGATTCTCGGTTTCGCTGCGCTGACCGTGGTTGGTGACGGCGATGGCCGCATCGGCATGGGCAAGGGCAAGGCTAAGGAAGTGCCGGTTGCTGTTCAGAAGGCAATGGACGAAGCCCGTCGCAAGATGGTCAAGGTCTCGCTGAAGAACGGCACGCTGCAACACGAAGTCGTTGGCAAGCACGGCGCCGCCAAGGTGCTGATGATGCCCGCCAAGGAAGGTACCGGCGTGATCGCCGGCGGCCCGATGCGCGCGATCTTCGAAGTGATGGGCGTCACCAACGTGGTGACCAAGTCGCACGGTTCCACCAACCCGTACAACATGGTTCGCGCCACGCTGGACGGCCTTCAGAAGATGAGCACGCCGGGCGAAATCGCCGCCAAGCGTGGCAAGTCGGTCGAAGACATCCTGGGTTAAGGTGAACGCAATGTCGCAGAAAACCGTAAAAGTGCAACTCGTGCGCAGCCTGATCGGCACGCGCGAGGATCATCGCGCCACTGTTCGTGGCCTGGGCCTGCGCCGCATCAACTCGGTGTCGGAGCTGCAGGACACGCCCGCTGTGCGCGGCATGATCAACAAGGTCTCGTACCTGGTCAAGGTTCTGGCCTGATACCGGGAACTCGGAGAGCAAGATGCAACTGAACAACCTGAAACCGGCCGCCGGTTCGAAGCACGCCAAGCGTCGCGTCGGCCGCGGTATCGGCTCCGGCCTGGGCAAGACTGCCGGTCGCGGCCACAAGGGTCAGAAGTCGCGTTCGGGCGGCTTCCACAAGGTGGGCTTCGAAGGCGGTCAAATGCCGCTGTATCGTCGTCTGCCCAAGCGCGGCTTCACCTCGCTGACCAAGGCGTTCAACGCCGAAGTCACGCTGCGTGACATCGAGCGCCTGGAAGCGGCCGAAGTCGATCTGCTGGTCCTGAAGCAAGCTGGCCTGGTGGGCGAGCTGGTCAAGAGCGCCAAGGTCATCAAGGCTGGCGAACTGACCCGCAAGGTGACGATCAAGGGTCTGGGCGCCACCGCTGGCGCCAAGGCCGCGATCGAAGCCGCCGGCGGCCAGATCGCAGCCTGACAGGCATTTATCGCAGCATAGGCAGTCATAGTCGGAGCATCGTTTGGCCACGGCGAAACCCAATGCAAGCGCGCAAGCCAGGAACACGGCGAAGTACGGCGACCTCAAGCGCCGGCTGATGTTCCTGGTGCTGGCCCTGATCGTGTACCGCATCGGCGCTCATATTCCGGTGCCCGGTATCGATCCGGAGCAGCTTGCGAAGCTTTTCCAGAGTCAGTCGGGTGGCATCCTCGGGATGTTCAACCTGTTCTCGGGCGGGGCGCTGTCGCGCTTTACCGTCTTCGCGCTCGGCATCATGCCGTACATCTCGGCGTCGATCATCATGCAGTTGCTGACGATCGTGCTGCCGCAGCTGGAAGCGCTGAAGAAGGAAGGGCAGGCAGGGCAACGCAAGATCACGCAGTACACGCGCTACGGCACCGTGGTCCTGGCCACGTTCCAGGCGCTGTCGATTGCGGTGGCGCTGGAATCGCAGCCTGGGCTGGTGCTGGATCCGGGCCTGATGTTCAGGGCCACGGCAGTGATCACGCTGGTGACCGGTACGATGTTCCTGATGTGGCTGGGTGAGCAGATCACCGAGCGTGGTCTGGGCAACGGCATCTCGATCATCATCTTTGGCGGTATCGCGGCGGGCCTGCCCAACGCGATCGGCGGACTGTTCGAACTGGTCCGTACGGGTTCCATGAGCATCATCGCGGCGATCTTCATCGTGGCGATCGTGATCGGTGTGACCTTCGCCGTGGTGTTTGTCGAGCGGGGCCAGCGCAAGATCCTGGTGAACTATGCCAAGCGTCAGGTCGGCAACAAGGTGTACGGCGGCCAGTCGTCGCACCTGCCGCTGAAGCTGAACATGGCAGGGGTGATTCCGCCGATCTTCGCATCGTCGATCATCCTGTTCCCGGCGACGATTGCAGGCTGGTTCACGTCCCAGTCGACGGGTGCGGTTGGCCGGTTCGTCAAGGACCTGGCTGCCACGCTGTCGCCGGGCCAGCCGGTCTACATCCTGCTGTACGCTGCTGCGATTGTATTTTTCTGCTTCTTCTATACGGCCCTGGTGTACAACAGCCGTGAAGTGGCAGACAACCTGAAGAAAAGCGGTGCCTTCATTCCGGGCATTCGTCCGGGCGAGCAGACGACGCGCTATATCGACAAGATTCTGGTGCGCCTGACGCTGGCTGGTGCGGTCTATATCACACTGGTCTGCCTGTTGCCGGAATTCCTGGTGCTGCGGTGGAACGTTCCGTTCTACTTTGGCGGAACCTCGCTGCTGATCATCGTGGTCGTCACGATGGACTTCATGGCTCAGGTTCAGTCTTACGTGATGTCGCAGCAATATGAGTCGCTGCTGAAGAAGGCGAATTTCAAGGGCAATCTGACCTTGCGCTGACTTCGGATCGGTACAGGCTAGGTATGGCAAAAGACGACGTCATCCAGATGCAGGGGGAGGTCCTGGAAAACCTGCCCAATGCGACGTTCCGGGTCAAGCTGGAGAATGGCCACGTAGTACTGGGCCATATCTCCGGCAAGATGCGAATGAACTACATCCGGATTCTTCCGGGTGACAAGGTGACGGTCGAGCTGACCCCATATGATCTGTCGCGCGCACGAATCGTCTTCCGGACGAAGTGAGCGAACAGGAATTGAAGGAAGAGGAAAATTATGAAAGTGCTGGCTTCTGTTAAGCGCATTTGCCGCAACTGCAAAATCATCAAGCGCAACGGTGTCGTGCGCGTGATCTGCTCGTCGGATCCCCGCCACAAGCAACGCCAAGGCTAATCGGAAAGAGGATTGACGAATGGCACGTATCGCAGGGGTTAACATCCCGAACCACAAGCACACCGAAATCGGCCTGACGGCCATTTATGGTGTCGGCCGCTCGCGCGCTCGCAAGATTTGCGAGGCCACCGGTGTACCGTTTGACAAGAAGGTCAAGGATCTGACCGACGCCGACCTGGAAAAGCTTCGTGACGAAGTGGGCAAGGTCACGGTCGAGGGTGACCTGCGTCGTGAAACCACGATGAACATCAAGCGTCTGATGGACCTTGGTTGCTATCGTGGCATGCGTCACCGCAAGGGCCTGCCCATGCGCGGCCAGCGTACCCGGACCAATGCCCGCACCCGCAAGGGTCCGCGCAAGGCCGGCGTGGCTCTGAAGAAGTAAAGCCGAAGGCAGAGGAAGAAACTAATGGCAAAAGGTCCGAATAACGCCGCTCGCGCGCGTAAAAAGGTCAAGAAGAACGTTGCCGACGGCATTGCGCACGTCCACGCCTCGTTCAACAACACCATCATCACGATCACCGATCGCCAGGGCAACGCCCTGTCGTGGGCGACCGCCGGTGGCCAGGGCTTCAAGGGTTCGCGCAAGTCGACCCCGTTCGCTGCCCAGGTTGCTGCCGAGAACGCCGGCCGCGTGGCGCAAGACCAGGGCATCAAGAACCTGGAAGTGCGCATCAAGGGCCCGGGCCCGGGTCGTGAATCGGCTGTCCGCGCGCTGAACGCGCTGGGCATCAAGATCGCGATCATCGAAGACGTCACGCCGATTCCGCATAACGGCTGCCGTCCGCCGAAGCGCCGCCGCATCTGAGCGTTGGTGTGTCCGGGCCCGGTGGGTTTACCTGCCGGTTCCGGATATGGTAGTATCGCGCGCTGACCTGCTGCATTTTAATGCGGCAGGTTTTCGTTTTGCGTCGAAGGAATGTCGCTTACGGCACATTCCCATGCCGGCGCACTGTACATGCTTGCAGCGTCGTTCCCGGCAACGGGGCGCGCTTAATAAGCCCACCGTCCGTCACGGTCTCCCGGGTGCAGAAATGCACTGCGGAAGCACTGCGTTGGCGGACTCGCGGCGCGTCTTGAAGGCGTCGCGATCGATCAAAGGAAGACAACGTGGCACGTTATACCGGCCCGAAGGCCAAACTTTCCCGCCGTGAAGGCACCGACCTGTTCCTGAAGAGCGCCCGCCGCTCGCTCGCCGACAAGTGCAAGCTGGACAGCAAGCCCGGCCAGCACGGCCGTACCTCGGGTGCCCGCACCTCCGACTACGGCAACCAGCTGCGTGAAAAGCAGAAGGTCAAGCGCATCTACGGTGTGCTCGAGCGCCAGTTCCGCCGCTACTTCGCCGAAGCCGACCGCCGCAAGGGCAACACCGGCGAAAACCTGCTGCAACTGCTGGAATCGCGCCTGGACAACGTCGTGTACCGCATGGGCTTCGGCTCGACCCGCGCTGAAGCGCGCCAGCTGGTGTCGCACAAGGCGATCCTGGTGAACGGTCAGACCCTGAACGTGCCGTCGGCCCAGATCAAGTCTGGCGACGTCGTCACCATCCGCGAACAGTCGAAGAAGCAAGTCCGTATCGCTGAATCGCTGTCGCTGGCAGAGCAGTCGGGCTTCCCGACCTGGGTGGCGGTGGATTCGAAGAAGTTCGAAGGCACCTTCAAGCAAGTACCGGATCGCGCCGATATCTCGGGCGACATCAACGAAAGCCTGATCGTCGAACTGTACTCGCGTTAATCACGCGAGCGGAACGGCCCAGAGCTTGCGTTCGCCGCAAAGCTTCCCTTTCAGCCCGACGCGCTGTGTGCGCGGTCGGGCTTCGCCCATCTCGCGATGGGATTTTCAGGTTCCAAACGTCAGCCTTATCGGTGTAACGAGCCGAGGGTATTGAAAAGGACAACCTAATGCAAACAGCACTCCTCAAGCCAAAAATCATCGCCGTCGAGCCTCTGGGCGACCATCACGCCAAAGTCGTGATGGAGCCGTTCGAGCGCGGCTACGGCCATACGCTCGGTAACGCCCTGCGTCGCGTGCTGCTGTCGTCGATGGTCGGCTATGCACCGACCGAAGTCACGATCGCTGGGGTGGTCCACGAGTATTCCACCATCGACGGCGTGCAGGAAGACGTCGTTAACCTGCTGCTCAACCTGAAGGGCGTGGTGTTCAAGCTGCACAACCGCGACGAAGTCACGGTGTCGCTGCGCAAGGATGGCGAAGGCGTGGTCACGGCTGCCGATATCGAGCTGCCGCACGACGTCGAGATCATCAACCCGAACCACGTGATCGCCCATCTGTCCGCCGGCGGCAAGCTGGACATGCAGATCAAGGTCGAGCAAGGCCGCGGCTATGTGCCGGGCAACGTGCGCAAGTTCGGCGACGAGTCGGGCAAGGTCATCGGCCGCATCGTGCTGGACGCTTCGTTCTCGCCGGTGCGCCGCGTGTCGTACGCCGTGGAATCCGCTCGCGTGGAACAGCGTACCGACCTGGACAAGCTGGTGATGAACATCGAAACCGACGGCGTGATCTCGCCCGAGGAAGCGATCCGCCAGTCGGCCCGCATCCTGGTCGACCAGCTGTCCGTGTTCGCCGCGCTGGAAGGCACCGAGTCGGCGGCAGAAGCCGCTTCGAGCCGCACGCCGCAGATCGATCCGATCCTGCTGCGCCCGGTCGACGACCTGGAGCTGACGGTGCGTTCGGCCAACTGCCTGAAGGCCGAAAACATCTACTACATCGGCGACCTGATCCAGCGTACCGAGAACGAACTGCTCAAGACCCCGAACCTGGGTCGCAAGTCGCTCAACGAGATCAAGGAAGTCCTCGCCTCGCGTGGCCTGACCCTCGGCATGAAGCTCGAGAACTGGCCGCCCGCAGGTCTGGAGAAGTAATTGTGGTGCGGGGCACTTGTCCCGCACCGCGGTAACCGCCCTGGCTTCGGCCGGGGCTCGTATGACTACCGGCCCGCGTCCAGCCGCATCGGACGATAGAAGAGCTGGTCAAACACTTAACTGAAAGGAATCATCATGCGTCACCGTCATGGTCTGCGGAAACTGAACCGCACCTCGTCGCACCGTCTCGCGATGCTGCGCAACATGTCCAACTCGCTGTTCCAGCACGAGCTGATCAAGACCACCGTGCCCAAGGCCAAGGAACTGCGCAAGGTTGTCGAGCCGCTGATCACGCTGGCCAAGAAGGACACCGTTGCCAACCGCCGCCTGGCTTTCGCCCGCCTGCGCGACCGCGACATGGTCACCAAGCTGTTCACCGAACTGGGCCCGCGCTACGCCACCCGTCCGGGCGGCTACACCCGCATCCTGAAGTTCGGTTTCCGTCAGGGCGACAATGCGCCGATGGCGCTGGTCGAACTGGTGGATCGTCCGGAAATCACCGAAGCCCCGGCCGAAGAAGCCGCGGAATAAGGTAGTTTCCCGCCCGCCGCTGCGGCGACGAGTCCGGGCACACCGCTTACAATCGAGCCAGGCTTCTGCCTGGCTCTTTTGTTTTTTGGGCCGCTGCCGTGCCTGCCGCAAGGAGATGTCGATGCAAAGCCATGCCAGCCAGCCGGATGCCGGCGCCCCGGGCGATCCGGCCGAGGTGATCGTCGTGATCACCAATACCCCCGATGCCGAGACCGCGGCGCACCTGTCGCAGGTAGTGCTGCAGGCGCGCGCCGCCGCCTGCGTGAACCGCCTGGCGCCGGTCGAGTCCGAGTACTGGTGGCAGGGCAAGCTGGAGCGCGCGCAGGAGTGGCCGTTGCTGATCAAGACCACGCGCGCACGCTACGCTGCGCTGGAGGCCGTGATCCGGCAACATCACCCCTACGACGTGCCGGAGCTCATTGCCTGGCCGGTGACGGCGGGTTACGCGCCGTACCTGGCCTGGGTCCGCAGCGAGACCGAGACCGCCGCAGCGCCGGCAAAGTAGGGGGCAACGGCGCCCGCAGCGCAGCAGCAGGTACGCAGGTAACCCCGGTTCAAGACAGACAGGAAACAGCGACATGAACATCGGTTTGGCACTTCCGGAGCGCGCGCGCGGGCAGGACTGGGCGCGGCATATTGCCGCAGCGCTGCTGGCGGCATTGGCCTGGGTGTGCCTGGCGGGCGGCGCGCATGCCGCCACCGAAGACGACTTCCTGCCGCCGGAGCAGGCCTTCCGCTTCGCCGCGAGCCAGCTTGACGACAAGACGGTCGAGGTGCGCTTCGAGGTTGCGCCCGGCTACTACATGTACCGCGAGCGCTTCGCCTTTGCCGCGCAGCCCGCCGACGTAAAGCTGGGAGCGCCGGTGTATCCGCACGGCAAGGTCAAGTTCGACGAGACCTTCGGCAAGGAGATGGAGACCTACCGCGACAGCGTGGTCATCCGCGTGCCGGTGGACGCGGCGCCGGCCGACGGCAAGTGGTCGCTGACGGTCACTTCGCAGGGTTGCGCCGACAAGGGCCTGTGCTATCCGCCGATGGAGAGCGTGTACAAGGTCGGCAGCAGCGGGCTGGCCGACCTGTTCGGCAAGCGCGGGCGCTCGGACGCGCCCGCGGCGGCGCTGGCACCGGAGCCGGCCACGCCCGGCGCGGCGGCGGTGCTGCGTGCCGACGACAGCGACCGCATCGCCGGTGCGCTGGCGAGCCGCAACCTGGCCCTGATCGCGGCGCTGTTCTTCGGCCTGGGCCTGCTGCTGACGTTCACCCCCTGCGTGTTGCCGATGGTGCCGATCCTGTCATCCATCGTGGTGGGCGAGCACGTCACGCGCGGCCGTGCGCTGCTGGTGTCGCTGGCCTACGTGCTGGGCATGGCGGTGGTGTACACAGCGGTCGGCGTGGCTGCCGGGCTGCTGGGCGAGGGCCTGTCGGCCGCGCTGCAGACACCGTGGGTGCTGGGCCTGTTCGCGGCGCTGATGGTGGCGCTGGCGCTCTCGATGTTCGGGCTGTACGAACTGCAACTGCCGCGGCGCTGGCAGACCCGCCTGACCGAATCGTCGAACCGCCGTCAGGGCGGCCAGGTGGCGGGTGCGGCGGCGATGGGCGCGATCTCGGCGCTGATCGTCGGGCCATGCGTCACCGCGCCGCTGGCCGGGGCGCTGGCCTATATCGCGCAATCCCGCGATGCCGTGATCGGCGGCGCGGCGCTGTTCGCCATGGCGCTCGGCATGGGCGTGCCGCTGGTGCTGGTGGGCGTCGGCGCGGGCAACCTACTGCCGCGGGCCGGGCGCTGGATGGAGGTCACCAAGCGCTTCTTCGGCTTCCTGCTGCTGGGCGTGGCGCTGTGGATGCTGGGGCCGGTGCTGCCGGCCTGGGCCTCGATGCTGGCGCTGGCGGTGCTGCTGCTGGTGGCGGCGGTGTTCCTGGGCGCCTTTGACGGCCTGGGCCCGGATCCGCGCAACCTGGCGCGGGTGGGCAAGGGCGTGGGCGTGCTGTTTGCGATCGCAGCGGCGATCGTGCTGATCGGCGTGGCCTCGGGCGGGCGCGATCCGCTGCAGCCGCTGTCGCACCTGAGCGTGGCACGCGGTGGCGCAGAAGCCTCTTCTGGCGCGCAGACGGTGCGCTTCGAGCGCGTGCGCAGCGTGGCCGAGCTCGATGCCCGCGTGGCGCAGGCCGCGGCCGCAGGCAAGCCGGTGCTGCTGGATTTCTACGCCGACTGGTGCGTCAGCTGCAAGGAAATGGAGCACATAACCTTCGTCGATCCGCGCGTGCGCGCGCGGCTGTCGGAGATCGTGCTGCTGCAGGCGGACGTGACCGCCAACAATGCCGACGACAAGGCGCTGCTCAAGCGCTTCGGCCTGTTCGGGCCGCCGGGCATCATCCTGTTCGGGGCCGACGGGCGCGAGCGCCCGGTGCGCGTGATCGGCTACCAGTCGGCCAACCGCTTCTTGGAAAGCCTGGAGCGGGCCTTTGGCACGCGTACCAGTACCTGAGGCGTACCTGGCGCTGCGCTGCTAGCGCTCCAGCCGCCGCCCCAGCGCCCACAGTGCGGCCAGCCCCAGCGCCACGGCGCCCATCAGGCCGATCGACCACCAGAACCCGTCCGGCTCGCGCAGCCAGGGCATGCGGTCGAAGTTCATGCCGAAGACGCCGGTGATCAGCGTCAGGGGCATGAACAGCGCCGTGATCAGCGTCAGCGTGCGCATGGTGCGGTTGGTCCGGTGCGCCACCGCCGAGAAGTGAATCTGCACCGCCGACTCGATCGAATCCTCCAGTCGCCTGGCGTGCGCCAGCACGCGCTGGATGTGCTCCATCACGTCGTTGATGCGCACCAGCAGCACCTCGTCGCGTCCCGGCGCATTGGCCGGGCCGCCGGGCTGGTCGCTGCTGTAGCGGTTATCGAGCAGGCTGTCACGGAATTCCTGCAGCGCGTCGCGTTGCTCTTCGCTCAGGTGTTCCAGCTTGCGCAGCTGGATGCGGGCATCCAGCAGTCCCTCCCAGCTTGAAAAGCTGCGGCGCGAGTTCAGCAGCGCGCGCTGCCAGCGGTCGAGCTGGCGCGTCAGCGGCGCGCGCAGTTCCAGGTAGCGGTCGACCATCGCATTGAGCAGGCGCAGCATCAGGTCCTCGGGCCGGCTGGGCGGGCGCACGCCGTGCAGCAGCGGCTGGCCGTTGCGCACGGGCGTGGCCTGCGGGCGCGGTGCCTGGCACAGCTCCAGCAGGCGCTGGCGCACTTGGTCGACCGTGCGCGACTGCCCCGAGCGCACCGTGACCAGCACCGTGTCGAACATGAAGAACGTGACCGGCTGTGTGTCGATCCTGGCCAGTGCCGGGAGGAAGCCGGGCGGATAGCGCTTCTGGCGGGCGGCAGTCTCGGCAGCAGGCGGCTTCGCCGTGCCGGTCGCGGGATCCTGCGGCTCGGCCTCGGCGATGGCGCGGCTGGTCTCGAAGGTCAGCTTGCGGAAGATCACCATGTCGTACGCATTGGTCGTATCGAAATACGACGGATGCGCGGCATTGGTGGCGTCGGTCAAGTGCAGGTCCAGGATCGGCGCGCCGGCAAGCTGGCGCACGCTCTCGCGCCAGGCATCCGGCGCGGCGGTGACTTCCTCGGTGGAAAAGTCCGCCCAGACGAAGAGCGCGGCGGCATTGCCGTTGAGGAAGTTGCCCGCCTCGGTGAGCGAGGCGAGCGGGTGTACCTGGCTGGCCGAGAAGCCTAGCAGTTCCATAGGCGCTCTGTCCGTTGGCCGCTCAGGCCGTCAGCAGCCGCGCGGCGTCGCGCGCGAAATAGGTCAGGATGCCGTCGGCGCCGGCGCGGCGGAAGGCCAGCAGCGATTCCATCATCACCTTGTCGTGGTCCAGCCAGCCGTTCTGCGCGGCGGCCTTGAGCATCGCGTATTCGCCGCTGACCTGGTAGACGTAGGTGGGGAAGCGGAATTCGTCCTTCACGCGGCGCACGATGTCCAGGTACGGCATGCCGGGCTTGACCATCACCATGTCGGCGCCTTCCAGGATGTCCTGCGCCACTTCGCGCAGGGCTTCGTCGGTATTGGCCGGATCCATCTGGTAGGTCATCTTGTTGCCCTTGCCCAGGTTGGCGGCCGAGCCCACCGCGTCGCGGAAGGGGCCGTAGAACGCCGACGCATACTTGGCCGAGTACGCCATGATGCGCGTATGGATATGGCCGTTGTCTTCCAGCGCCGTGCGCACCGCGCCGATGCGGCCATCCATCATGTCGGATGGGGCCACGATGTCGACACCGGCTTCGGCCTGTGCCAGTGCCTGGCGCACCAGGATCTCGACGGTCACATCGTTGATGACGTAGCCGTTGTCGTCCAGCACGCCGTCCTGGCCGTGGCTGGTGTACGGGTCGAGCGCCACGTCGCAGAGCACGCCGAGCTCGGGGAAGCGGTCCTTGAGCGCGCGCACGGCACGCGGCACCAGGCCCTCGGGGTTGGTGGCCTCGATGCCGTCCGGCGTCTTCAGCGACGGGTCGATCACCGGGAACAGCGCGATCACTGGGATGCCCAGCTTGACGCAGTCTTCGGCCACCGGCATCAGCAGGTCGACCGACACGCGCTCGACGCCCGGCATCGACGCCACCGCCTGGCGCTGGTTCTGGCCGTCGAGGATGAAGACGGGGTAGATCAGGTTGTCCGGAGACAGGCGATGCTCGCGCATCATGCGGCGGGAGAAATCATCGCGGCGCATGCGGCGCGGGCGGTATTCGGGGAAGGTGGACATGGCGGGCTTCTTGACTGTAGAGCTGGACAGGAAAGCGGGCCGGCAAGCACGGCGCGCGCGGCAAAGCGCGGTCCAAGGCGGCTGGCCGAAGAAAAACTAAACTTTTGAGCGTGCCCGCTATCATACTCGCGGACACTTTGCGTTGCGCCCTGCGTGGCGCGGTGTCCCCCGCTACTCCTCCCTGAGCGGGTACCCGCCCCTGCGGCGGGAAAGTTTGTCCCCGTTGCTTGCAGCGGGGCTTTTTTTTGTGTGCTGACCTGGTGATTACACCGCCGGGTCGGCAGCAGGCGGCTCGCTCGTCTCCGCTGCGGACTTGGCTTCGGCCTTCTGCGCTTCCGGCAGGTTCAGCCAGCCGGCGATCACGCCCTGCGCCTCTTCGATGCCGCGGCGCTTCAGGCTGGAGAAGAGCTGTGCCGTCATGGGCACCGGCGTTTCCATCTGCTCGGCGTAGCCCTGCAGCATCTTGCGGGTCTCGCGCAGCGCCTTGGCGTTGTCGCTGTTGGTGAGCTTGTCGGCCTTGGTCAGCAGCACGTGGATGGGGCGCCCCGTCGGCAGGAACCACTCCACCATCTGGCAATCGAGATCCGTGAACGGACGGCGCGCGTCCATCATCAGGATCAGGCCGGACAGTTGCTGGCGCGTCTGCACATAGTCGCTCAGCAGCCCCTGCCAGTGGTACTTGGCCGTGCCCGAGACCTCGGCATAGCCGTAGCCGGGCAGGTCGACCAGGAAGGCGAGCGGGTCGGGCGCCTTGACCGGCGCCACCGAGAAATAGTTGATGTGCTGCGTGCGCCCGGGAGTGCGCGACGAGAACGCCAGCCGCTTCTGGTTGCACAGGATGTTGATGGCCGTGGACTTGCCGGCGTTGGAGCGGCCGGCGAACGCCACCTCCGGCACGGCCGTGGCGGGCAGGTCGCGCAGGTGGTTCACGGTGATGAAGAAGCGGGCCTGGTGAAGAAGGGACATGCGCTAGAGCGGTGGGGCGGGCCGCGGAGGCTGTGCGCATTGCGCAAGCCGGGGCCGGGGTCTCGCCAGGGTGGGATGGCTGGCGGCCTGGGCCGCCCGCCGGGGTTGATCTGGCGCAGCCCGAAAGGGGCATGACAAGGCGCAAGGCATCAATCCGGCACATAACTTATTGTACAATACGCCGGTTAACGGTCTCCTGAACGGGTGACGCGTGGCATCCATGGCCGCGTGCCTTGGCTGCCGTCGTCCGGGCGGGAAGCCTAGTGTGTCGTTCCATCGTGGGCAGGGCCCTTGCCCCGCATTGCGTGTTGCACCGGAGGGTGCGGCGGCGGCGGGAGCGGGCTGGCGGGGTCTGCCGCCACGGCCAGCGCTTTGCGGATCGGTCAGCCGCGCGCGGGTCGCCACGATACCAGCCTTTGCACCGGCGCGTCCTCACCGCCTGCAAAGCGCCGGGCCGGCACGCATCACGGTATCCAAAACAATTCAGAGAAGGTGTGCGAATGAACCGCATTGCGAAGATTCTGGGTGTCCTGGCTTTGGCCGTTCCTGCCGCCGCCCTTTCCGGAATGGCATCTGCCGCAGAGCAGGCCGCCGCAAAGGCTGACCCGGCCAAGGGTGAAACGCTGTACACGCAAGGTGCCCCCGACCGCAATGTGCCCGCCTGCCTGAGCTGCCACGGCGCCGCCGGCAATAGCGCCGCCGCCGCCAACCCGAAGCTGGCCGCCCAGCATCCCGAGTACGTCCACAAGCAGCTGGCCGACTTCAAGTCCAAGGCACGCAACAACGCGATCATGGTGCCGATGGCGTCGGTGCTGACCGACGAGGAAATGCGCAACGTCGGCGCCTACCTGGCCAAGCAGTCGCTCAAGCCGGCGACCGCCAAGAACAAGGACACCATCGAAGCCGGCCAGAAGATCTACCGCGGCGGCATCGCTGCCAAGGGCGTGCCCGCCTGCGCCGCCTGCCACGGTCCTACTGCCGCCGGCATTCCCGCCCAGTACCCGCGCATCGGCGGCCAGTGGGCGGACTATACCGAAGCACAACTGGTGGCATTCCGCCAGGGCACCCGCAAGAACAACCCGGTCATGACGACCATCGCCGCCAAGATGTCGGATGCCGAGATCAAGGCGGTGGCGGATTACGTCGCCGGCGTTCGATAACGATTCCGCGACTCCGCTGGCGCCCGCCAGGCGCCGGCGCGTTGGTCTGGCGGCCCCCGTTCCGGCGGGTGTGCCGCGGCATGCAACCGAACGCGCCTGTCACAATCGAAAAGGGTGGCCTGCTTGCCAAAGCATGTCCGCCCTTTTTTCATTTCCAAGCCGCACGTTGTTTTAGGTTTCCCTGCACATGTCGACCGCTTCCACTTCAGGGCTGCACCTGAAGACCTCTCACCGCGTGCTGCGCGACGCGGTCGAATTGTTGTCCTCGATGCGCTTTGCGATCGCGCTGCTGACGGTGATCTCCATCGCCAGCGTGATCGGCACCGTGCTCAAGCAGAACGAGCCGTATCCCAACTACGTCAACCAGTTCGGGCCGTTCTGGGCCGATGTGTTCCATACGCTGTCGCTGCAGAAGGTCTACGGGTCCTGGTGGTTCCTGCTGATCCTGGCCTTTTTGGTGGTGTCGACCAGCCTCTGCCTGATCCGCAACGCGCCCAAGATGGTGGCGGACATGCGCTCGTGGAAGGACCATGTGCGCGAGCGCAGCCTGCGCGCCTTCCATCACCGCGGCGAATTCGACGGCGCGCGCCCGCGCACCGAGGCGGTGAGCCGCCTGTCGGCGCTGCTGCGCAACCGCGGCTACCGCCTCAAGGCGGTCGAGCATGACGGCGCCACGCTGCTGGCGGCCAAGGCCGGCGCGGCCAACAAGGCCGGCTATATCCTGGCGCACACCGCTATCGTGGTGATCTGTATTGGCGGCCTGCTGGATGGCGACCTGCTGATCCGCGCGCAGATGTGGGTGGGCGGCAAGTCCCCGATCAGCGGCAACGCGGTCATCAGCGAGATCCCGCCGCAGCACCGGCTGTCGGCGAGCAACCCGGGCTTTCGCGGCAACGCTTACGTGCCCGAGGGCTCGACCGTGTCCACCGCCATCCTGAACATCGCCGACGGGGCGCTGGTGCAGGACCTGCCGTTCGCGATCACGCTGAAAAAGTTCAAAGTCGATTTCTACGAGACCGGCATGCCCAAGCTGTTTGCCTCGGATGTGGTCGTGACCGACCGCGCCACCGGCAAGCAGACCGAGGCCACCATCAAGGTGAACGAGCCGCTGATCGTCGACGGCATCGCCATCTACCAGTCCAGCTTCGAGGACGGCGGCTCGCGCCTGAAGTTCGTCGGCTACCCGATGCAGGGCAGCGGCCACGCCACCTTCACCATCGATGGCGCGGTGGGCGGCAACAAGCCGCTGGCGGGCACCGGCACCAGCGCCGACAGCGAAGGCCTGACGGTCGAGTTCAGCGACTTCCGGCTGATGAATATCGAGAACGTCACCGATGCCTCGGGCAAGCCCGACGCGCGCGGCGTGGCGCGCAAGTCCTTCAACGAGACGCTGGAGAAGCACCTGGGCGCCGCCGCCAGCACCGACCGCGCCAAGACGCTGCGTAACGTCGGCCCGTCGGTGCAGTACAAGCTGCGCGACCGCACCGGCCAGGCGCGCGAGTACAACAACTACATGGTGCCGGTGCAGATGGACGGCCAGTCGGTGTTCCTGGCCGGCATGCGCGAATCGCCCAGCGAACAATTCCGCTATCTGCGCATCCCCGCCGACGACCAGGGCAGCGTGGCCGACTGGATGCGCCTGCGCGCCGCGCTGCAGGACCGCGCGCTGCGCGGCGAGGCCGCGCGCCGCTTTGCGCTGGCGTCGATGCCAGGCGATGACAAGGCCGACCTGCGCCGCCAGCTGGCGGAAAGCTCGCTGCGTGCGCTCGACCTGTTCGCCGGCGCCACGCGGCCCTCGCCGGATTCGCCCCCGGGCGGCTTCACCGCGATCGCGGCCTTCCTGGAGAAATCCGTGCCCCCGGCCGAGCAGCAGAAGGCGGCCGACGTGCTCCTGAAGATCCTGAACGGCTCGATGTGGGAGCTGTGGCAGCTGGCGCGCGCCCAGGACAAGCTGCCGGTGGTGGCCAACAGCGCCCAGAGCGGCACCTTCCTGCAGCAGGCCATCAACGCGCTGTCGGACAGTTTCTTCTACGGCGCGCCGGTGTTCCTGCAGCTCGACGACTTCAAGGAGATCAAGGCCAGCGTGTTCCAGTTGACCCGTGCGCCGGGCAAGAACATCGTGTATCTTGGCTGTCTGCTGCTGGTGCTGGGCGTGTTCGCGATGTTCTATATCCGTGAGCGCCGGGTCTGGATCTGGGTGAAGGACAAGCCCGCCGAGGGCGACACCGAGCCTGGCAGCCATGTGCTGATGGCGATGTCGACTCAGCGCCGCACGATGGATTTCGAAAAGGAATTCACGGCGCTGCGCGACGATATCGGCCGCGCCGCAGGGGGCCGCAGCGATGCGCCCGGGCCCGCCGGCACTCCCCACTGAATTGAGCAGGTACGCTATGTCCTCAAATGTGAACCAGGCCGGTCCCGCCATGCGCGGCACCACGCGCGCCGACACCGGCGCGGCTGACGAGGCCTATCTCGAACCTTCCTTCCTGCGCCGCCTGACCTGGGTGGACTGGCTCTTTGCGCTGGCGCTGGCGGTTGGCGCCGGCGTGGCGCTGTCGCAATACGGGCAGTGGATGGACGGCTACGACAAGGCCGTGCTGATCGGCGCCGTGCCTACCTTCGCGCTGCTCGGCTGGCACTGGAAGGCGGTGCGCCCGCTGATGCTGGCGCTCACCGCGCTGTCGCTGTTCGCGATCCAGCTCTACCAGGGGCAGCTGGCGCGCGCGGACCAGGCCTTCTTCCTGAAGTATTTCCTGTCGAGCCAGTCGGCCATCCTGTGGATGAGCGCACTGGTATTCCTGTCCACGCTGTTCTACTGGCTCGGGCTGGCGACGCGCTCGGACACGGGCTACAGCATCGGCAGCAAGCTGTGCTGGGGCGCGGTGGTGCTGGGCTTCACCGGCCTGCTGGTGCGCTGGTATGAGTCCTACCTGATCGGCACTGACATCGGCCATATCCCCATTTCCAACCTGTATGAAGTGTTCGTGCTGTTCACGCTGATCACTTCGCTGTTCTACCTGTACTACGAAGGCCGCTACGCCACGCGCGCGCTGGGCCCGTTCGTGATGCTGGTGGTGTCGGCCGCGGTGGGCTTCCTGCTGTGGTACACGGTCAGCCGCAATGCGCAGGAGATCCAGCCGCTGGTGCCGGCGCTGCAAAGCTGGTGGATGAAGATCCACGTGCCGGCCAACTTTATCGGCTACGGCACCTTTGCGCTGGCGGCAATGGTCTCGGTAGCCTACCTGCTCAAGCAGCGCGGCATCCTGGCCGAGCGCCTGCCATCGCTGGAGCTGCTTGATGATGTGATGTACAAGGCAATCGCGGTCGGCTTTGCCTTCTTCACCATTGCCACCATCCTGGGCGCACTGTGGGCGGCCGAGGCCTGGGGCGGCTACTGGAGCTGGGACCCGAAGGAAACTTGGGCGCTGATCGTCTGGCTGAACTACGCGGCGTGGCTGCACATGCGGCTGATGAAGGGCCTGCGTGGCACGGTGGCGGCCTGGTGGGCGCTGGTCGGCCTGCTGGTGACGACCTTCGCGTTCCTGGGCGTCAACATGTTCCTGTCGGGACTGCACAGCTACGGCGAACTGTGACGCGGCCTCATGCTGCAATGCAAAAACCTGCCTCCGGGCAGGTTTTTTTTCGTCTTTTTTTAATTTTTTTGGACGCCAAAGGAATAAAGGCATCACATCCGGTGTTTACTTGAGGAGCGGTGCCGGTTGGCGGCACCGGTTTGCATGGAGAACAAGATCATGGCAAGTCCGCGTCGTAACGCTGCAGCATCCCTCGTTCGTCCCGCCGCGCTCGCGCTCGGCTGCGCGGCGGTCCTGCTCGCCGGCTGTGCCGGTATGGGCGGCACTGCCGGCAATATGCCGCCCACGGTGAAGGTGACCAGTGGCGTGCTGACCGATCCGCAGGGCCTGACGCTGTACACCTTCGACCGCGACACCGCCGGCAGCGGCAAGAGCGCCTGCAACGGCCCGTGCGCCACCAACTGGCCGCCGCTGATGGCAGCACCTGGCACCAATGCGTCAGGACAGTACACCATCATCACGCGCGAGGACGGCGGCAAGCAGTGGGCGTACCGCGGCATGCCGCTGTACCGCTTTGCCAAGGACGCCAAGCCGGGCGACCGCGCCGGCGACAACCTCAACAACGTCTGGCACGTGGCCAAGCCCTGACGCTTCAGCAGCCACCACCGCAGCCACGGCATGGAAGGGTTTGACGGCCAGCTCGTCGCGCTGGCGCCGCGGCTGCGGCGCCATGCGCGCGGCCTCACCGGCGACGCGGCGCTGGCCGACGACCTGGTGCAGGACACGCTCGAGCGCGCGCTGCGCTACCGCTGGCGCTTCCGCCTGCGCCCCGGCGCCTGGTGGGGCGACGGCGCCGATGGCCTGCTGCCGTGGCTGCTGACCCTGATGCACCGCCTGCGCCTGAATACCGTGCGCAGGAAGGAACTGGTGGTCACCACCGATACGCTGCCCGAGGTCAGCGCCCCCGCTGACGACCCCGGCCTGCGCCGCGACCTGGTGCAGGCGCTGGCGCAACTGCCGGAGGCGCAGCGCGCGGTGCTGCTGCTGGTCAGCCTGGAGCAACTGACGTATGCGGAGGCCGCGCGCGTGCTCGACGTGCCGCAGGGTACGGTCATGTCGCGCCTGGCGCGGGCGCGCGAGCAGATGCGCCGGCTGCTCGACGGCAAGGCGCCCGCTGCCGCGCCGGCGGCTTCCGGCAAGCCCCTGCAGCGGGTGAAATGATGTCCGCCATCCACGAAGCCGATCTCCACGCCTACGCCGATGGCCAGCTTTCCGGCGCGCGCCGTGCGGCCGTGGAGGCGTACCTGGCGCAGCACCCGGACGCGGCGGCGCAGGTTGCCGCCTGGCGCCGGCAGGCCGATGCCTTGCACGGGGGGCTGGATCCGATATTGAACGAACCGGTGCCGCTCGCGGCCTTGCCGCCCGGGCTGCATGGCGATGGCCGGCGCGACAACGCGCGACTACGGCGGCCGCGCTGGACCATGGCGCTGGCGGCCACCTGCGCGTCGGTGGCGCTGCTGTCTGTCGGCGGCGTTCTCGGCTGGCTGGCCCATGGCCGCCTTGGCGGCGTGTCCGTGGCGATGGCGCCCGGCGAGCGCTTTGCGCGCGAGGCGCTGGCCACGCACGCGGTCTACGCTCCGGAAATGCGCCACCCGGTGGAAGTCGCGGCGACGGAAGAGGCCCACCTGATCGCATGGCTGTCCAAGCGCCTGGGCAAGGCGCTGCAGGTGCCGGACCTGCGCGCGCAGGGCTTCCACCTGATCGGCGGCCGGCTGGGCGTGGCCGAGGGCGGCCCGTCGGCCATCCTGATGTATGAAGCGGACGACGGTACGCGCCTGTCGCTGCAGCTGCGGCGCATGGCACAGGGCACGCCCGATACGGGCTTCCGCGTCGAGCGCATGCCAGGCGCGGGCACCAGGCGGCCAGCCCCCGGCCGCGACCCAATGATGGCCTTCTACTGGATCGACCGCGACCTCGGCTTTGCGCTGGCGGGCCCGCTGGAACGGGCGCGGCTGCTGACGCTGGCGCAGGTGGTGTACCAGCAATACCAGGGCGGATAGCCGGGCGCGAGGTGCAGGCGGCACATTGCGTGCGTCTGACGCCTCATGACCCGCGGCATTCCGACGCAGGCACAAAAAACTGTCAGGACTGGCCCGCACTCTCCGACCAAGGCCAGAGTCCAATTCTGCAAGCGTGTTGGCGCAACCGGCGCCGGCACGGCCAGGCAACGAGGAAAACCATGCTGATCCCTTCCCCCAAATGGCTGCGCGGCGGCGATATCGCCGCCAGCGAGATCACGCCCCGTCACGTCTTCGAAGCGCGCCGCCGCGTGCTGGCGCTGGCCGCCGCCGGCGCCGCCGGGAGCACGCTGGCGCCGTGGTTTGCGCGCCAGGCCCTGGCGCAGGGGCAGCACGGCCACAAGCTGGCCGCCACACCCAACAACGCCTACATCATCACCGACAAGCGCACGCCCTTCGAGGATGTCACCACCTACAACAACTTCTACGAATTCGGCACCGACAAGTCCGACCCGGCGCGCAACGCCGGCACGCTGCGCCCGCGCCCGTGGCAGGTGTCGGTGGAAGGGCTGGTGAAGAAGCCCAAGGTCTATGACCTGGACGAGCTGATGAAGCTGGCGGCAATGGAAGAGCGCGTCTACCGCCTGCGCTGCGTGGAGGGCTGGTCGATGGTGATCCCGTGGGTCGGCTACCCGCTGGCCGAGCTGATCCGGCGCGTCGAGCCGCAGCCTGGTGCCAGGTACATCCAGTTCATCACGCTGGCCGACAAGAAGCAGATGCCCGGCGTCAGCAGCGGCGTGCTCGACTGGCCGTACAGCGAGGGCCTGCGCATGGACGAGGCCATGCACCCGCTGGCGCTGCTGACCTTCGGCCTGTATGGCGAGGCCCTGCCCAACCAGAATGGCGCGCCGGTGCGCATGGTGGTGCCGTGGAAGTATGGCTTCAAGAGCGCCAAGTCGATCGTGAAGATCCGCTTTGTCGACAAGCAGCCGCCCACCAGCTGGAACCTGGCCGCGCCACAGGAGTACGGCTTCTATTCGAACGTGAACCCGGACGTGGACCATCCGCGCTGGAGCCAGGCCACCGAGCGCCGCATCGGCGAGGAGCGCGGCAGCGGCTTTGGCGCGTTGTTCGCACCCAAGCGCAAGACCCTGCCGTTCAATGGCTACGGCCAGCAGGTCGCCTCGCTGTACCAGGGCATGGACCTGAAGAAGTTCTTCTGATGCAAGGCGAACACATGGCTACCTCATCCACCAGCGCCGCCGCCGTGGCGGCGCGCAAGCCGGTCGGCCTGGCCACGTTGTCGCCGCAGCGCGTGCGCGCGCTCAAGCTTGCGCTCTGGCTGCTGGCGCTGCTGCCGTTCGTACGGCTGCTGTACCTGGGTGCCACGGAACAGTTCGGCGCCAATCCGCTTGAATTCGTGACCCGCTCCACCGGCACCTGGACGCTGGTGATGTTGTGCCTGACGCTGACCATCACCCCGCTGCGCCGCCTCACTGGCTGGAACTGGCTGATCAAGCTGCGGCGCATGCTGGGCCTGTTTGCGTTCTTCTACGGCCTGCAGCACTTCCTGCTGTGGATCGGGGTGGATCGCGGTTTTGACCTCGCCTACATGATCAAGGACGTGTACAAGCGGCCCTTCATTACGGTCGGTTTCTCTGCCTTCATGCTGATGATCCCGCTGGCGCTGACTTCGACTAACGGCATGGTGCGCTGGCTGGGCGGCAAGCGCTGGCAGGCGCTGCACAAGCTGGTCTATGCGATCGCCGTGCTGGCCATCCTGCACTACTGGTGGCACAAGGCGGGCAAGAACGACTTTGGCGAAGTGTCGATCTACGCCGCGGTGGTGTTCGTGCTGCTGGGGATGCGGCTGTGGTGGCGGCTGCGCAAGCCCGCGGGGGCGCGCCAGCCCGCCGCGTAGGCGGGCCGGGCGTTTTGGGATTCAGTCCTGCAGCAGGCGTTCGTCGCGGAACAGGTCCTCGACCAGTTCGCGCTCGCGCACCAGGTGCACCGTGGCGCCATCGACCATCACTTCGGCGGCACGCGGGCGGGTGTTGTAGTTGGAGCTCATGGTGAAGCCGTAGGCACCGGCCGACATCACTGCCAGCAGGTCGCCCGGCTGCACCGCCAGCGCGCGGTCGCGGCCCAGCCAGTCGCCCGATTCGCACACCGGGCCGACGATGTCGTAGGTCACCGCTTGCGCGTCGCGCCGCACCACCGGCTCGATGCGGTGGTAGGCCTCGTACATCGCCGGGCGTGCCAGGTCATTCATGGCGGCATCGACGATGCAGAAGTTCTTGGCCGCGCCGGGCTTGAGGAACTCCACCTGCGTCAGCAGCACGCCGGCGTTGCCCACCAGCGAGCGGCCCGGCTCGAACAGCACCTCGCGGTGGCCGTGACCGCGCGCGGCCACGCGTTCCAGCAGCGTAGTGGCAAAGCCGGTGATGTCCGGCGGGGTTTCGTCGGTGTAGGTGATGCCCAGGCCGCCGCCAACGTCGATATGCTCCAGGCGGATGCCGTCGCGCTCCAGCGCCTCGACCACGTCCAGCACCTTGTCCAGCGCTTCAAGATAGGGCTCCACCTCAGTGATCTGCGAACCGATATGGCAGTCGATGCCGGTCACTTCCAGGTGCGGCAGCGCGGCCGCGGCGCGGTAGGTCGGCAGTACGTCCTCGAAGGCGATGCCGAACTTGTTGCCCTTCAGGCCGGTGGAGATATACGGGTGCGTCTTCGCATCAACGTCCGGATTGATGCGAAGCGACACGCGCGCACGCTTGCCCATGCGGCCGGCCACTTCGTTCAGGCGGTCCAGCTCGGGGATCGACTCGACATTGAAGCAGCGCACGTCGTGTGCCAGCGCCAGTTCCATTTCCGCCGCGCTCTTGCCCACGCCGGAGAACACCACCTTGCGCGGGTCGCCGCCGGCGGCCAGCACGCGCTTGAGCTCGCCGCCCGAGACGATGTCGAAGCCGGCACCGAGCTTGGCAAACACCTGCAGCACCGCCAGGTTGGAGTTTGCCTTCATGGCGTACTGGACCTGCGCCTTGCGGCCCTGGCAGGCGGCGGCGTAGGCCTGGTAGGCAGCGGTCAGCGCCGCGCGCGAGTACACATAGGTCGGCGTGCCGAATTCAGCGGCAATGCGCGCCAGCGGCACCTGCTCGACGGCAAGCGCGCCGTCCTGGCGATGGAAAAATGCGGTCATGGTTATCGGGTGGTGGGGGCGGCAGGGGACGAGGCCGGTTGCGTGGCGGGGGCAGGGGTGGAGGGCGGGGCCGGCATGGCATCGGCGCGGCCCAGGCCCGGATCCGTCACGGTCGGCGGGGTCGGCTCGGGTGGCACTTTGGGCATGGTCAGCGGCCCGCGGATGCCGCATCCGCCCAGTAGGGGCATCGCAAGGGCGGCGGCAAACGCCGATACAATCGCAACACGACGCAGCATCGGGTCGTCCTTTAGGCTGTTGGCAAGGCGTTGGATGGCCCGACGCGCAACGGCCGGGCATCCGAAGGATTCTTAACAAAAAAGCCGTTCGCGCCACGTACGCCCGGTCCGGGCAGCGGCGGCAACGGCGGTCTCGGAGTTTAGCATGCCCCCCTTGAGCGAAAGCGAGTTCCTGGCCCTGGCCACGCAGGAGCTGGACCGCATCGAAGCCACGGTCGAGGCGGCCGCCGACGCGGCCGACGCCGATATTGAGATCAGCCGTACCGGCAACGTGATGGAGCTGGAGTTCGAGAACGGCACCAAGATCATCATCAACAGCCAGGCGCCGATGCAGGAGCTGTGGGTGGCCGCGCGCGCCGGCGGCTTCCACTTCCGCCGCGACGGCGAGCGCTGGATCGACACCCGCAACGGCGGCGAGCTGTACGCGGCGCTGTCGGGCTACGTCAGCGAGCAGGCCGGCGCGGCCCTCACGCTGGGCTGACGCAAAGCCTGCCTCGCGGGCAAAAGAAAAGCCGGCCTCGTGGCCGGCTTTCTGCTGTCTGGCGGCCGTGATCAGGCGCCGCCGAACATCTCCAGGATCTTCTTCTTCTCGGCCTCGGTGTCGGCCGGCGCGGTGGCCGATTCCTCCTGCTTGCCCGGCCACGGATCGCCCAGGCCCACCGAAGCCACGCCGGCGCCGCCGGCGTTCTCTTCGAAGGTCCAGTCGCCGCCCACCATCAGCACGCCTTCCGGCGCAGGGCGCTCGGGCGACTCCGGCACGCCCTTGAGCGCCTTGCTCATGTAGCCCACCCAGATCGGCAGGGCCAGGCCGCCACCGGTTTCGCGCACGCCCAGGCTCTTGGGCTGGTCGTAGCCCATCCAGGCGATCGCCACCAGGTTGGGCGTGTAGCCGGCGAACCAGGCATCGACCGCGTCGTTGGTGGTGCCGGTCTTGCCCGCCAGGTCGTTGCGGCCCAGGCGCTGCTTGGCGCTGTTGGCGGTGCCCATGCGCACCACGTCGCGCAGCATGGTGTCGGCGATAAAGGCGGTGCGTGCGTCCAGCACCCGCACCGCGTCGCTGCCGGCGCGCTGCGGCTGGGTTTCGGAGATCACGTTGCCGCGCGCGTCCACCACCTTCTGGATCAGGTACGGGTTGACGCGGTAGCCGCCGTTGGCGAACACCGAGTACGCGCCTGCCATCTGCAGCGGCGTCACGGCGCCCGAACCCAGCGCCATCGGCAGGTAGGCCGGGTGCTTGTCCGCCTCGAAGCCGAAGCGCGTGATGTAGTCCTGCGCGTACTGCGTGCCGATCGCGCGCAGGATCCGCACCGAGACCAGGTTCTTGGACTTGGCCAGCGCGCGGCGCATGGTCATCGGGCCCTCGAAGCGGCCGTCATAGTTCTTCGGTTCCCACACCTGGCCGCCGGTATCGGGGCCGATCGTCAGCGGCGCGTCGTTGATCACCGTGGCCGGCGAGAAGCCCTTTTCCAGCGCGGCCGAGTAGATGAACGGCTTGAAGCTGGAACCCGGCTGGCGCCAGGCCTGGGTCACGTGATTGAACTTGTTGCGGTTGAAGTCGAAGCCGCCCACCATCGAACGGATCTCGCCGTCCTGCGGGTTGATCGACACGAACGCCGCGGCCACTTCCGGCAGCTGGGTCACCGACCAGTCGCGTTTCTCGTCCTGGGTCACGCGGATGACCGCGCCGGGGCGCATCTTCATCTTGGGTTGCGCGTTGGACGACAGCGACGGCGAGATAAAGCGCAGCGCCGGGCCTTCGATGGTTGCCACTTCGCCGGATAGCAGCGTCGCCTTCACCTGCCTGGCCGACACGCTGGTGACCACGGCCGAGCGCAGGTCGCCGCTGCCGGGGTGCTCGACCAGCGCATCGTCGATGGCCTGCTCGCGCTCGGCCGGGTCAGAGGGCAGGTCGATAAAGGCTTCGGGGCCGCGGTAGCCGTGCTTGCGCTCGTAGTTCATGATGCCGGAGCGCACGGACTCATAGGCGGCGTCCTGGTCCGGCTTGGTCAGCGTGGTGTAGACCGTCAGGCCGCGCGTGTAGGTTTCTTCGCGGTACTGCGCGTACATCAGCTGGCGCACGATCTCGGCGACGTACTCGGCGTGGGTGGAGAACTCGTTGCCCTCGGTGCGCACCTTCAGCTCGGCATGCACCGCCTGCTCGTACTGGTCGGGCGTGATATAGCCCAGGTCGCGCATGCGCTGCAGGATGTACTCCTGGCGCACCTTGGCGCGGCGCGGGTTGACCACCGGGTTGTACGCCGACGGCGCCTTGGGCAGGCCGGCCAGCATGGCGGCCTCGGCCGGCGTCACGTCGCGCACCGACTTGCCGAAATACACGCGCGCGGCGCTGTCGAAGCCATAGGCGCGCTGGCCCAGGTAGATCTGGTTCATGTACAGCTCGAGGATCTGGTCCTTGCTCAGATTGGCCTCGATCTTGTACGCCAGCAGCATCTCATAGATCTTGCGCGTGTAGGTCTTCTCGCTGGACAGGAAGAAGTTGCGCGCCACCTGCATGGTGATGGTGGAGGCGCCCTGCGACAGCCCGCCGCGCAGGTTGGCCAGCCCGGCGCGCAGCACGCCGACGAAGTCGACGCCGCCGTGCTCGTAGAAGCGGTCGTCCTCGATCGCCAGGACCGCCTTTTTCATCACGTCCGGAATCTCGGCGATGGGCACGAAGTTGCGCCGCTCTTCGCCGAATTCGCCGATCAGCACATTGTCCGCGGTGTAGATGCGCAGCGGGATCTTGGGCCGGTAGTCGGTGATGGTGTCCAGCGATGGCAGGTTGGGCGCAGCCACCAGCAGCGCGTAGCCAAGCAGCAGCGCGATCACGACGGCTCCGGCGACAACCAGTCCGACCGCCCCGAACATGAGCCGCGCCCAGATCGAGCGGCGGGCAGGGTGGGACTTGTGTTGTGCGGTGGCCATAAGGGAAATACCTAGTCAGGGGTGCCCGGGATTATATCTTCCGGCATAGGCCCGTCCGGGCGTACAGTGGTGCGGGCGCCGCTATCGCGCTGTTACAAGATGTAATGTGGCGAATGCTGGCATGCACGGCGACGTTGCATGCAGCTAAAGGCGTACGGGCGGGCGCACAAGCGCGCACGGAAGGGAACCCGACGACCGTGGGGTTTTGGCAACGGATTGGCGAGGGGCTTCTCAAAAAGAACTCGGCGCCAGTTCGGCACATTGCCACCGATGCTGGATTTTGTGAGAATCGACCAACATAAAAGAGCAAACGTTTCATTCAAGAAACAAGGCTCGCCCGATTAGAGCGTTCAAGCCAGGGGCGAGTTCAAAAGTCAGGGGGTCACCTTGCGTCGGGGCATTTTGTCGGGGCTTCTACGCCGGACTACGGTCGGTGTGGATATCGGGTCGTCCAGTGTCAAGGTAGTCGAGCTGTCCGTAGGGGGCAGCAGGCAAGATTACCGGCTGGAAAAATGCGCCAGCGAACTGCTGGACCGCAACGCCGTTGCCGATGGCAACGTCATCAATATCGAGGCCGTCGGGATCGCGCTCAAACGCGCGCTGGGCAAGGCCGGCATCCGTTCGAAGGACGTGGTGCTGGGCGTGCCGTCCATGCTGACGGAGTCACAGACGGTCAGCCTGCCGGACAACCTGTCCGAAGACGAGCTGTATTCCCAGGTCGAATCCGAGGCGCACCGGCTTTATCCGCCGTCGCAGGCGGTCAACTTCGACTTCGCCGTAATCGGCCCCAGCGAGACCGAAGGCGGCATCGGCGTGCGCGTCACGGCGGCCAACAGCGACCGCGTGCAGGAGCGCGTGACCGCGGCCGAGATGGCCGGGCTCAAGCCCCAGGTCATGGATGTCGAGGAATACGCGGTGCAGCGCTCGATCGTACAGATGCTGGGCGTTCCGCATGAGATGCCCGAGGCCGATGCGCGCGCGCTGCCGGTGGTGGCGGTGATCCACCTGGGCGGCAGCCGTTCCAAGGCAATCTTCTACCAGGGCTGGAAAGAACTCTACGAGCAGCCGCTGAACAGCTACGGCGATCAGCTCACGCAGAGTGCGGCGCGCATGTTCACCCTCGACGCGCTCAAGGCCGAGATCAAGAAACGCAAGAACACGCTGCCTGAAGCCTGGCGCGCGCAGCTGCTCAAGCCGTCGCTGGATGCACTGGCGATGGAAGTGCAGTCCGCGGTCGGCAACTTCATCGCCAGTTCCAGCCTGGGCCGGGTCGACGAGATCCTGCTCTCGGGCGGGCATGCGTCGCTGCTCGGCGTGCAATCGGCGATCCAGCACCAGACCAAGATCACCACCACGCTGGCGAACCCGTTCGCCAACATGGCGACCAACGCCAAGGTCAACGAGCGCTACCTGCAGCGCGACCTGCCGGCGTATATCGTCAGTGCCGGCCTGGCCCTGCGCGGCCTGCAATAACGCACCGGAGGCATCAGATGTCTACGAACACACTGCCTTCGGTCAACCTGCTGCCTTACCACGAAGCCCGCAAGGCAGCACGCCGCAAGAAGGTCTATACGATGCTGGCCGGCGCCGCAGTGGCTGGCGCTGCCGTGGTGCTGCTGGGTGGCTACTATATCGACGGGCGCATCGCTTCGGTGGTCGCGCTCAACCAGGTATTGAGCGCTGAGAACGCCAAGCTGGACGGGCAGATCCGCGAGGTCAACAGCCTGAAGAAGGACATCGACGCGCTGCTGCAGCGCCAGAAGGCCGTTGAAAGCCTGCAGACCGAGCGCAACCGCCCGGTGCAGCTGCTTGAGGAACTGGTGCGGCAGGTGCCAGAAGGCGTCTACCTGACCAGCCTGAAGCAGACCGGCGAGGCCTTCACCATCGCGGGCGTGGCGCAGTCCAACGAGCGCATTTCCGAGCTGCTGCGCAACCTGAGCGGGGTGGCCTGGCTGGACAAGGCCGAGCTGGTCGAATCCAAGGCCGTCACCATGACCAACAACCTGCGCGAGCAGCGCCGGTTGTTCGAGTTCTCGATGCGCTTCACGTATCGCGCGCCGGAAGCGGCGGCCGACGGCAAGAAGACCGTGCCGGGCGCCTCCGCACCCGCAGCCGCCCCAGTTCCCGCACCCGCAGCCGGAAAGGCCTGACCATGGCGCTCAATACTGAAATCAACCTGGCCGACCTGACCGGCCAGTTCCGCGGGCTCAACCTGAGCGAACCGGAGACGTGGCCGGCCGCGCCGCGCGTGCTGTTCGCGGTGCTGGCCGCGGCCGTGGTGCTGCTGCTGGGCTGGCAGTTCTACTGGAGCGCCAGGTTCGACGAACTCGACCGCCAGCGCCAGGAGCAGGAAAGCCTGAAGCAGGCGTACCAGTCCAAGGTGGCGCAGGTGGCCAACCTGGACGCGCTGCGCGAGCAGAAGAAGCAGGTGGAGCAGCGCGTGGCGCTGCTGGAGCGGCAGCTGCCCAACAAGGCCGAAATGGATGCACTGCTGGCCGACGTCAACCACGCCGGCGTCGCACGCGGGCTGCAGTTCGAGCTGTTCAAGCCGCAGGGGGCGGTGATCAAGCCCTACTTCGCCGAGATCCCGGTGAACCTGCGCGTGACCGGGCGCTACCACGAGGTGGCGCAGTTCAATGCCGACGTGGCGGCACTGTCGCGGATCGTCTCGATGCAGAACCTGCAGCTGGCCAATACCAAGGATGGCGGGATGTCGATGGAGGCGGTGGCGATGGCCTACCGCGCGCTCGACCCGGACGAGCAGGCCGCGCAGCGCAAGGCCGCGGCAGCCGCTGCGGCAGCCAAGGCAGGAGGTGCCAAATGAGCCGCACCGCGCGTACCCGCAGCCTCGCCTGGACCACGGCGCCACGCACGTTCGCGGCGGCGGCGCTGGCCGTCGGCCTGCTGGGCGCCTGCGGCGCCAGCGATGAAGACGCCTTGCGCCAGTGGATGGATGCCACCCGCAGCGCGCGCGCCAAGCCGCCCGAGCCGCTGCCCGACGCCCGGCCCTATGTGCCGCGCGAGTACGCCGCAGCCAAGGCGCCCGAGCCGTTCGCGCAGGCCAAGATCGGCGAGCTGAACAAGACGCTGGCGGATTCGCCCGAAGCCGGGCGGCGCCGCGAGCCGCTGGAGGACTACCCGCTCGAGAACTTCAAGATGCTCGGGATGATGATGAAGCACGGGGAGACCTTCGGCATCGTGCGGGTTGATAACAAGATCCACCATGTCAAGGTGGGTCAGTATCTCGGCCAGAGCTATGGCCGGGTGGTCCGCATCACCGATCAGGAGATCGTGCTGCGCGAATTGGTCCGGGAGGGGGTATCAGAGTGGAAAGAGAAAATGACCAGCCTGAAGCTGGAGGTGGCGGCATGACCCTTACGCGCTGGTACCGTGCGCTTGCGGGCGCCGCAAAGACAACGATGGCGCTGTTGCTGGTGATTGCCGCGCCGGCCGCGCTGGCACAGAGCAACCGGATCAAGGCGGTTGACGTCAGCATGGTCGGGGAGCAGACCGTGTTCACGATCGAGCTCGAACGGCCGCTGGCGCAGAAGCCGGCGGATTTCACCACGCAGAACCCGGCACGGCTCGCGATCGATTTCTTCGATACCGGCTTTGCCAACCGGCGCGCGCAGTACGACTACGGCGGCAAGCTGGTCAAGTCCGCCAACGTGGTGCAGATCGGCGACCGTACCCGCGTGATCCTCGACCTCACGCGCAACGCCACCTATCGCACCGACCAGCGCGGCAACTACTTCGTGGTGGCGCTGGATAACGTGGCGCCGGCGCTCAAGAACGCCGCGCCCACGTTTGCGCCGGCGGCGACGCCTGCAGCCGCTGCGGCGCGGCCGTCGGTGCGCAATGTCGACTTCCGCCGCGGTGCCGATGGCGCCGGGCGCGTGGTGGTGGACCTGTCCTCGCGCGATTCGGGCATCAATATCGCGCAGCAGGGCAAGAACGTCGTGGTCGATTTCCTCGGCACCACGCTGCCAGACAACCTGCGGCGTCGCTTCGACGTCAGTGACTTCGGCACGCCGGTGCAGGGCATGCATGCCTCGGACGCCAACGGCAACGCGCGCCTGACGATCGAGCCGCGCGGCAACTGGGAATACAGCTCGTACCAGACCGATACCCAGTTCGTGGTAGAGGTGCGCCCGGTCAAGGAAGACCCGACCAAGCTGATCAGTGGCCCGGGCTACCGCGGCGAGCGCCTGTCGCTGAACTTCCAGAACATCGACATCCGCTCGCTGCTGCAGGTGTTCGCCGATTTCACCAACCTGAACATCATCACCAGCGAAAGCGTGCAGGGCAACATCACGTTGCGCCTGAAGGACGTGCCGTGGGACCAGGCGCTGCAGATCGTGATGGATGCCAAGGGCCTGGCCTCGCGCCGCAACGGCAATGTGCTGTGGGTAGCGCCCAAGGCGGAGCTGCAGACCAAGGAGAAGCTGGAGCTGGAGTCGCAGCAGCAGATCAGTGACCTGGAGCCGATCCGCAGCCAGGTGTTCCAGCTCAACTACCAGCGTGCCGAAGACGTGCGCAAGATGCTGCTGGGCCTGGGGGCGGGCGGCGGTGCTGCTGCGGCGGCGCCCATTGGCGTGGCAGGGGCGGCGGGCGCCAGCACGCGCATGCTGTCCAAGCGCGGTTCGCTGACGGCCGATGCGCGCACCAACCAGCTCTTCGTCTCGGATATCGCCACCAAGCTGGAGGAGGTGCAGAACTTCATCGGCAAGATCGACATCCCGGTGCGCCAGGTGATCATCGAGGCGCGTATCGTCGAGGCCACCGATACCTTCAGCCGCAACCTGGGCGTGAAGCTGGGCTTTGCCGGGCAGTACAACAACGCCAAGGTCGGCAACACCTACAACAACGTGCTGCCGGGCTCCACCTCGGACAACGGCCCGTTCCTGAGCCTGCCGGCAGGCGCCATCAACGGCACCAACCCGGCCAATATCGCGGTGAGCCTGTTCAACAGCGCCGCCACGCGTTTCCTGGCGCTGGAGCTGTCGGCACTGGAAGCGGACGGCAAGGGCAAGATCATCTCCAGCCCGCGCGTGGTCACGGCCAACAACATCAAGGCGCTGATCGAGCAGGGTACCGAGCTGCCGTACCAGGCGGCGACCTCCAGTGGCGCGACCTCGGTGCAGTTCCGCAAGGCCAACCTGAAGCTGGAAGTGACGCCGCAGATCACGCCCGAAGGCAATGTGCTGCTCGATGTGGACGTGAACAAGGACAGCGTGGGCATCCAGACCACCTCGGGCTTTGCCATCGACACCAAGCACGTGCAGACCCAGGTGCTGGTGGAGAACGGCGGCACGGTGGTGATCGGCGGCATCTACACCCAGACCGAGTCCAACGACACCGACAAGGTGCCGCTGCTGGGCGATATCCCGGTGCTGGGCAACCTGTTCAAGAGCAACGCCAAGGTGCGCAACCGCACCGAGCTGCTGGTGTTCCTGACCCCGCGCATCCTGAACGAGAGCGTGTCGCTCAGGTAGGGACATGGCGTCCGGAGGCGCCGGATACAGTAGACTGGCAGGCCGCATCGAGGGATGCGGCCTTTTTTTGCGCGTCGCGGGAGGCCCGGAGGCGGCCCTGGGACGGGCCAGCCATGTGGGCCATGCCGCATTCGCCACTTGCCGGCCGCGCCACAACATAAGAAGATGATGCAGTTCCCAACCGGGGAGGACGGCCCACATGCCACGCTCCCGAACGACAGTCCAGTGACAGCCTCAGCGACAGGCCCGGCGGCACAGCGCCAGGCCCAGGATCGGCGCGACGCCGATCGATCCGACTCCGAGCGACCGGAATCCGATCGACCCAACCTCTTTTTCGTCGGCCTGATGGGCGCCGGCAAGACCACCGTTGGCCGCACGGTGGCGCGGCGCCTGCACTATCCGTTTTTCGATTCCGACCATGAACTGGAAGCGCACTGCGGTGTGCGCATCCCGGTGATCTTCGAAGTCGAGGGCGAAGCCGGCTTCCGCGACCGCGAGGCCGCAATGATCCGCGAGCTGGCCGCGCGCCAGGGCATCGTGCTGGCCACCGGCGGCGGCGCCGTGCTGCGCGCCGAGAACCGCGAGGTGCTGAAGGCCCGCGGCACGGTCGTATACCTGCGCGCCAGCCCGCACGACCTGTGGCTGCGCACCCGCCACGACCGCAACCGCCCGCTGCTGCAGACCGAGGACCCCAAGGGCAAGCTCGAGGCGCTCTATGCCGAGCGCGACCCGCTTTACCGCGAGGTCGCGGACTTCATCATCGAAACCGGCAAGCCCTCGGTGGCGCAGCTTGCTAATATGGTGTTGATGCAACTTGAAATGGCCGGTTTCCCGATCGATCCCCCGCAGCCGGCCTCCGCGCCGCCGGAAGCGTCGGAGCCGCCGGCGCAGGACCCCAATCCATGATTACGCTTGAAGTCGACCTGGGCGAGCGCAGCTACCCCATCCATATCGGTACCGGCCTGCTGGACAACGCCGAACTGCTGCGCCCGCACGTGCGCGGCCAGCACGCCGTCATCGTCACCAATGAAACCGTGGGGCCGCTGTACGCGGCGCGGGTGGAAGCCAGCCTGAAGGCGCTCGGCAAGACCGTGCGCACCGTGACGTTGCCCGACGGCGAAGCCTTCAAGCACTGGGAAACGCTGAACCGGATCTTCGACGCGCTGCTGCAGGCCGGCGCCGACCGCAAGACCACGTTGGTCGCGCTGGGCGGCGGTGTGGTGGGCGACATGACCGGGTTTGCCGCCGCCTGCTACATGCGCGGCGTGCCTTTCATCCAGATGCCGACCACGCTGCTGGCGCAGGTGGATTCGTCGGTGGGCGGCAAGACCGGCATCAACCATCCGCTGGGCAAGAACATGATCGGCGCGTTCCACCAGCCCAACGCGGTGATCGCCGACATCGACACGCTGCGCACGCTGCCCCCGCGCGAGCTGGCCGCCGGCATGGCCGAGGTCATCAAGCACGGCGCGATCGCCGATGCCGAGTACTTCGGTTGGATCGAGCGCAACATCAAGCCGCTGAATGCCTGCGACCCGGACCTGATGGCGCTCGCCGTGCAGCGCTCCTGCGAGATCAAGGCTGGCGTGGTGGCCCAGGACGAGCGCGAGGGCGGCCTGCGCGCCATCCTCAATTTCGGCCACACCTTCGGCCATGCGATCGAGGCCGGCATGGGCTACGGCGCCTGGCTGCACGGCGAGGCCGTCGGCTGCGGCATGGTGATGGCCGCCGACCTGTCGCACCGGCTGGGCTTTATCGACACTGAAACCCGCGCCCGCATCCGCGAGCTGACGCAGGCCGCCAACCTGCCCGTGGTGGCGCCGGAACTCGGTGCCGACCGCTATATCGAACTGATGAAGGTCGACAAGAAGGCCGAGGCGGGGAGCATCAAGTTCATCCTGCTGAAGCAGCTCGGCGAAGCGTTCATCACCACCGTGCCGGACGCTGACCTGCGCGCCACGCTCGCGCACGCCGTGCTCAAACCTCCCACCGAGGCCCCGGTCGCCTGACCGATCGGTTATGCCTCGCCACCCCGCCCCAGCCACCGGACGCGCCGCATGACCGACTTTGAAAGCCATCTCGCCCCTTACGCCGCCCGCTCTGCGCAGACGCGCGGGCGGGTGCATGCCGAACCCGCATCGCTGTCGCGCAGCGAATTCCAGCGCGACCGCGACCGGGTCATCCACAGCACGGCGTTCCGGCGGCTCGAGTACAAGACCCAGGTCTTCGTCAACCATGAAGGGGACCTGTTCCGCACCCGGCTGACCCACAGCCTGGAGGTGGCGCAAATCGCCCGCTCGATCGCGCGCAACCTGCGCCTCAATGAAGACCTGGTCGAGGCGATCTCGCTGGCGCACGACCTGGGGCACACCCCCTTCGGCCACGCTGGGCAGGATGCGCTCAATACCTGCATGAAGAACCATGGTGGCTTCGAGCACAACCTGCAGAGCCTGCTGGTGGTGGACGAGCTGGAAGAGCGCTACGGCGGCTTCAACGGGCTGAACCTGACCTTCGAGACGCGCGAGGGCATCCTCAAGCATTGCTCGCGGGTCAATGCCTCGGCGCTGGGCGAGCTGGGCCGGCGCTTCCTGGAGGGCACGCAGCCGTCGCTGGAGGCGCAGCTGGCCAACTTGGCCGATGAGATCGCCTACAACAACCACGATATCGACGACGGCCTGCGCTCGGGGCTGCTGACGCTGGAGCAGCTGGACGAGGTGCCGATGTGGGCCCGCCACCGCGCCGAGGTGGCCGCTGTCTTCCCCGCCGTCAACGGCCGGCGCGCCATCAACGAGACGGTCCGGCGCATGATCAATACGCTGATCGTCGACCTGATCGAGACCACCAGCCGCAATATCGCCGCGGCCAACCCGCGCAATATCGACGCGGTGCGCGCCGCCGGCCCGCTGGTCGGCTTCAGCCCGCAGATGCATGAAGAAGCGGCCGAACTCAAGCGCTTCCTGTTCCGGCACCTGTACCGGCACTATCTGGTGATGCGCATGTCGGCCAAGGCGCAGCGCATTGTCGGTGACCTGTTCCAGGCCTTCATGTCCGACCCGCGCCTGCTGCCGCCGCAGTACCAGGCCAGCCATGGGGGCGACCAGTCGCGGCTGATTGCCCACTACATCGCGGGCATGACCGACCGCTACGCGATCCGCGAGCACCGCCGCATCTTCGCCGTCAGCGAAGGCAACTGACGGCCGCGTTCGGGCTGGCCCTCCGATCGGCGCGCCAGCCTGCCGCATAAGTGGGGACGGATCAGGCTATCATGTGGGCATCAATGCTCGCATGACCTGTCATGGCACGCCTTCCCCGCTTTTCCCCCGCCGGTCTTCCCGCCCTGGTGTTGCAGCGCGGCAACAACCGCCAGCCCGTGTTCCTGGGGCCGGACGACTACCTGCACTACCTCGACTGCCTGCGCATGGCCGCGCGCGAGCATGACCTTGCCATCCACGCCTACGCGCTGCGGCCCAACCACGTGCACCTGGTGGCCACGCCCAAGGAGGCAGACTCGCTGAGCCTGACCATGCAGGCGGTGGGGCGGCGCTATGCGCGCTACTTCAACCGGGTGGCCAGCCGCACCGGCACGCTGTGGGAAGGGCGCTTCCGTTCCGCGGTGTTCGATCCCGCCCGGTGGATGCTGCCGGCGATGCTCTATGTCGAGGGTAACGCGCTGCGCGCGGGGGAGGTGACCACCCCCGAGGCCGATTGCTGGAGCAGTTACCACCATCACGCCGGCATCGAGGCCAGCCCGTTTGTGAGCGACCACTCCGCGTACTGGGAGCTGGGCAATACGCCGTTCGAGCGGCAGTCGAACTACCGGATGCTGACCGCCGAGGGCCTGTCGGGCAAAACTCTGGAGACACTGCGCGGCCATGCCCATAGCGGCTGGCCGCTTGGCGACGAAGCGTTCCTGGCCCAATTGGAGCGGCATGCAACGCGGCGCGTGCAGCCGTTGCCGAAAGGACGCCCCAAAAAGGTGCAAGCCGCATCATCGAATGGGTCAGAATCGCCGCAAAATTAATATGTCCCTATTTAAATGGATCACGGAAATGGTGCGTAACTTAATGTGATCTGACCCCATTTAAAAATTTTGCGAGACGAACGCGATTCCCATATAGTTGCTCCACCCACAGTCATTGTGCGGCGCGTCACGCTCGTGTACGCCGCTGCGGCCCGCTGACAGCTTCGTCCCCATTTTCCGTCCCGCCGGTTTCCGGTTTGGGTGGAGGAATAAAGAAAACGAGAAAGCGCGCGGTCCCCGTTCCGGTACGCCCAGCCAGTTCGCGCAGCCTTCACCGGAATTCAGCCCGTGGACCAAACGAAAAATCTTTCGGCCCAAGCGCAGACCAGCGAGTCTTCCCACGCCATTGACCTGCGCCCGCAAGCGCAGGGCATGTACGATCCCAGCAACGAGCATGACGCCTGCGGCGTCGGCATGGTCGCGCACATCAAGGGCAAGAAGTCCCACGAGATCATCTCGCAGGGCCTGAAGATCCTGGAGAACCTGGACCACCGGGGTGCGGTCGGCGCCGATGCGCTGATGGGCGACGGTGCCGGTATCCTGATTCAGATCCCGGACCAGTTCTACCGCGAGGAAATGGCCGCGCAGGGCGTGAGCCTGCCGCCCGCCGGCGAATACGGCGTGGGCATGATCTTCCTGCCGAAGGAACACGCCTCGCGCCTGGCCTGCGAGCAGGAACTGGAGCGCACGGTCCGCCTGGAAGGCCAGGTCGTGCTGGGCTGGCGCGACGTGCCGGTCGACGCCAAGATGCCGATGTCGCCGACGGTGCGCACCACCGAGCCGGTGATCCGCCAGATCTTCATCGGGCGCGGCCGCGACATCATGACCACGGACGCGCTGGAACGTAAGCTCTACGTTATCCGCAAGACCGCCAGCCACGCCATCCAGGCGCTCAAGCTCAAGCACGGCAAGGAATACTTCGTGCCGTCGATGTCGGCCCGTACCGTGGTGTACAAGGGCCTGCTGCTGGCCAACCAGGTCGGCGAGTACTACCTGGACCTGCTGGACCAGCGCGCCGTCTCGGCCCTGGCCCTGGTGCACCAGCGCTTCTCGACCAACACCTTCCCGGCCTGGGAACTGGCCCACCCGTACCGCATGGTCGCCCACAACGGCGAAATCAACACGGTCAAGGGCAACGTCAACTGGATCAACGCACGTACCGGCGCGATCTCGTCGCCGGTGCTGGGCGACGACCTGCCCAAGCTGTGGCCGCTGATCTACCCGGGCCAGTCCGACACCGCATCGTTCGACAACTGCCTCGAACTGCTGACGATGGCCGGCTACCCGCTCGTCCACGCGATGATGATGATGATCCCGGAAGCCTGGGAACAGCACACGCTGATGGACGACAACCGCCGCGCCTTCTACGAGTACCACGCCGCCATGATGGAGCCGTGGGACGGCCCGGCCGCGATCTGCTTCACCGATGGCCGCCAGATCGGCGCCACGCTGGACCGCAACGGCCTGCGCCCGGCACGTTTCTACGTGACCGAGGATGACATCGTGGTGCTGGCCTCGGAAGCCGGCGTGCTGCCGTTCCCGGAGTCGCGCATCGTTGAGAAGTGGCGCCTGCAGCCGGGCAAGATGTTCCTGATCGACATGGAACAGGGCCGCATCATCGACGACAAGGAACTCAAGGACAACCTGGCCAACGCCAAGCCGTACAAGAGCTGGATCGACGCCGTGCGCATCAAGCTCGACGAGCTCGACGCCAAGCCGGAAGACGTTGCCGCCGAGAAGAAGCCGGCGGCCAAGCTGCTGGACCGCCAGCAGGCCTTCGGCTACACCCAGGAAGACGTCAAGTTCCTGATGGCGCCGATGGCGCTGGCAGGTGAAGAAGCCACCGGCTCGATGGGCAATGACAGCCCGCTGGCGGTGCTGTCGTCCAAGAACAAGACGCTGTACCACTACTTCAAGCAGCTGTTCGCCCAGGTGACCAACCCGCCGATCGACCCGATCCGCGAGAACATGGTGATGTCGCTGGTGTCGTTCATCGGGCCGAAGCCGAACCTGCTGGAGCTGAACAACATCAACCCGCCGATGCGCCTCGAAGTGTCCCAGCCGGTGCTGGACTTCAAGGACATCGCCAAGATCCGCAACATCGAGCACTACACCGGCGGCAAGTTCCGTTCATACGAGCTGAACATCTGCTACCCGAAGGCCTGGGGCAAGGAAGGCATTGAAGCCCGCCTGGCCTCGCTGTGCGCCGAAGCCGTGGATGCGGTGCGTTCGGGCTTCAACATCCTGATCGTGTCGGACCGCCGCGTGGATGCCGAGCATGTCGCGATTCCCGCGCTGCTGGCCACGTCCGCCATCCACCACCACCTGGTGGAGAAGGGCCTGCGCACGTCCACCGGCCTGGTGGTCGAAACCGGCACCGCCCGTGAAGTGCACCACTTCGCGCTGCTGGCCGGCTATGGCGCCGAAGCCGTGCATCCGTACCTGGCGATGGAAACGCTGGCCGAAATGGCTCAGGGCCTGTCCGGCGACCTGTCGCCCGAGAAGGCCGTCAAGAACTTCGTCAAGGCGATCGGCAAGGGCCTGTTCAAGGTGATGTCCAAGATGGGCATCTCCACGTACATGTCGTACACCGGCGCGCAGATCTTCGAAGCCATCGGCCTGTCGCGCGAACTGGTGCAGAAGTACTTCCATGGCACCCCGTCGAACGTCGAGGGCATCGGCATCTTCGAGGTGGCCGAGGAAGCCCTGCGCCTGCACCGCGACGCCTTTGGCGACAACCCGGTGCTGGAAAGCATGCTGGACGCCGGCGGCGAATACGCCTTCCGCATCCGCGGCGAAGAGCATATGTGGACCCCGGACTCGGTCGCCAAGCTGCAGCACTCGGTGCGCGCCGACGACGGCAAGGGCGCCTACCAGACGTACAAGGAATACGCCAACATCATCAACGACCAGAGCAAGCGCCACATGACGCTGCGCGGTCTGTTCGAGTTCAAGGTCGATCCGGCCAAGGCGATTCCGCTGGAAGAAGTGGAATCGGCCAAGGAGATCGTCAAGCGCTTCGCCACGGGTGCGATGTCGCTCGGCTCGATCTCGACCGAAGCCCACACCACGCTGGCGCTGGCGATGAACCGCATCGGCGGCAAGTCGAACACCGGCGAAGGCGGCGAGGACGAGAAGCGCTACCGCAACGAGCTGCGCGGCATTCCCATCAAGCAGGGCGATACCCTCAAGGGCCTGCTGGGCGACGGCGTGATCGAGAACGACCTGGAACTGCGCGACGGCGATTCGCTGCGCTCCAAGATCAAGCAGGTGGCGTCGGGCCGTTTCGGCGTGACCGCCGAATACCTGGCTTCGGCCGACCAGATCCAGATCAAGATGGCGCAGGGCGCGAAGCCCGGCGAAGGCGGTCAGCTGCCCGGCCACAAGGTCTCGGACTACATCGGCAAGCTGCGTTACTCGGTGCCGGGCGTGGGCCTGATCTCGCCGCCCCCGCACCATGACATCTACTCGATCGAGGATCTGGCACAGCTGATCCACGACCTGAAGAACGTCAACCCGTCGTCGGATATCTCGGTCAAGCTGGTGTCCGAAGTGGGCGTCGGCACTGTGGCCGCGGGCGTGTCCAAGGCCAAGGCCGACCACGTGGTGATCGCCGGCCATGACGGCGGCACCGGCGCCTCGCCGTGGTCGTCGATCAAGCACGCCGGTACGCCGTGGGAGCTGGGCCTGGCCGAAACGCAGCAGACCCTGCTGCTCAACGGCCTGCGCAACCGCATCCGAGTGCAGGCGGACGGCCAGATGAAGACCGGCCGCGACGTCGTCATCGGCGCGCTGCTGGGCGCTGATGAATTCGGCTTCGCCACTGCGCCGCTGGTTGCGGAAGGCTGCATCATGATGCGCAAGTGCCACCTGAACACCTGCCCGGTGGGCGTGGCCACGCAGGATCCGCAGCTGCGCAAGAAGTTCCAGGGCAAGCCGGAACACGTGGTCAACTTCTTCTTCTTCGTTGCAGAAGAGGCCCGCGAGATCATGGCCCAACTGGGCATCCGCAAGTTCGACGAGCTGATCGGCCGCGCCGACCTGCTCGACACCAAGCCGGGCATCGAGCACTGGAAGGCACGCGGCCTGGACTTCAGCCGCATCTTCCACCAGGTGTCGCTGGGCGCGGACGTGCCGCTGTACCACACCGACGTGCAGGACCACGGCCTGTCGGCGGAAGCCGGCAAGGCGCTGGACCACGTGCTGATCGCCAAGGCGCGTCCGGCGATCGAGAAGGGCGAGCGCGTCTCGTTCATCCAGCCGGTCAAGAACGTCAACCGTACCGTCGGCGCGATGCTGTCCGGCGTGGTCGCCAAGCAGCATGGCCACGAAGGCCTGCCTGACGACACCATCCACATCCAGCTGCAAGGCACCGCCGGCCAGTCGTTCGGCGCGTTCCTGGCGCATGGCATCACGCTGGACCTGGTGGGCGACGGCAACGACTACGTCGGCAAGGGCCTGTCGGGCGGCCGCGTGATCGTGCGCGCCCCGCACGAGTTCCGCGGCGACCCGACCCGCAACATCATCGTCGGCAACACCGTGCTGTACGGTGCCATCGCCGGTGAAGCGTTCTTCAATGGCGTGGCCGGCGAGCGCTTCGCGGTGCGCAACTCAGGCGCGGTTGCCGTGGTGGAAGGCACCGGCGACCACGGTTGCGAGTACATGACCGGCGGCACGGTGGTGGTGCTGGGCGGCACGGGCCGCAACTTCGCGGCCGGCATGTCGGGCGGCGTGGCCTACGTCTATGACGAGGACGGCCTGTTCGACAAGCGCTGCAACACCTCGATGGTGGCGCTGGAAGCGGTGCTGGCCTCGGCCGACCAGGAGAAGGGCCAGCCCCAGGCTTCGTGGCACAAAGTCGACGGCAAGCGCGTGCTGGATGAAGTCATCCTGCGCAACCTGATCGAGCAGCACTTCCGCTACACCGGTTCCGAGCGCGCCAAGGCGCTGCTGGCTGACTGGACCACGGCACGCCGCAAGTTCGTCAAGGTCTTCCCGACCGAGTACAAGCGCGCGCTGGGCGAGATGTACGCCAAGGAACAGGCCGCCCGCGACAGCGACCGCGAAGCCATCGCGGCCTGAGCGAGCGCAACGCAACGACGCAGAGGGGCCGCGGCAGCCGCCGCGGTCCTGACAAGATTCTGACCCCACCGCAGGGCCGGCGACGCCGCCGGTCCCGCGCAGCATGACCAAGGACGCAACATGGGTAAGGCGACTGGCTTTCTCGAATTTCCGCGCCAGAACGAAGGCTACGAAGCGGTAGTCAAGCGCGTGAAGCACTACAAGGAATTCGTGTTCGCGCTGTCCGACAGCGAAGCGAAGATCCAGGGTGCGCGCTGCATGGACTGCGGCATCCCGTTCTGCAACAACGGCTGCCCGGTCAACAACATCATTCCCGACTTCAACGACCTGGTGTACCGCCAGGACTGGAAGTCGGCGATCGAGGTGCTGCACCAGACCAACAACTTCCCCGAGTTCACCGGCCGCATCTGCCCCGCACCGTGCGAGGCCGCCTGCACGCTGGGTATCAATGAACTGCCGGTGGGCATCAAGTCGATCGAGCACGCCATCATCGACAAGGCCTGGGAAGAGGGCTGGGTCAAGCCGCAGCTGCCGCGCCACAAGACCGGCAAGACCGTGGCCGTGGTCGGCTCCGGCCCCGCCGGCTTGGCTGTCGCGCAGCAGCTGGCACGCGCCGGCCATGACGTGACCGTGTTCGAGAAGAACGACCGCATCGGCGGCCTGCTGCGCTACGGCATCCCCGACTTCAAGATGGAGAAGACGCTGATCGACCGCCGCATCGAGCAGATGCAGGCCGAAGGCGTGACCTTCCGCGCCGGCGTAATGGTGACCGACGGCGAACTGCCGGCCGGGATCAAGAACTACGCCCGTGAAACCATCTCGGCCCAGGCCCTGATGGACCAGTTTGACGCCGTGGTGCTGGCGGGCGGCTCGGAAGTGCCGCGCGACCTGCCGGTGCCGGGCCGCGACCTGGCCGGCATCCACTTCGCGCTGGAATTCCTGATCCCGCAGAACAAGGAAGTGGCCGGCGACGGCGAAAACGAGATCCGCGCCGAAGGCAAGAACGTGATCGTGATCGGTGGCGGCGATACCGGCTCCGACTGCGTGGGTACGTCCAACCGCCATGGCGCCACCTCGGTGACGCAGTTTGAACTGCTGCCGCAGCCGCCGGAAGAAGAGGACAAGCCGCTGGTGTGGCCGTACTGGCCGATCAAGCTGCGCACCTCGTCGTCGCACGATGAAGGCTGCGAGCGCGACTGGTCGGTAGCGACCAAGGAATTCATCGGCGAGAACGGCAAGGTCACCGCTCTGAAGGCCTGCCGCGTCGAATGGAAGGATGGCCGCATGCAGGAAGTCGAAGGCAGCGAGTTCATCCTGCCGGCTGACCTGGTGCTGCTGGCGATGGGCTTCACCAACCCGGTGGGCTCGATGCTGGAAGCGTTCGGCGTGGATACCGATGCGCGCAAGAACGCCAAGGCCTCGACCGAGGGCGAACGTGCTTACCACACCAACGTGCCCAAGGTGTTCGCCGCCGGCGATGTGCGCCGCGGCCAGTCGCTGGTGGTGTGGGCGATCCGCGAAGGCCGCCAGGCTGCGCGTTCGGTCGATGCCTTCCTGATGGGCCACACCGAACTGCCGCGCTGATTCACCCCGGCAAGAACAAAAAGCCCGCCTGGCGCAAGCCGGCGGGCTTTTTGTCGTCCTGGCGCCAGTGTGCTGATGGAGCGCTCAGTCGGCCAGCGTGCGCTCCATCAGCATCGCGCTGGCGCCGTAGCTGGCCAGCTTGGCCGCATGGGCGGCGGCCGTGTGCGCCGCCACCGGGGCGTACCCGAGCCTGCGCCACCACGGCGCGGCCGACTGCACCGCGATCAGCCGCGAATGCCGCAGCCCCGCCGCGCGCGCGGCCGCCAGTGCCGCCGCGTACAGGCGCGGCGCCAGGCCGGCGCCGCGTCCGGCGGGCGCCACCGCCATGTCGTGCACGAACCAGGTGAGGGCATCCGGCCCGGCGCCATGACGCCAGCCATCGTCGAGCACGCCGTCCAGCGGCGGCAGGGTGGCTTCGGGCCAGGCGTGGGTAAAGAGGTAGGCGGCGAGCGCGCCGGGATGCCCGGGATCGTCCGCGACCCAGCAGGTGGCGGGGGACAGCGCCAGCCGGCTTGCCAGCGCTGCCTGGCTCTCCAGCAGGACTTCGGTATAGCAGCTGGCTTGCACCGCCAGCACGGCCGGCAGGTCGGTGGTGACCATGGGCCGCAGGGTGTAAATCGTCATCGGCCGATTATAGCCGGCGAGGTCCGTGCGCCCTGGCCGCCATGGCGCGTTTGGCAAGGCCTGGCGGGGCCTTCAGGGTTCTCCCGGCTATGGTTTACGTGTCTGTGGTGGCCTGGGTAATGTCCTTACAATTTTCAAAAACAACTAACGGAAAACTGCCTCGCAAATCCTTTTTCCCCAGAACCAGCTTGCCGCCTCCTCAGGAGACCGGCCGGAGGAAATTGATGCCCGAAGTGCGCAAGTTGTCGCGGCTTTGGCGAGGTAAAGCAAAGTTGGCGCCGCGCCCCCCAATGGGCCCAGTCCGGCGCTGGCTCCAGCCTTTCCTGTGCCTGTATGCCCTGGGGTGTGCCACGCTGGCGCTGGCGGTGCCAGCCATGCCGGCGCATGCCGGGACCCAGCAGCTCGCCCGCAGCATGTCGTTCCCCGACCGCCCGATGCGTCTGATCGTGCCGTTCCCGGCCGGCGGCGTTGCCGATGCGGTGGCGCGCATGCTGGCCGAGCGTCTTTCCGCCCGGCTGGGCGTGCCGGTGGAGGTCGACAACCGGCCCGGCGCCGCCGGCACCATTGCCGGCGACGTGGTCGCCAAGGCCAGCTCCGATGGCCACACCCTGTTGTTGCACCAGGCCAATATGCTGATCCAGCCCGGACTGGAGCCGGTGCCGTACGACGTCGTGCGCGATTTCACGCCGGTGGCGCGCGTGGCCACCACGCCGCTGTTCCTGGTGATCGATGCCAGGCTGCCCATGCGCACGCCCGAGCAATGGATGACCGCGGTGAAGTCGAATCCCGGCTCCTACAGCTATGGCTACGGCCAATCGGGCAGCCCCTCCCACCTGTACGCCGAGTACGCCGTGCGCGGCATCCGCAGCGGCGTGCCGCTGGTCACCGCCAAGGGCGAAGCCGCCGTGGTCCAGGAAATGCTGGCCGGCCGCATCAGTGCCTGTTTCTGTTCGTTTGCCGCGGTCCAGGGCCAGGTCAGGAGCGGCGGGTTGCGCCTGGTCGGGGTGACGGGCGTGGCCCGCTCGCCGCTGGCGCCGCTGGTGCCGACCCTGCAGGAATCGGGGCTGGAAGGCTATGCCGCGGCCGCCTGGTTTGGCGTGATGGCGCCAGCCAAGACCCCGCGCGCGATCGTCGCCAGGCTGGCGGTCGAGCTCGACGCCGTCATGTCCGAGCGCGAGGTGCGTTCGCGCCTGCAGGCAGCGGGGGTCACGCCGCTGCGCGACTCGCCGGAGGCGTTCGCCACCGCGATCCGCTCGGAATCGATCCAATGGCAGGTGATCCTGAAGGACGTTGCGCCGACACAGGAGCCTTGAGCAGCAAAGGGGTGGACCGGTTTGGGAGGCTAGGGCAAGTCTGAGAGAGGGGGCATGTGGCGCGGGGCACACGGGTGCCAGCAGGGCTAGGTAGTACACCTTATAATGCGCGCCTGTCCTGACCGGTGCCCACGTGACCGATTCTGCTCAAAACCTCGTCGAACTGACTGCGGTGGACTTCGCCTATGCGGACCACGGCAAGCCGATCCTGTCCGGCCTGACCATGCATTTCCCGCGCGGCAAGGTGATTGCGGTGATGGGCGGCTCGGGTTGCGGCAAAACGACGGTGCTGCGGCTGATCGGCGGCCAGATCCGCCCGCAGGCGGGCACGGTCAGCTTTGCCGGCACCGATATCCACACGCTGGATACCCGCGGCCTGTACGCGGTGCGCCGCCAGATGGGCATGCTGTTCCAGTTCGGCGCGCTGTTTACCGACCTGTCGGTGTTCGACAATGTGGCGTTCCCGCTGCGCGAGCACACCGACCTGCCCGACTCGATGATCCGCGACCTGGTGCTGATGAAGCTCAACGCGGTCGGCCTGCGCGGCGCGCGCAACCTGCTGCCGTCGCAGATCTCGGGCGGCATGGCGCGGCGCGTGGCGCTGGCTCGCGCGATCGCGCTGGATCCGGCGCTGCTGATGTATGACGAGCCCTTCGCCGGGCTGGACCCGATCTCGCTCGGGCTGACCGCGCGGCTGATCCGCAGCCTGAACGACGCGCTGGGCGCCACCACGATCATCGTCTCGCACGACGTGCACGAGACCTTCCAGATCGCCGACTACGTCTATTTCATTGCCGACGGCCGCATCGTCGCGCAGGGCGAGCCTGAGGCGCTGCGCGCCTCCACCGACCCGTTCGTGCACCAGTTCGTCCATGCCGAGGCCGACGGACCGGTGCCGTTCCACTACGCCGGACCTTCGCTGGCCGAGGATTTCGCCGGAGGTGCGCGGTGACGGACTTCTTTACCACCATCGGCGCGGCCGTGCGCCGCAGCCTGTCGGGGCTGGGCCATGCCACGCGCATGTTCCTGACGCTGCTGGGCCTGTCCCCGGCGCTGCTGCGCCGCTTCCGGCTGGTGACCGACCAGGTCTTCTTTGTCGGCAACCTGTCGCTGGTGATCATCGCGGTGTCGGGCCTGTTCGTGGGCTTCGTGCTTGGCCTGCAGGGCTACTACACGCTGAACCGCTACGGGTCCGAGCAGGCACTCGGGCTGCTGGTGGCGTTGTCGCTGGTGCGCGAACTGGGCCCGGTGGTGACCGCGCTGCTGTTCGCCGGCCGCGCCGGCACCTCGCTGACTGCCGAGATCGGCCTGATGAAGGCGGGCGAGCAGCTGACGGCCATGGAAATGATGGCGGTGAACCCGCTGCAGCGCGTGATCGCGCCGCGCTTCTGGGCTGGCGTGATCGCCATGCCGGTGCTGGCGGCGATCTTCAGCGCGGTCGGCATCCTGGGCGGCTACGTGGTGGGCGTGCAGTTGATTGGCGTTGACGCCGGCGCCTTCTGGTCGCAGATGCAGGGCGGTGTCGATGTGCGCGCCGACGTGCTCAATGGCGTGATCAAGAGCTTTATCTTTGGCATTGCCGTGACGTTTATTGCCCTGTACCAGGGCTTCGAGGCCAAGCCCACGCCGGAAGGCGTCGCGCGCGCGACCACCCGTACCGTGGTGATTGCGTCGCTGGCCGTGCTGGGGCTGGATTTCCTGCTGACCGCGCTGATGTTCAGCAAATGACGCGGCCGTACCAACGACAAGACAGCGACAAGAACACTACGGGGTTGAAGAAAGAGATTCCAATGAAAAAGAATGCACTCGATTTCTGGGTGGGGCTATTCGTCGCGGCGGGCTTTGTCGCCGTGCTGTTCCTGGCCCTCAAGGCGGGGAACATGAGCGCCTTTTCCTTCCAGGACACCTATAGCGTGCAGGCGCGCTTTGATAATATCGGCGGGCTCAAGCCGCGCGCGCCGGTCAAGAGCGCGGGCGTGGTGGTCGGCCGCGTGGCGGCGATCCGCTTCGACGACAAGACCTACCAGGCCACCGTCGAGATGAGCCTGGAGAAGCGCTACCAGTTTCCCAAGGACACCTCGGCCAAGATCCTGACATCCGGACTGCTCGGCGAGCAGTACATCGGCCTGGAAGCCGGCGGCGACACCGCCATGCTGGCCGAAGGCGGACGCATCATCATGACGCAGTCGGCGGTGGTGCTGGAAAACCTGATCGGCCAGTTCCTGTACAACAAGGCGGCAGATGCCGGCGGCGGTGCGTCCGCCGGTGCCAGCGCACCGGCGCCGGCAGGGGACCTCAAATGAGCGTTGCCCCATCCTTCTGCAAGGGCCTGGCCGCGGTGGCTGCCGCGGCCGTGCTTGCCGGTTGCGCCACGGGCCCCACCGCCAATCCGAAAGATCCGCTGGAGCCGTTCAATCGCGAAGTCGCGAAGATCAACGAGGACTTCGACAAGGGCATCCTGCGCCCGGTGGCCCAGGTCTATGCCGACTACATGCCCACGCCGGTGCAGCGCGCGGTGGAGAACTTCTTCTCCAATGTGAGCGATGTCTACTCGGCGGCGAACAACCTGCTGCAGGGCAAGCCCGCCCGCGCCGCAGAGGACACCATGCGCGTGGCCATGAACACCGTGCTGGGGATCGGCGGCCTGATCGACATCGCCACCCCGGCCGGCCTGCCCAAGTACAAGGAAGACTTCGGCCAGACGCTGGGCGTGTGGGGCGTGCCGCCCGGGCCGTACCTGGTGCTGCCGCTGTTCGGGCCCAGCACGGTGCGTGACACCGGCGGCATGCTGGTGGACCGCAGTTTCGATCCATCGGCCTATTTCTATCCGGTATCGCTGCGCAACTCGCTGACCGGCGTGCGCATCGTCGCCGGCCGGGCGCAGCTGCTGGGCGCGAGCAACCTGCTGGAGCAGGCGGCGCTGGACAAGTACTCGTTCATGCGCGATTCCTACCTGCAGCGGCGCCAGTACCTGGTCTACGACGGCAACCCGCCGGAAGGCGACGAGGATGCAGACAGCGCCCCGGAGGCGCCGGCGGCGCGCCCTGAAGCCCCTGGCGGGGCCGAAGGTGAAAAGCCTGCCACGCCCGCTACGCCCGCTACGCCCGCTACGCCCGCTACGCCCGCTACGCCCGCTACGCCCGCTACGCCCGCTACGCCGGCGCAGCCTGCAGCACCGGCACCGGCACCGGCACCGGCACCGGCACCGGCACCGGCACCGGCACCCGCCGCGCCGCCGGCCGACGCCTCGGCCCCGGCCGCCACCCCGGCGCAGCCTGCGCAGACGCCCCCGGGCGACCTGCAGCCTGAGAGCCAGAGCCTGCCGATACCGCCCATGGATCCGATGCAGCGGATCGTGCCGGGTGTTCGTATCCGCTGACTCTGCGTGGCGCGGGCGGCTCCAGGGCCCGCGCCAGGCTGTGAATGCCCTGTGAGGGCTGAAACAATTTGTTTATAAGTAGCGGAAAAGGCGCTTGTGGGGGCAACCACCGCTCCTCGCTTATGTTCCAATCACCGCAAGGCCGCGCGCCAGCCAATGGCGCCCGGCCAGTTCGCCTTCGGCGAAAAATGTCTTTGATAAAGAAGGAAAATCCATGATAAAGCGACTGTTGGTCCCCTTCCTTACGGTAGTTGCCTTCGCAGGCACGGCGCACGCCCAAGTGGCGACCCAGGACGCAGCGACCCCGGACGGGCTGGTCAAGGCCGTGGTCAGTGACGTGATGACGACCGTCAAGGCCGACAAGGACATGCAGGCCGGCAATATCGCCAAGATCACCGCGCTGGTCGAGCAGAAGATCATCCCCAACGCCAACTTCCAGAAGACCACGCAGATCGCCATGGGCCGCAACTGGTCCAAGGCCACGCCCGAGCAGCAGAAGCAGATCACCGAGGAGTTCAAGACCCTGCTGATCCGCACCTATGCCGGCGCCATCGCCCAGATCCGCGACCAGACCGTGCAGTACCGCCCGTACCGCGGCACGGCTGACGATACTGATGCCACCATCCGCACCCAGGTCGTCAACAAGGGCGAGCCGATTCAGATGGACTACCGCCTGGAAAAGACCGCCCAGGGCTGGAAGGTCTATGACATCAACGTGCTGGGCGCCTGGCTGACCGAAGCCTACAAGGGCAGCTTCAACACCATCGTCGGCCAGCAGGGCGTCGAGGGCGTGATCAAGACGCTGCAGGACCGCAACCGCCAGCTGGCCAGCGCCAAGAGCTGAGGCGCGCGTGCCCAACGGTGCGCCGCTGCAATGCAGCACGGCACGCCGATCTGCTCTACAATGGCCGTTCGCGGCACAGACTCCCGCCCGATGTGCGGGAGTCGTCGTTTTTGCCACCGTATTCAAGCTACCGATCCCCAGGCCACGCATCCATGCTCTCGCTAGGCACCTCGCTGACCAACCAGAACGCCGCCGCCGTGCTGCGTGACGGGCTGGCACGCGTGGCGCAGGGCGAGGTGCAGGTCGACTGCACCGGCCTGGCGCAGGTGGATTCCTCTGCGGTCGCCGTGCTGCTGGCATGGAACCGCGCCGCCGCCGCGCGCAGCCAGGCGCTGTCGCTGCGCGGCGTGCCGCCGCAGCTGTCGCAACTGGCCAGCCTGTACGGCGTGGACGGCCTGCTGGGCCTGGCCCCCGCGGCCGCGCCGCAAGGGCACCACCACCGACATTGATCCGGCATCGCCGGTCGCCAGCACGGCGGCCGCCCGCGATGCCGCGGCGACGGCCCTGCGCGGTCGCCGAGCCCCTGGGGGCAGATCAAGCGGGACCCTCCCCGCATCCCCTATAATTCCGGGTTGTTCGCCCATCCCCCCGCCTGTTACCGGTTCATGCCACGCCGGGCCAGGAAGTCCGGGCACGCAGTTGCTCCCCAATTCCCGGCGGCCGGCCCCGAAAAAGCCGGACCCGCCACAAACAATCGGCCATGAAAGCCATTGAAATCCACGACGTTCGCAAGCGCTACCGCAACCTGCAGGCGCTCAAGGGCGTCAGCTTCACCGTCGAACGCGGCGAATTCTTCGGCCTGCTCGGGCCCAACGGCGCCGGCAAGACCACGCTGATCTCGATCCTCGCCGGCCTGAACCGCGCCGATTCCGGCCGCGTCAGTGTGCTTGGTCACGATGTCGTCGCCGACTACCGGATGGCCCGGCGTATGCTGGGCGTGGTGCCGCAGGAGCTGGTGTTCGATCCGTTCTTCACGGTGCGCGAGACGCTGCGGCTGCAGTCGGGCTACTTTGGCCTGACCCGCAACGATGACTGGATCGACGAGATCATGGCCAACCTGGACCTGACCGGGAAAGCCGACGCCAATATGCGCCAGCTCTCGGGCGGCATGAAGCGGCGCGTGCTGGTGGCGCAGGCGCTGGTGCACCGCCCGCCGGTTATCGTGCTGGACGAGCCCACCGCCGGTGTGGACGTGGAACTGCGCCAGACGCTGTGGAAGTTCATCTCGCGCCTGAACCGGGAAGGGCACACCATCATCCTGACCACGCACTATTTGGAAGAGGCCGAGGCCCTGTGCGACCGCATCGCCATGCTCAAGTTCGGCGAAGTGGTGACGCTGGACCGCACCAGCAACCTGCTGACGCAGTTTGCCGGGCTACAGCTGGTGCTGACCTTTGCGCGCGGCGTCCTGCCGCCGGCGCTGGAGCCGCTGCGCATGCCGGCCAACCCCGGCGAGCGCGCGGTGCGCCTGCGGTTGTCGGGCTACCAGGCGGTTGAACCGATCCTGGCCGCCTGCCGCGAAGCGGACTGTGACATCGAAAACATGGAAATCAACAAGGCCGACCTCGAGGACGTATTTGTGCAGATCATGCGCCGCGAGGGGCATATGCCCGGTGCGTTGCCCGATCCGGCGATGGAGGCCGTGGCATGAAGCAGCCTGGCGATATCGAGGTCCTGGACGACACCGGCCTTGGGCCGATGGCCGTGGGCGGCCTGGTGGGTTTCCGCACCCTGCTGTACAAGGAAGTGCTGCGTTTCTGGAAGGTCAGCTTCCAGACCGTGGCCGCGCCGGTGCTGACCGCGGTGCTGTACCTGCTGATCTTCGGCCATGTGCTGGAAGACCGGGTCAAGGTCTATGACCAGATCAGCTACACCGCCTTCCTGGTGCCCGGCCTGGTGATGATGAGCGTGCTGCAGAACGCGTTTGCCAACAGCTCGTCATCGCTGATCCAGTCCAAGATCACCGGCAACCTGGTGTTCGTGCTGCTGCCGCCCTTGTCGCACTGGGAGATGTTCGGCGCCTATGTGGTGGCCTCGGTGATCCGCGGGCTGACCGTGGGCCTGGGCGTGCTGCTGGTGACGGCGTGGTTTGCCAACCTGCATTTTGCCTATGTGGCCTGGATCCTCGTCTTTGCGCTGCTGGGTGCGGGCATCCTCGGCACGCTGGGCCTGATCGCCGGTATCTGGGCCGAGAAATTCGACCAGCTGGCCGCGTTCCAGAACTTCCTGATCATGCCGGCGACCTTCCTGTCCGGTGTGTTCTATTCGATCCATTCGCTGCCCGCCTTCTGGCAGGCGGTGTCCCATGCCAATCCGTTCTTCTACATGATCGACGGCTTCCGCTATGGCTTCTTCGGCGTCTCGGACGTGTCGCCGCTGTTCAGCCTGGCAGTGGTCGGATCGGCGTTCGTGGTGCTGGCCGCGCTGGCGCTGCGCTTGCTGAAGTCCGGATACAAGCTGCGCCACTGAACTGTGGCCGGCCATACTGAATCACGCTGAAGAGAACCCCATGCTGCCTACACCGGAACAAGTCAGGGATTACATTGCCCAAGGACTGCCCTGCGAACATCTGCAAGTCGAGGGCGATGGCCAGCACTTCTTTGCCACCATCGTCAGCGCCGAATTTGAAGGCAAGCGGCTGATCCAGCGCCACCAGCGCGTCTATGCCGCGCTGGGCGACCGCATGCGTGCCGAGATCCACGCGCTGTCGATGAAGACGCTGACGCCTGCCGAGTGGCAGGCGGGCGAAGGCAAGTAAGCCCCGCCAATATGCGCCGCGCCACCCGCGCGGCCCCAGAACCATGACGCCGGGCGCGTGCCCGGCTCCAGACGACAGAACATGGACAAATTCCAGATCCACGGCAATGGCCCGCTGAAGGGCGAAATCCGCGTGTCGGGCGCCAAGAACGCCGCCCTGCCGATCCTGTGCGCGGGCCTGCTGACGGCGGATACCGTCTCGCTGGACAACGTGCCGAACCTGCAGGACGTGCGCACCACCCTCAAGCTGCTGCGCCAGATGGGCATGCAGGCCGAGTTGGATGGCGCCCGCGTGACCCTGAACGGCGCCGACGTCAACGTGCTCGAGGCCCCGTATGAGCTGGTCAAGACCATGCGCGCCTCGATCCTGGTGCTGGGCCCGCTGGTGGCCCGCTTCGGCGAGGCCCGCGTGTCGCTGCCCGGCGGCTGCGGCATCGGCGCGCGCCCGGTCGACCAGCACATCAAGGGCCTGCAGGCGATGGGCGCGGAGATCAGCATCGAACACGGCTTTATCCATGCCCGCGCCAAGCGCCTGAAGGGCGCGCGCGTGGTCACCGACATGATCACCGTGACCGGCACCGAGAACCTGCTGATGGCTGCCACGCTGGCCGAAGGCGAGACCGTGCTGGAAAATGCCGCGCGCGAGCCCGAGGTGACCGACCTGGCCCACCTGCTGGTCAAGATGGGCGCGAAGATCGAAGGCATCGGCACCGACCGCCTGGTGGTGCAGGGCGTGGAGCGCCTGCATGGCGCCAGCCACAGCGTGATCGCCGACCGCATTGAGGCCGGCACCTTCCTGTGCGCCGCCGCCGCGACGCTGGGCGACCTGGTGCTGCGCGGCGTGCAGCCGGACATCCTCGACACCGTGCTCGACAAGCTGCGCGAAGCCGGCGCAAAGCTCGAGACCGGCGCCGATTGGATCCGCCTGGCGATGCCGCAGCGCGCGAAGGCCGTGAGCTTCCGCACCTCGGAGTACCCGGCCTTCCCGACCGACATGCAGGCCCAGTTCATGGCACTCAATGCCGTGGCCGAAGGCACCGCGCGCGTGACCGAGACCATCTTCGAAAACCGCTTCATGCACGTGCAGGAACTGAACCGCCTGGGCGCGGACATCGCGGTCGAAGGCAATACCGCGGTGGTCAACGGCGTGCCGCGCCTGTCGGGCGCCAACGTGATGGCGACCGACCTGCGCGCCTCGGCCAGCCTGGTGATCGCCGGCCTGGTGGCCGATGGCGAGACCGTGATCGACCGCATCTATCACCTGGACCGCGGCTACGACCGCATGGAAGACAAGCTGTCGGCAGTGGGCGCGAAGATCCGCCGCATTGCCTGAGGAAGTCCGATGAGCCCCACTTTCAACGCATCGCCCAACCAGCTGACGCTGGCGCTGTCCAAGGGCCGCATCTTCACCGAGACGCTGCCGCTCCTGGAAGCCGCCGGCATCCGCGTCACCGAGGACCCCGAGACCTCGCGCAAGCTGATCCTGCCGACCTCCGACCCGGCCGTGCGCGTGGTGATCGTGCGCGCCTCGGACGTGCCGACCTACGTCCAATATGGCGCCGCCGACTTCGGCGTGGCCGGCAAGGACGTGCTGATGGAAAGCGGCATGGCCGGCCTGTACGCGCCGATCGACCTGAACATCGCGCGCTGCCGCATGTCGGTGGCGGTGCCGGCCGGGTTTGACTACGCCAACGCGGTGCGCCAGGGCGCGCGCCTGGCCGTGGCTACCAAGTACGTGCAGACGGCGCGCGAGCATTTTGCGAAAAAGGGCGTTCACGTCGACCTGATCAAGCTGTACGGTTCGATGGAGCTGGGTCCGCTGGTGGGCCTGTCCGATGCCATCGTCGACCTGGTCAGCACTGGCAGCACGCTGCGCGCCAACAACCTGGTCGAAGTCGAAGAGATCGTGCAGATCTCGTCGCGGCTGGTGGTGAACCAGGCCGCGCTCAAACTCAAGCGCGAGCGGCTTGCGCCGATTCTCGACGCATTCGAACGAGCTTCGGCGGCGCTGGCGTAAGGCCACACCAGGCCCGCGCCGACTGAGAGGAAAGTAGTCATGAACGCAACCGAAATGGAAAACCTGCCGATCCGCCGGCTCGATTCCAGCAAGCCTGGCTTTGCCGAGGCGCTGGGCCAGGTGCTGGCCTTCGAGGCTGGCGAGGACGAGGCCATCGATCGCGCCGCGGCGCAGATCCTGGCCGACGTGAAGGCGCGCGGGGATGCCGCGGTGCTGGAATACACCAAGCGCTTCGACCGCGTGGAAGCGTCGTCGATGGGCGCGCTGGAGGTGTCGCAGCAGCAGCTGGAAGCCGCGCTCGAAGACCTCGAGCCCAAGCGCCGCGCCGCGCTGGAGGCTGCCGCCGCGCGCGTGCGCGCCTACCACGAGAAGCAGAAGATCGAATGCGGCAGCCACAGCTGGGAATACACCGAGGCCGACGGCACCATGCTCGGCCAGAAGGTGACGCCGCTGGACCGCGTCGGCATCTACGTGCCGGGCGGCAAGGCCGCGTATCCGTCGTCGGTGCTGATGAACGCGATCCCGGCGCGCGTGGCGGGCGTGAAGGAAATCATCATGGTCGTGCCCACGCCGGGTGGCGTGCGCAATGAGCTGGTGCTGGCCGCCGCGCAGATCGCCGGCGTAGACCGCGTGTTTACCATCGGCGGCGCCCAGGCGATTGGCGCGCTGGCCTACGGCACGGCGACGCTGCCGCAGGTCGACAAGATCGTCGGCCCCGGCAACGCCTATGTGGCCGCGGCCAAGCGGCGCGTGTTCGGCACCGTCGGTATCGACATGATTGCCGGCCCGTCCGAGATCCTGGTGATCTGCGACGGCACCACCGACCCCGACTGGGTGGCGATGGACCTGTTCTCGCAGGCCGAGCACGACGAGCTGGCGCAGTCGATCCTGCTGTGCCCGGACTCTGGCTATATCGCCCGCGTCGAAGCCAGCATCCAGCGCCAGCTCGGCACCATGCCGCGGCGCGAGGTGATTGCCGCGTCGATCTCCGGCCGTGGCGCGCTGATCAAGGTGCGCGACATGGAAGAGGCCTGCGAGATCGCCAATGCGATCGCGCCCGAGCACCTGGAGATCTCCGCCGAGAACCCGCGCCAGTGGAGCGAGAAGATCCGCCACGCCGGCGCCATCTTCCTGGGCCCCTATACCAGCGAGTCGCTGGGCGATTACTGCGCGGGCCCGAACCACGTGCTGCCGACCTCGCGCACCGCGCGCTTCTCTTCGCCGCTGGGCGTCTATGACTTCCAGAAGCGTTCGAGCCTGATCGAAGTGAGCGAGGGCGGGGCGCAGATGCTCGGCCAGATCGCCGCCGAACTCGCGTACGGCGAAGGCCTGCAGGCCCACGCCCGCAGCGCGGAATATCGTTTCAACAAACGCAGTTGATCTACTGACCCACGCTGCCTGATAACGCAGCCAACTTTGGAGTTCCCATGTCAGCCGTAGAGCCCTCCCTGATCGAACGCATCATCCGTGACGACGTACGCGCCATGGGCGCCTACCACGTGCCGGATTCGCACGGTCTGGTCAAGCTTGACGCGATGGAGAACCCGTACCGGCTGCCGCCCGATCTGCGCCGCGAACTGGCCGAGCGCCTGGGCGAGGTTGCGCTGAACCGCTACCCGGTGCCCAGCAGCGAAGCGCTGCGCGCGAAGCTGAAGACCGTGATGCAGGTGCCCGCCGGCATGGATGTGTTGCTCGGCAATGGCTCGGACGAGATCATCAGCATGCTGGCGCTGGCCGCGGCCAAGCCCGGCGCCAAGGTGATGGCGCCGGTGCCGGGCTTCGTCATGTACGCGATGTCGGCGCAGTTCGCCGGCCTGCAGTTCGTCGGCGTGCCGCTGCGCGCGGACTTCACGCTCGACCGCGCCGCCATGCTGGCGGCGATGGCCGAGCACCAGCCCGCCATCATTTACCTGGCCTACCCGAACAACCCGACCGGCAACCTGTTCGATGCCGCCGACATGGAGGCCATCGTCCGCGCCGCCCAGGGCGAGGTCTGCAACAGCCTGGTGGTGGTCGACGAGGCCTACCAGCCGTTCGCGCAGCACAGCTGGATGCCGCGCCTGACGGAATTCGGCAACCTGCTGGTGATGCGAACCGTATCCAAGCTGGGCCTGGCCGGCATCCGGCTGGGCTACCTGGCCGGCGCGCCGGAATGGCTGTCGCAGCTCGACAAGGTGCGCCCGCCCTACAACGTCAATGTGCTGACCGAAGCGACAGCGCTGTTCGCGCTGGAGCATGTGTCGGTGCTGGACGAACAGGCCGCGCAGCTGCGCGCCGAACGCACCCGCGTGGCCGACGGCATGGCCGCCCACGCGGGGGTGACGGTGTTCCCCAGCGCCGCCAACTTCCTGCTGGCGCGCGTGCCGGATGCTGCACAGACGTTCGACCGGCTGCTGGCCCGCAAGGTATTGATCAAGAACGTGAGTAAAATGCACCCGTTGCTGGCCAATTGTCTGCGCGTCACGGTCAGCACCCCCGAAGAAAACGCGCAGTTCCTTGAGGCATTCGCAGCGTCGCTGCAGGATTAACACCATGCGTGTTGCAGAGGTCACCCGCAATACTTCGGAAACGCAAATTCGCGTTTCCCTGAATCTCGACGGCAGCGGCCGCCAGAAACTGGCGTCCGGCGTGCCGTTCCTTGACCACATGCTGGACCAGATCGCCCGGCATGGCATGTTCGACCTGGAGGTCGAAGCCACCGGCGACACGCATATCGACGACCACCACACGGTGGAAGACGTGGGCATCACGCTCGGCCAGGCCGTGGCAAAAGCCATCGGCGACAAGAAGGGCATCACCCGCTACGGCCACAGCTATGTGCCGCTGGACGAATGCCTGTCGCGCGTGGTGATCGATTTCTCCGGCCGCCCCGGCCTGGAATTCCACGTGCCGTTCACGCGTGCGCGCGTGGGCAGCTTCGATGTGGACCTGACCATCGAGTTCTTCCGCGGCTTCGTCAACCATGCGGGCGTGACCCTGCATATCGACAACCTGCGCGGCATCAATGCCCACCATCAGTGCGAGACCGTGTTCAAGGCCTTTGGCCGGGCACTGCGCATGGCGGTGGAGCTGGACCCGCGCGCGGCGAACACGATCCCGTCGACCAAGGGTACGCTCTGACCTTTCCACCACGGTAGGCGTGCCGGCTGGTTGCGGCGCCCGCTGACCTTCCAAGCCTGAACCTGGCCAGCGATGCTGGCGACCCGCAACCGATGGATACGCTCAAGTCGTTTATTTCGCTGCTGGCGCTGATCAACCCGATCGGGGCGATCCCGTTCTTCATCAGCCTGACCAGCCTGCAGACGGAAGCGGAAAAGCTGCGTACCATCAAGATCGCATCGGTTTCGGTGGCGATCGTGGTGGCGGTGTCGGCCTTGCTGGGGCAGCAGATCATCGAGTTCTTCAATATCTCGGTGGCGTCGCTGCAGGTGGGTGGCGGGCTCATCATGATCATGATGGCCATGAACATGCTGAACGCGCAGACCAGCCGCACCAAGGCCACGCCGGAAGAAGAGGACGAGGCCGAGGTAAAGTCCAGCATCGCGGTGGTGCCGCTGGCGCTGCCGCTGCTGACCGGGCCGGGCTCGATCAGCACGGTGATCGTCTATGCCGGCAAGACCCAGCACTGGTACCAGTTGCTGATCCTGGTCGGCCTGGGCGTGGTGATCGGTGCGGTGGTGTACCTGGTGTTTCGCGCGGCCGACCCGATTGCCCGGGTCATCGGCCGCACCGGCATCAATATCGGCACGCGCCTGATGGGGCTGATCCTGTCGGCGCTGGCCGTGGAATTCATTGTGGACGGGCTGAAGACATTGTTGCCTGTTTTGAAATCATGACTACCATAGCAATTGTGGATTACGGCATGGGCAACCTGCGCTCGGTGGCGCAGGCGCTGCGTGCCGCGGCGCCGGAAGCGGACGTGCGCGTGGTGAATGCCCCCGAAGGCATCCGCTCGGCCGACCGCGTGGTGCTGCCCGGCCAGGGCGCGATGCCCGACTGCATGTCGGCGCTGGGCGCGTCCGGGCTGCAGGAGGCGGTGGTGCAGGCCGCCGCCAGCAAGCCGATGCTGGGCGTGTGCGTGGGCGAGCAGATGCTGTTCCAGTTCAGCACCGAAAGCCGGGCCGGCGTGGACCGTACGCCGGCGCTGGGCCTGATGCCCGGCCAGGTGGTGCGCTTTGCGCTGGACGGCATGACGCAGCCCGACGGCTCGCGCTACAAGGTGCCGCAGATGGGTTGGAACCGGGTTCGCCAGGCCAGGCCGCACCCGCTGTGGGACGGTATCCCGGACGACAGCTGGTTCTATTTCGTCCACAGTTACTATGTGCAGGCGCAGGACCCGGCCCATGTTGCCGGTGAAACGGAATACGGAGTCGTATTTACCAGCGCGGTAGCGCGCGATAATATTTTCGCGACGCAGTTCCACCCCGAGAAGAGCGCGGCCCTGGGCCTGCAGCTGTACCGGAACTTCGTCCACTGGAATCCCTGACCCGATTCGTTTTTTTACCGATCATCGACCGCTAACTCGACCCGTCACCCGACCTGTTTCCGATCGACTATCGACCCGACCTGACCGGCAGCGCCGGTCTCGCTCAATCTCTATCACTCAACCACGCTCGTCACGCATATGTTGCTCATTCCGGCCATCGACCTGAAGGACGGTCAGTGTGTACGCCTCAAACAAGGCGACATGGACCAGGCCACCGTCTTTTCCGAAGATCCCGCCGCCATGGCACGGCACTGGGTGGAGCAGGGCGCCCGCCGCCTGCATCTGGTGGACCTGAACGGCGCGTTCGTGGGCAAGCCCCGCAACGAGGAGGCCATCAAGGCCATCATCGCCGAGGTCGGCGACGAGATCCCGGTGCAGCTGGGGGGCGGCATCCGCGACCTGAACACCATCGAACGCTGGCTGGATGACGGCCTGTCGTACGTCATCATCGGCACGGCCGCGGTGAAAAACCCCGGTTTCCTGAAGGACGCCTGCTCGGCCTTCGGCGGCCATATCATCGTCGGCCTGGATGCCAGGGACGGCAAGGTGGCGACCGACGGCTGGAGCAAGCTGACCGGCCACGAGGTGGCGGACCTGGCACGCAAGTATGAAGACTACGGCGTCGAGGCCATCATCTACACGGATATTGGCCGCGACGGCATGCTGCAGGGGATCAATATCGATGCCACCGTCAAGCTGGCGCAATCGATGTCGATTCCGGTGATCGCCAGCGGCGGGCTGTCCAACCTGGCCGACATCAACAACCTCTGCGCCGTCGAGGGCGAAGGTGTCGAAGGCGTCATTTGCGGCCGAGCGATCTACTCCGGGGATCTCAACTTTGCCGCCGCGCAGGCACTGGCGGACAAGCTGCGCGACGGGCAATAAGGCAACGCGCCGCGGGCGCAGCCGCCGCCAGGCCGGAACTGGCGGCGGACAAGGAATCTCATGCTAGCCAAACGTATCATCCCCTGCCTGGACGTGACCAACGGGCGGGTGGTCAAGGGCGTCAACTTTGTCGAGCTGCGCGACGCGGGCGATCCCGTGGAAATCGCGCGCCGCTATGATGAGCAGGGCGCCGATGAAATCACATTCCTGGACATCACCGCGACCAGCGACGGGCGTGACCTGATGCTGCACATCATCGAGGATGTGGCGTCGCAGGTCTTTATCCCGCTGACGGTGGGCGGCGGCGTGCGCACGGTCGAAGACGTGCGGCGCCTGCTCAATGCCGGCGCGGACAAGATCAGCGTCAACTCGTCAGCCATCGCCAATCCGCAGCTGGTGTCGGACGCGACCGCAAAGTACGGCTCGCAGTGCATCGTGGTGGCGATCGACGCCAAGCGCAGTTCCGCCCCGGGCGAAGCGCCGCGCTGGGAAGTCTTCACCCACGGCGGGCGCAAGGCCACCGGCCTGGATGCGGTCGAATGGGCGCGAGAGATGGCCGCGCGCGGCGCCGGCGAGATCCTGCTGACCAGCATGGACCGCGATGGCACCAAGAGTGGTTTCGACCTGGAACTGACCCGCGCCGTCAGCGACGCCGTGCCGGTGCCGGTGATCGCCTCGGGCGGCGTCGGCGGCCTGCAGGACCTGGCCGACGGCATCACCCAGGGCCGCGCCGACGCGGTGCTGGCCGCCAGCATCTTCCACTACGGCCAACACACCGTAGGCGAAGCCAAGGCATTCATGGCCCGCGAGGGCATTCCCGTGCGGATCTGATCATGGCAAAGAAGTGGCTCAACAAGGTCAAATGGGACGATAACGGCCTGGTGCCGGTGATCGTGCAGGAAGTCGGCTCGAATGACGTGCTGATGTTCGCCTTCATGAACCGCGACGCGCTCCAGCGCACCGTGGAGCTGGGCGAGGCCGTATTCTGGTCGCGCTCGCGCAAGCGCCTGTGGCACAAGGGCGAAGAGTCCGGCCACGTGCAGAAAGTGCATGAGATCCGCCTGGACTGCGATGAAGACGTGGTGCTGCTCAAGGTGACCCAGATCGACAATATCGCCTGCCATACCGGACGCCATTCCTGCTTCTTCCAGAAGTTCGAGGGCGATGTGGAAGCCGGCGACTGGCACACGGTCGAGCCGGTGCTGAAGGACCCTGCCCAGATCTACACCAAGCCATGAGCGACACCCAACTCAGCAGCAATGATGTCCTGGCGCGCCTGGCCGAAGTGCTGGAATCGCGCAAGCCCGCCAACGGCGGCGACCCTGACAAGTCCTACGTGGCGCGCCTGTTCAGCAAGGGCGACGATGCCATCCTGAAGAAGATCGGCGAGGAAGCCACCGAGACCGTGATGGCCGCCAAGGACGCGCGCGCCGCCGGGCAGAGCGGCGCCGAGGCCGGCAAGGTGGTCTATGAAGTGGCCGACCTGTGGTTCCACAGCATGGTATTGCTGGCCAACTTCGGTCTGACCCCGGCGGATGTGGTCAACGAGCTCGCGCGGCGCGAGGGGCTGTCTGGCCTCGAGGAAAAGGCCCGGCGCAAGGACTAGCTGGCGCAGGCGCCGGCCGGTCTTCCGCCTGCCCGCAAGGCAGGTTTCCAACCAAGGGCAATGATGGCGAACGACTACACCGGGCAAGTCACCACTCCAAGCGGCGAACAGTTGAGCAGCCTGCGCAAGCTGCTGCACATCCTGTATGCCCTGTATGCGATCTTCTGGCTGACCGGCGGCATCACCGCGCTGATCGCCATCGTGATCGACTACGTCAAGCGCGACGACGCGCGCGGTTCGCTCTATGCCTCGCACTTCGCCTGGCAGATCCGCTCGTTCTGGTGGTCGGTGGTGTGGGGCGTGCTGGGCGGGGTGCTGTTTGCGACAGTCGTGCTGATACCGCTGGCCTTTGCGGTCTGGGGCGTGCTGTCGCTGTGGATGCTGTATCGTATCGTCAAGGGCTGGCTGTACCTGAATGACAGCAAGCCGATGTACCCGGATCAGCAGTTCTGATGCCGGGCAGGCCGGGCGCGCGAAGGTGACAGCGGGTGCCGCGGCCGTCGCAATGAAATCTTCATGAACGCTCAGGATAATTGCATCTTCTGCAAGATCGTGGCCGGCCAGCTACCGTCGCGCAAGGTCTATGAAGACGACGACATGGTGGCCTTCCACGATATCCATCCCAAGGCCCCGGTACACTTTCTGGTTATTCCCAGGTTGCATGTCGACTCGCTGGCCGATTGCGGCGCCGGCGAAGGGGCGGTGCTTGCTAGAATGATGCTGAAGGTGCCTGAACTGGCGCGCGCGGCAGGCTGTGCCAACGGTTTTCGGACGGTGATCAATACCGGCCCGGACGGTGGGCAAGAGGTCTACCACCTGCACCTGCATGTGCTGGGTGGGCCGCGCCACGCGTGGAAGGCACCGCTGCCCTGACCGGGCAGCCTTGGCATGGGAGCGCCCGCGGCGGAAACGCCCCGGGCAGAAGCTGCGCCGGCAACCGTCGCCCGGCGCGGCCATAACGGGACGGAACAACGGGTCCGGGCATATCTGATTGCGCCCGCGGCTTCATCAGGAGCAAGAAATGGGTTCGTTTAGCATTTGGCACTGGCTGATCGTGCTGGTGATCGTCATGCTCGTGTTCGGCACCAAGAAACTGCGCAATATCGGCCAGGACCTGGGCGGCGCGGTTAAGGGCTTCAAGGATGGCATGAAGGAAGGCGAAGGCAAGGCGGCCGCCGATCCTGCCCAGTCCAAGGAACTGCGCGACTCCACCACCATCGACGTCGAAGCCAAGGAAAAGACCCGCCAGCAGTAATCCGGCGGTGTGCCATCCCTTCTACGCAAACCTCGCTGCCCGCGTGTCGTCCCGCGCCTGCGCTTTTCCGCATATTGTCCGCATGATGTGTCCGCATGATTGATCTCGGCATTTCCAAGCTGGCGCTGATCGGCGCCGTGGCACTGATCGTGATCGGTCCCGAACGGCTGCCCAAGGTTGCGCGCACGGTGGGCGCGCTGGTCGGCCGGGCGCAGCGCTACATCAACGACGTCAAGGCCGAGGTCAGCCGCGAGGTTGAACTGGAAGAACTGCGCAAGATGCGCACGGAATTCGAGGACGCCGCGCGCGATGTCGAGCGCACCATCCACAAGGAAGTCAGCGAGCAGACCCAGGCGCTGAACGAAGCCCTGGGTGGTGCCGAGGGAACCAGCGGCGGCAGCGCCGACGCCAGTGGCGGCTTTGTGCCAAGCTGGGATGCGGCCCACAAGGCGCACAACGGGCGCAAGAGCTGGCGCGTCAAGCAGGGCGCCCGCCCACTCTGGTTCAAGCGCCAGCACAATGTCCGCGTCTGGGTGCAGTCAGGCGCGGCGCGGGTCAAGCGCCACCGGCCGGTCACCCGGCCATCCCGATCCTTCTTCGAGTGAGCATGCGCCGCGGCAACACCTTGCCGGCCGTCGTTCCGGCCGCTGCCGTCGTGGCCGCAGTCCTGGTCGCACTCGCGCGCCGCCGCGTTGCGGCCCCATCGATCCACCTTGCCAGCCCCCGCGGCTGAGCGGTTCACGCCATGAGCGACACCCGGTCCCCAGATCCCCAAGACCCGCAAGACGAGTCGCAGCAGGAAACCTTTATTTCCCACCTGGTCGAGCTGCGCCAACGCCTGGTCAAGGCGGTGGCCGGCATCATCCTGGTCTTCGTCAGCCTGGTCTACTGGGCGCCGCTCATCTTCAACCTGTTTGCCGCGCCGCTGATGGAGTCGCTGCCCAAGGGCGGCAAGATGATCGTGACCGATGTCACCGGCTCGTTCTTCGTGCCGATGAAAGTCACCTTGCTGGTGGCCTTCCTGATCGCATTGCCGTGGGTGCTGTACCAGATCTGGCAGTTTGTCGCGCCCGGCCTGTACCAGCATGAGAAGCGCCTGATCCTGCCGCTGGTATCGAGCAGCTATTTCCTGTTCCTGTGCGGCGTGGCATTCGCGTATTTCCTGGTGTTCCCCACGGTGTTCCATTTCATGGCGCACTACAACGCCCCGTTGGGGGCGGAGATGTCGACCGACATCGACAAGTACCTCAGCTTTGCCATGACCACCTTCCTGGCCTTCGGCATTACCTTCGAAGTGCCGGTGGTGGTGATCGTGCTGGTGCGCTTTGGCGTGGTGGAACTGGAAAAGCTCAAGCAGATCCGCCCCTATGTAATCGTGGGGGCGTTCATCATCGCGGCCATCGTGACCCCGCCCGATGTGCTGTCGCAGCTGCTGCTGGCCGTGCCGCTGGTGGCGCTTTATGAACTGGGACTACTGCTGGCGCGCTTTGTGGGCCGCCCGGCACCTGAAGCCACCGCTTCAGGGGAAACGCAGCCGGACTAATTCGGCTGAGGTAGGAGATCTTGTCGGCCTGCCATCCCTGTTTTGCACCAAAACGGGGATTTTTCTACCCATTCCTGTTGCTCCCCGACAACAAAAACCGCCAGTGGGCATGGTTTACGCCGAAAAAGCCTTCTGACGGCCGGGGGGGCTGGCACATAATACGCAACAGACGTGAACGTTAATGCGTCGCCCAAGTACTTGGGCAACCAAGATTTCCCAATCAGTTGACAAGGAAAGTGTCGATATGAAGATGAAACTGTTTGCTGCTGCCGTCGCCGCTCTGGCCGCTGGTGGCGCCTATGCCCAATCGAGCGTAACCCTGTACGGCGTGGTCGATGCCGGTATCGAATACCAGCAAAACCAACCGAATGGCCACGACGTGGTTCGCATGACCTCGGGTAACCTGTCGGGCAGCCGTTGGGGCCTGCGTGGCGTGGAAGACCTGGGCGGCGGCCTGAAGGGCGTCTTCGTGCTGGAAAGCGGTTTCAACCTGGACGACGGCAAGTCGGGTAACGACAACCGCCTGTTCGGCCGCCAAGCCTACGTCGGTCTGGCTAGCCAATATGGCCAGCTGAGCCTGGGTCGTCACCAGACCCCGTTCTATGACTTCGGTCTGCAGTTCGACCCGATGGCCATTTCGAACAAGTACTCGATCACCGCTCAGGACGCCGCTTTCGCCAGCCGTGCTGACAACTCGGTCAAGTACATTGGCACGTTCGGTGGCCTGACCGCCAGCGCCCTGTACAGCGCTGGTGCAAACACCGGCGCCGGCGCCCTGGGCGAAGTCCCGGGTTCGGCCAAGCTCGGCCGTGAATTCGGCGCGAACCTGACCTACGCTGCTGGTCCGTTCGCGGTCGGTGCTGCCTATGACGAAGTCAACCTGGCTTCGGCAAACGCCGTGGGCACGGTCGTGAACCCGGACGCTACGATCCGCCGCGCTTCGGTGGCTGGCTCGTACGGCTTCGGCCCGGCTAAGGTCTACGCTGGCTACCGTTGGGCAAAGGGTGTGGATCTGGGCGCGCTGCCGTTCCAGGGCCAGAACATCCAGGCTATCACCGGTGCCAAGGCATCGTCGAACCTGTACTGGCTGGGCGTTGGCTACCAAGTGACCCCGGCTCTGTCGCTGACCGGCGCTGCTTACTACCAAGACTTCCGCGGCCAGAAGGGCGATCCGTGGAGCTTCGTGGCTTCGGCTGACTACGCTTTCTCGAAGCGTACCGATGCCTACCTGAGCCTGGGTTACGTTCTGAACAAGAACAACTCCAACCTGGGCCTGGACGGCTTCGGCAAGGTTAGCACCAACGCCAGCGGCGAAGGTGACAACCAGTTCGGCGCCGTGGTTGGTCTGCGCCACAAGTTCTAATCTGACGCGAGCGTAAGCTCGCTTAGGATTGGCTTGAACCAAGAGGCCGGCATCCGTAAGGATGCCGGCCTCTTGTCTTGTGGGGCTGCCAAGAGCAGGCACAGGCCGGGTTGTGCATGTTGCCGTGCTTCGCGTGTCATGTTGCGCATCGGCAGCCGGGCAGGGAGGGGGAGCGGGTGGCTCGCGGCGCGCAGGGAATTCTGCTTCGTCTTGCTGACGATCGGGAAGGCGTTGCCGGCGCGGATTGCGGCCCGCCAGCACGTGGACAGGATTCGAGGGGCTGCCCTGCCTACGACCCTCACGGGCATTGATGTGGGCCGCCATGCCATCGAGGCGCGGTGTCTGCCGCTCAGGTCCATTGTTTCCCGTCGCATCACCGTGACGCGGCGGGCTGCCTGGCCACCGGGCACAAAAAACCCCGCCAAGGCGGCGGGGTTCTTTCTTCAGGCCCGTGTCGTGCCGAGCCTCACTCTTCCTCTTCAAACGGCAGTGCGCGGCGCGGCGGCGGAGGCCGTTTGCCGATCGTCACCGTCAGGTCCGTTGCCTTGCCGCGGCGGATCACGGTCATCTTGATGTCCACGCCTGGCTTGAGTTGGGCAATCGCATTGAGCAGCGCGGTCGTGTCCGTGATCGACAAGCCATCCACCTTGGTCAGCACATCGCCGGGCTTCACGCCTGCCTTGTCGGCCGGCCCGCCCTGGACCACTGCGGCGATCAGTGCGCCTTCCTTGGCATCGAGGCCGAACGATTCGGCGATCTCGGGCGTCATGTCCTGCGGCTCGACCCCGATCCAGCCGCGCGTCACGCTGCCGGTGGAGATGATCGATTCCATCACCTGCTTGGCGGTCGACACGGGAATGGCAAAGCCGATCCCCAGCGAGCCGCCCGAACGCGAGTAGATCGCCGTATTGATGCCCAGCAGGTTGCCCTGCGCATCCACCAGCGCGCCACCCGAGTTGCCCGGGTTGATGGCCGCATCGGTCTGGATGAAGTTCTCGAAGGTATTGATGCCCAGGTGGCTGCGGCCCAGCGCCGAGACAATGCCCATCGTCACCGTCTGGCCGACGCCGAACGGGTTGCCGATGGCTAGCACCACGTCGCCGACCTTCACGTTCTCAAGCCGGCCCAGCGTGATCGCGGGCAGGTCCTTGAGCGTCACCTTGAGCACGGCCAGGTCGGTTTCCGGGTCGGAGCCCACCACCTTGGCGTTGGCCTTGCGGCCGTCGGTCAGCGCGATCTCGATTTCATCGGCGCCGTCGACTACGTGGTGGTTGGTTAGAATGTAACCCTCGGCGCTGACAATGACGCCAGACCCCAGGCTGGAGACCGGCTCCTGCCGCTCAGGCAGGCGGTCGCCAAAGAAGAAGCGGAACCACGGATCCTCGGCCTGCGGGTTGGGCGAGCGCTTGTTGCCGTTCTTGCTGGTAAAGATATTGACCACCGCCGGCATGGCCACCTGGGCGGCTTCGCTGTAAGACCCTTCGGCCGCAGGACCGGACACGTTGGGCACGACTTCCTTGAGCGCCACGATGGGCGAACCGGACTGGACCGCGACGCGCCCCCTCTGCAGCCAATCAGGCTTGAGCGTTGCCACGACGAACCAGACCGCCAGCACGACGGTGACAGCCTGGGCAAAGAACAGCCAAAAGCGCCGCAACATATTGGAGTTTTGAGCAGAAAATGAAAACAAAAGAGCTTGAATTGTACTTGAACGACCTGTTGGAAGTTTCCCGCTACAAGGACTATTGTCCCAACGGGCTGCAAGTGCAAGGTCGCTCGGAAGTCACACACGTCGTGACGGGAGTGACGGCAAGCCTGGCATTGGTCGATGCCGCGATCGAAGCGGGGGCCGACGCCATCCTCGTCCATCACGGCTACTTCTGGAAAAACGAAGATGCGCGCGTGGTCGGGCAGAAGCACGCGCGTCTGAAGCGCCTGCTGGGCGCGGACGTCAACTTGTTCGCCTTCCACCTGCCCCTGGATAACCACCCTGAGTTCGGCAACAACGCCCAGCTCGGCCTGCAGCTCGGCTTTACGCCGACCGGCCGCTTCAGCGACGACCAGCTCGGCTGGACCGGCACGCTGCCCGCGCCGATGCCGCTCTCTGCGCTGGCCGCGCACGTTGGTGGCGTGCTGGGGCGCGAGCCGCTGGCCATCGGCGAGCCGGACCAGATGATCCGCACCGTCGGCTGGTGCACGGGCGGGGCGCAAGGTTATTTCGATGCCGCGGTGGCCGCGGGTGTCGATGCCTATCTGAGCGGCGAAGTCTCGGAGCAGACCACGCACCTGGCGCGCGAAAGCGGCGTGGCGTATCTTGCCGCCGGTCATCACGCCACCGAGCGCTACGGCATCCGCTCGCTTGGCGAGCATGTGGCCGAACGCTTTGGCCTGCGCCACACGTTTATCGATATTCCTAATCCCGTCTGATCTGACGCAAAACAAAACGGCCCCATCGGGGCCGTTTTATCTTCCGGGTTCGGCGCGCATATGGCGCACCAATCAGCGGGTCTTCAGGCTGTCGCGGATTTCACGAAGCAACACGACTTCCTCAGGCGGTGCGGCGGGCGCTGCTTCCGGTTCCGCGGCGCGCATCCTGTTAAAGGCACGCACCATCAGGAAGATGATGAAGGCCAGGATCAGGAAGTTGACAACGATGGTCAGGAAATTGCCGTAGGCAAAGACGGGCACGCCGGCCTTCTTCAGGGCATCGAACGTAGTGGGTGTTCCCGGTGGGGGATCCGCCAGCACGATGAACATACTGGAGAAGTCCAGCTTGCCGATCACGCGGCCCACCAACGGCATGATCAGGTCGTTGACCACTGAATCCACGATCTTGCCGAATGCCGCGCCGATGATCACACCGACCGCAAGGTCGATCACGTTGCCGCGTACGGCGAAGGTTCTGAATTCCGAGATCATGCCCATGGGGGGTTCTCCTTCTTGTCACTAGCGATGAACGGTTTCAAGCTCGAAGCCTGCCGCATCACTCACCGGAAAGCAAGCACCGAAGCCGCTTTCCGGGTTGCACGTCCGATAATCGCGCATGGCCGTGGCATTTTCTGCCTATCTAGTGCGCTGGTGTCTAAGGTACACTTTATGGTTGACGCAAAATCTAAATTGACTTCCCCTGGGGTTTGGAATGAGTGACCAGCAAGACGTGAAGAGCGTGGATAAAGGTCGCCGCAATTGGTTGATCGCGACATCCGTCGCTGGCGGCGTCGGAGGCGTAGCGGTAGCGGTTCCTTTCGTCAGTACTTTTGCACCATCGGAGAAGGCCAAAGCCGCGGGTGCTCCAGTCGAGGCGGATATTGGCGCGCTGAAGCCAGGCGAGATGATGACTGTCGAATGGCGCGGCAAGCCAGTCTGGATCATGCGGCGCACGGACGAACAACTGGCGTCGCTGAAGAAGACGGACGGCGAGGTGGCCGATCCCAATTCCGACGTGCCATTCACCATGAAAACGCCTGAGTACTGCAAGAACGAAACCCGTTCGCGCGCAGACCACAAGGACGTCCTGGTCGTGGTGGGTATCTGTTCCCACCTGGGCTGCTCGCCTTCGGGCCCCTTCGGCCCCGGTGCCAATTCTCAGCTCGGCACTGATCCCGGTTTCCTTTGCCCCTGCCACGGGTCGACCTTCGACCTCGCCGGGCGCGTCTTCAAGAACAAGCCGGCTCCGCAGAATCTCGATGTTCCCCCCTACCAGTTCCTGACCGACAGCAAGATCGTGATCGGCAAGGACGAGAAAGGAGAAGCCTGATCATGGCGGCCGAAAAACAAGTCAAGACGACCGGCCTGCTGGGCTGGATCGACGCCCGCTTCCCCGCAACCCAACTGTGGGAAGACCACCTCTCCAAGTACTACGCGCCGAAGAACTTCAACTTCTGGTACTTCTTCGGTTCGCTGGCGCTGCTGGTGCTGGTGATCCAGATCGTCACCGGCATCTTCCTGGTGATGAACTACAAGCCCGACGCCACGCTGAACGCCGCCGGCATTCCCGTGGCCTTCGCCAGCGTGGAATACATCATGCGCGAAGTCCCCTGGGGCTGGCTGGTGCGCTACATGCACTCGACCGGCGCCTCGGCCTTCTTCGTCGTGGTCTACCTGCATATGTTCCGGGGCCTGCTGTACGGTTCGTACCGCAAGCCGCGCGAGCTGGTCTGGATCTTCGGCTGCCTGATCTTCCTGTGCCTGATGGCGGAAGCCTTCATGGGCTACCTGCTGCCATGGGGCCAGATGTCGTACTGGGGCGCCCAGGTGATCGTGAACCTGTTCTCGGCGATTCCCGTGATCGGCCAGGACCTGTCGCTGTTCATCCGTGGTGACTACGTGGTGAGCGATGCAACGCTGAACCGCTTCTTCTCGTTCCACGTCATCGCCGTGCCGCTGGTGCTGCTGGGCCTGGTCATTGCCCACATCATCGCGCTGCACGAAGTCGGTTCGAACAACCCGGACGGCGTCGAGATCAAGGCCAAGAAGGATGAGAAGGGCATCCCGCTGGACGGCATCCCGTTCCACCCCTACTACTCGGTGCACGACACGCTGGGCGTTGCCGGCTTCCTGCTGCTCTTCTCGGCCGTGATCTTCTTCTTCCCGGAAGTGGGCGGCTATTTCCTGGAACACAACAACTTCTTCCCGGCTGACCCGCTGAAGACCCCGCCGCATATCGCGCCGGTGTGGTACTTCACGCCGTTCTACTCGATGCTGCGCGCCACCACGTCGAACTTCCTGCCGATCCTGTGGGTGTTCTTCGCGCTGCTGCTCGGCATGGTGTTCCTGCGCAGCAAGGACGCACGCATCAAGGTCGGCGCGATCGCCATCGCGGTGATCCTGGCCGTGGGCTTCTACTTCATCGACGCCAAGTTCTGGGGCGTGCTGGTGATGGGCGGCTCGGTGGTGATCCTGTTCTTCCTGCCGTGGCTGGACTGCTCGCCGGTCAAGTCCATCCGCTATCGTCCTGCCTTCCACAAGACCATCCTGACCGTCTTCGTGGTGGTGTTCCTGGTGCTCGGCTATCTTGGCGTGCAACCGCCGTCGCCGGTCGGTGAGAAGGTGTCGCAGCTCGGTACGCTGCTGTACTTTGCCTTCTTCCTGACCATGCCGCTGTGGAGCCGTGTCGGCGAGTTCAAGCCGGTCCCGGAGCGTGTCACGTTCCACCCGCACTGAGCGAAGCGAACCCCGACAAGAGCACAAGGACACAAGATGAAAAAGCTGCTTTCGATCCTCGCGCTGGCCGGCGCCTGCTTTGCCGGCGCGCCTGCCATGGCATCCGAGGGGGGCTTCCCCCTTGAGCCGGCACCGGTGAACACTGCTGACCTGTCGTCGCTGCAGCGCGGCGCCAAGGTGTTCGTCAACTACTGCCTGAACTGTCACGGCGCATCGATGATGCGTTACAACCGGCTCAAGGACATCGGCCTGACCGACGACCAGATCCGCGAAAACCTGCTGTTCAGCGCGGACAAGGTCGGCGAGACCATGACCATCGCCATGCAGCCGAAGGAAGCCAAGGCCTTCTTCGGTGCGCAGCCGCCGGACCTGTCGGTGATCGCCCGCGCCCGCGGCGACGACTGGCTCTACACCTACCTGCGCACGTTCTACCGGGACGACAGCCGCGCCACCGGCTGGAACAACCTGGTGTTCCCGAGCGTCGGCATGCCGCACGTGCTGTGGGAACTGCAGGGCCAGCGCGCCGCCAAGTTCACGGAAGTGGAAGAGCACGGCGAGAAGGTGCACAAGTTCGCCGGCTTCGAGCAATTGAGCCAGGGCAAGCTGAGCAAGGTCGAGTACGACCAGGCCACCGCCGACCTGGTCGGCTTCCTGGACTGGATGGCCGAGCCCGCGCAGAACCACCGCAAGCGCCTGGGCGTCTGGGTGCTGCTGTTCCTGGGCGTGTTCACCGTCTTTGCCTGGCGCCTCAACGCCGCGTACTGGAAAGACGTGAAGTAAGGCATGCCAGGGGCCCGAATCCGGGCCCGGACAGGACAAAGGCCAGGGGTGGCCGCTGCGAAAGCAGCACCGCCCCTGGCCTTTTCCCTTGGAAAGCCTGCAGAAGCGCACCAGTAAAGTGCGCTATTTGCCACTAATTTGCTTTCTGGTGGCCGACTTTGGCAGAATGTCAGACCTTACTGTCCGACCCTGCTTCGGCTAAGCCCAAGGAATCCAACCATGATGGTGTTGTATTCGGGTACGACTTGCCCGTTTTCCCAACGTTGCCGCCTTGTCCTGTTTGAAAAGGGCATGGATTTTGAAATCCGCGACGTCGACCTGTTCAACAAGCCCGAAGATATTTCGGTGATGAACCCGTACGGCCAGGTCCCCATCCTGGTCGAGCGCGACCTCATTCTGTATGAGTCGAACATCATCAACGAATACATCGATGAGCGCTTCCCGCACCCGCAGCTGATGCCGGCTGACCCGGTGCAGCGTGCCCGCGCCCGCCTGTTCCTGTTCAACTTCGAAAAGGAACTGTTCACCCACGTCTACACGCTGGAGAACGAAAAGGGCAAGGCCGCGGAGAAGAACCACGAACGCGCCCGCGCCGCGATCCGCGACCGCCTGACGCAGCTTGCGCCGATCTTCGTCAAGAATAAGTACATGCTGGGCGAAGAGTTCTCGATGCTCGACGTCGCCATCGCGCCGCTGCTGTGGCGCCTGGATCACTACGGCATTGAGCTGTCGAAGAACGCCGCGCCGCTGCTGAAGTATGCTGAACGCATTTTCAGCCGTCCCGCGTACATCGAAGCGCTCACCCCGTCCGAGAAGGTGATGCGCCGCTAACCGGCACCGGCCCGAAAGCATCCGCCCTCGGGCCACCACGGCGCCATTGGAAGCACAATGCCTGAAACCTCCACCAAGCCCTACCTGATCCGCGCCATCTATGAATGGTGCACGGACAACGGCTTCACGCCGTACATCGCCGTCTTCGTCGACGCCAACACCAGCGTGCCGCGCGAGTTCGTCAAGAACAACGAGATCGTGCTCAACGTCAGCTTCGACGCCACCAGCGGCCTGGATATGGGCAACGAGTGGATCGCCTTCAGCGCACGCTTCGGCGGCGTTTCGCGCAAGATCGACGTCCCTGTCGAGAACGTGCTGGCCATCTACGCCCGTGAGAACGGGCAGGGCATGGCCTTCCCGGTCGAACGCAGCCTGCCGGAAACCCAGGCCGCCACCGAGCGCGAAAACAACCCGCCGCCCAAGCTGGCCCCGGTGGAAGCCGAGACCTCGGCAAGCACCGCCGACACCGGCCCCGGCGACGACGACACGCCGCCCCCGGTGCCCCGCATCGGCAGCAAGAAGCCCGCACTGAAAGTGGTGAAGTAAGCCACCCCAAAGCGGACCGCAATGCAGTAGAATCGCGGTCTGCACCAGATATGCCGGCTTAGCTCATCAGGTAGAGCAGTTGATTTGTAATCATCAGGTGGCGGGTTCGAGTCCTGCAGCCGGCACCAGAATTTGAAAACGGGCTACGCAATCTTGCGTAGCCCGTTTTGCTTTTGGCGTGATCTTGCACGAACGACTGAGCATTTCACTTCCCCTATTTCTGACGTTGGAAGAAAGCGATGCGGAGCAGGGCGGTCTGCCACCACAGTTTGCCCGGCGTCGAGAAATGACTTGTTTGCATAGTCATTTTGGCGTAAATTCCTGACTGGTAGCAATGACTGGGAGGCAATCCATGCCCGGCAACCAGATTTCCAAGACCGAGTTCAAGGCGCGCGCGCTCGAGTATTTCCGCCAGATCGAAGCCTCGGGCGATCCGGTCATTGTCACGGACCACGGCAAGCCCACACTCGAAGTGCGTCCCTATCGCGGGCTGGAGCGTGACCCCCTTCAGGTGTTGCGCGGCACCGTGCTGCGCTACGATGCACCAACGGAGCCAGTGGACGTTGAGTGGGAGGCCGGGCAGTGATCGTGCTGGATACCCATGCCTTGGTCTGGTGGGCAACTGGGAGCGACGAACTGAGCGACCCCGCGCGGGCGGCGATTGATCGCGAGCTACAGGATGGCCAGATTATCGTGTCGGCCATCTCCGCGTGGGAAGTCGCCATGCTGGTCGAGCGCGAGCGCCTGGTACTGGCCATGGACGTCGACACTTGGCTGGCGACGATCGCTGACATCGATGCGATCAGCTTTGTCCCCGTCGATACCGAGATTGCAACCAAATCGGTCCACCTGCCGGGGGACTTTCACAAGGATCCCGCGGATCGCATGATCGTTGCTACGGCGCGCAAGCTGGCCGTGCCGCTTGTTACCCGCGACGAGAAAATCCGCGCGTACTCGCACGTGAAGACGATCTGGTAGAAGACACCTCTAGGATCGCATAGACGGCGAGATACCATCTCGAATGCAACGCCATTGGACGGAGCTGAGCGCCCAGCTAGGCCGCCCCGAAACGCCAAGTTCCTTGCCGCTCGCTGCACGGAATTCCAGTGGGCCAACAAGCTACTGCTGCAGGCGCCCAACCGCGTCCCGCAGCTTCCCAACAAACCGCGACCCATCCCCAAACGTCATCACCAACTGCCGCGTAGCCCGCGTCATTGCCACATACATCAGCCGCGCTTCGTCTTCATCCGCCTCATCATGCTTATGCGGCATCCCCGTGGCCGGAATGCACACCAGCGGAAACTCAAGCCCCTTGCTGCTATGCATGGTGATCACCTTGACGCTGTCCGCGCCGGGCGTAAATCGCTTGGTGACTTGGGGGCATTCGAATGGAATACCCTTCCGGGTCAGCGCACTAGTGACGTGCCCGACCGTATCCCAATGGCGATAGAGCACTGCCATCTCTGACCAGGGCGTGCCTGCCCGGTTCTCGTCAGTCAGGATCTGCGCAATGCGCTCAGCTTCCGCCTCTACGTTTGGCAATTCGATTAGCAGCGGCTTGTTGCCGCGGCGGCCAGCACCGACAGGTTGCACGGTAGGCGCTTCGTCTTCGGCTGCCTCAGTCGGCCGCAGCAACTCATCCGCGAAGCTGCGTGCGACGGCCAGTATCTCCTGCGTATTGCGGTAGTTCAGCTTGAGGATGGTCGTACGGCCTCGGGCCTGGATGCCCACACTGGCAAAGGTCATCCCGCGCTTCCTGGCGCCGCCATAAATGGACTGCGCGTCATCGTAGAGCACCAGCAGCGAATTGCTCTCGGGATTCACCATCTGCACGACCAGCTTGAACCACTCCGGCCGGAAGTCGTGCCCCTCATCGATCAGCACAGCGTCGTACTGGCCGGCCGGGATCGCTTTCCGGTCCACGCCCTGGATGACCCGATTCACCATTTCCTCAAACAGCGCATCGCTGGGGCGCCCCTTCGGCCGGTCAATGTTGTAAGTCTCTAGTTGCCGCGAGCACCACGCGTGGAAGTTATAGACGTGGACCTTCTCTTCGATGCCTTTCTCGATCATCGTCGCCGCCAGCTTGGCCGCGAGGGTCTTGTTGTAGCAAAGCACGAGAACTGGCCGTGTGACGATCTTTGCCAGATGCTCAGCCCGGTAGCCGAGGATCATCGTCTTGCCAGAGCCGGCGACGCCATGAATGACCCGGTGGCCTTCGCCGAGACTGCGTGCCAGCTGCTCCTGCTGGAGATCCATGACGCGAAGGATGTCAGGCATATCCAGCGGCTCAGCGGCATCCTCCGGAAAGAGCGCGCGTTGCTCCGGCATGCGGATCTGCGGGAACAGGTGCCAGCGGATCCGCTCGATCTGCGGCAGGGAAAGCTTGAAGGTGAACTTGACCGGGAACATCTCCCACAGGCGCTGCTGGAAGTGTTCTGCGTCGACCGTCTCGTACATCTCGTCCTGGCAGATCACCAGGTGCGGCGGCAGGACGTCACCGAGGTTGGTCTTGTCGAACTGGGCACGCGTGATGTTGGACAGGACGACGCCGCAGCCGTAGGGAAAGAAGGGTTTGCCTTTCAGTGAGCCGCTGGGCCAGACCAGTTGCGGATCACGCTGCAGCAGGTTGGTGACATAGAACATGTACTGCCGGGCTTGCTCAAGGGGGGTCATCTCCCGCACCTGCCCGCGATCCGTCAGCAGCGTGACATCGCGCTGGTCGATCTCCCGGATGGTATCCAGCCGCCAGTCCTTGACCTCCAGCACCAGCAGACCCCGGCTGGGATGGAAGACGATGAAATCCGGATGCCTGGTCTTCTCTCCGATGGCGACGTCATACCAGCACAGGTAGTCGTCCTCCAGCTTTGTCTCCAGACGCTCGGCGAAGCGTCTCTCTCCACTGGTCATGCGCGAAGTGACCGAACCCAGCGCGGGAATCAGCGTGGCCATGCGTTGTTGCTCTTCTTATTGCCCGTTCAGGAGCTGCGCTGACCACGGTTGGTGCCGCGGACCCGGTGCGACGGCGGTCAGGCAGGTTTGTTATGGGGCAATTGTAGGCACAAAACGGTAACGGTGGCTATTTCGGTAATTTTGGTGATTTGCTGGTTGGCGACACTGGCGAGCCGGCGGCTCCGGGGGGCTGCCAAGCGGTCTGCGCCTGCTTTCCGGCGATCCGCGCCGCCGATCCGTCGATTCCCGCCACCCCCATGTCAGAGCCCGGATCGCAGTGGTAACCTCCCGCTATCTCCGCCCCCAGCCACCCGCCCGTGCACTCCCCAGACTCCCGCATCTGGCGATCCGCCCCAGAGCAGCGCGCCTACGAAGACGCCCGCCGCCGCGTGCGCGCGCTGCGCTTCTTCTATATGCACGCCATGGTCTACGTGGCGGTCAATGCATTGCTGATCGGCTTCCATCTGGTGGGATCGCCGCATCGGCCGTGGTCCGGTGGGCCGCTCATGGGCTGGGGCATCGGCCTGGCGATTCACGGCGTGATGACCTGGGGGCGCGTCGGCCTGCTCGGGCGGCAGTGGGAAGAACGTAAGATCGCGCAATACATGGCGCAGGAACAGGTGCGCACGCTGTCGACGGAGAAGCAGCTGGTCGAAGCCCGCATGCGCCTGCTGCAGGCCCAGATCGAACCGCACTTCCTGTTCAACACGCTGGCCAACGTGGTCAGCCTGATCGAGCCAGCGCCGCAGAAGGCCACGCTCATGCTGGAGCATTTCATCGCCTACCTGCGTGCATCGCTTGCAGCCAGCCGCGCCACGCAAGGCACGGTGGTGCAGGAGGCGAAGCTGCTGCGAGACTATCTGGCGCTGATCCGCATCCGCATGGGGGACCGGCTGCACTACTCGGTCGATGTCGAACCCGAACTCGAATCGATGCCGCTGGCGCCGATGCTGCTGCAGCCCGTGGTCGAGAATGCGATCAAGCATGGGCTGGAGCCCAAGATCGAAGGCGGGCGGCTGCTGGTCCGGCTTGAGCGGCGCGGCCCGCGCATGCTCGCAACCATCGAGGACGATGGCATGGGCTTTCGCCCCTCGGCCGGCGCCGGCGTCGGGCTTTCGAACCTGCGTGAACGGCTGGCTGTGCTCTATGACGGTGACGCCCAGGTACGCATTGAAGAACGCTCGCCCGGCACCGCCGTGCTGATTGAAATCCCGCTGCCGCGTGCATCCTGAAACGGAGACGCCCTATGACGCCCACCGCCCTGATTGCCGACGATGAAGAGCACCTGCGCGCATATCTGCGCGGCAAGCTGGAACGCCTTTGGCCGGAACTGCAGATCGTTGCCGAGGCGACCAACGGCATCGAAGCTGCCGACGCCATCGCACGGTTGTCGCCGAGCGTAGCCTTCCTCGACATCAAGATGCCCGGCCTGTCCGGCCTGGAGGTGGCGCAAGGGATTGAAACCGATACGCGGCTGGTGTTCATCACGGCCTATGACGAGTTCGCGCTCGATGCGTTCGAGCGCGCGGCAGTTGACTACCTGGTCAAGCCGGTCAGCGAGGAACGGCTCGGCCGCACCATCGAGCGGCTGCGCAAGGCGTTGCAGGAAGCGGCGCCTTTGCCGGAACTGGCACAGCTACTGAACCAGCTCACGCGCGCCCAGCCGCGCGCGGAAACCGGTGGCCAGTTGCGCTGGGTACGCGCCAGCCGTGGCAATACCACCAGCCACGTGCCGATCCAGGAGGTGATGTATTTCCAGAGCGACGACAAGTATGTGGTCGTGCATACCCGCGATGGCGAACACCTGATCCGCACACCGCTGGCGGAGTTGATTGCCGGCCTCGATCCCGAGGTGTTCTGGCAGATCCACCGCTCGTCCATCGTCAACATGGAATACGTGGCCGGCACGCGCCGCGATGAGTCGGGACGGCTTTTTGTCCGGATGCGCGACAGCGAAGCCGAACTGCCGGTATCGCGCGCCTACATGCATCGTTTCCGGCAGATGTAAGGCAGCCAGCGGCGCCACTGCGCCGCCGGCTGAGGGATTCACTGGCGATCCATGAATTCCTGGATCTTGCGCTGTTCCCAGTCACGTCCGCGGCGTGACAGCCGCGTCCAGACCAGCAACCCATGCACCGCCAGCGCCAGGCCCCAGGCCAGGGTGGTGGTCAGCGGCCACGGCCAGCCGGTGCTGGCATAGTGCGACCACCGCGGCGAGGGAAAGTAGAAAAAGCGGAACCACAGCCAGCCATTGACGACAGCGTAGACCAGCAGGTGGATGTACCAGCCGCGCAGGGCACGCACCATGCGGCGCGCGCGCCAGTAGGCCATGGCGTTGGGGTCGTCGTTGGGCGGGAGGGCGTGGTGCATGGGATACCTCGTGATCACGATGGTTGGCTTGCCTCAGGTATAGGCCACTGCAAAGCGCCTCTCCAGCCCCATGGGCCGAATCGACGGATTTCGTTCGCCGGTGTGCGCCCGGATAGTGCGAATGTCGGCAGGTCCGACACCTCCATGTCCCCCGACATGCTGCGACCTGATCAGCTTTTCGCCCCGCCGCCGGGAATACCCGCATAGGAAAAGCCCAGTCCTTCACCATAATCATAGTAATTATGATCATAAATACGAAGCGATGGACTCCAAGCCCACTCCTCAGATAGAGGGCAGCAGACGCGTGAAGCGTTCGGACCAGGTAGTCAACGATATCAAGCGCTGGATCGTGCAGACGCACCAGAATGTCGGAGACAAGCTGCCGCAGGAAGCAGCGTTGATCGAACAGATGGGCGTCGCACGCGGGACGGTGCGTGAGGCGCTTGCCTCGCTGCAGGCGCAGGGGCTGGTCAAGGTCAGCACGGGGCCGAACGGCGGTGCCACTCTGACGCAGCCGCCTTATGAGCGATGCCTGGAGGCAGTGTCCAACTTCCTGTACTTCCAGTCGGTCGACATCGTCACGCTGTACGCCCTGCGCCGCGCGGTTGAGCCGGAGCTGGCAGCCAACGCCGCCTTGCGCCTGACCGATGCCGATATCGCCGATCTGGAAGCCCTGGTCGGGCTGAGCCACCCGGAACATGGCGGCAGCACGGACTGGAACGAGCGGCGCGAAGCCGACCTGCTGTTCCACGACCGCCTGGCCGACGCCTGCAGCAGCCCGATGCTGGCGTTGTTCTGCCGCCTGCTCAACGACATCATCCGCCGCGTCATCGTGGTACGGAATGCGCAGGATGATTTCGACGACTTTGATGAAGAGATCTTCCACAGCCACAACGCGCTGATCGAAGCCTTCCGGTCGCGCGACCCGGAGCGTGCGCGTGCCCTGATGCAGGAGCACATGGAGCATGCCGAATCCCTGGCCCTGGAGGCCGAATCCCGGGTGGACCGCGGGAGCTTGCTGATGAGCCCGGGCGACTGATCCCCTGACGCGCTAGCGTCCCCCCTTTTCTGCACACCCAACCGCCATCGTCGCATCCGACACGGCGGGTGGGATTCCTATTGCCTGAATCCTGGGAGCCTTGACGTGAAACCTGCTGATTTGCTTTGGCGCTGGAGCGCCGTCGATATTGCCGATGCCGTGCGGCGGCGCGAGATTTCCTGCCGCGAGGTCACGGCCAGCGTGCTGGCCCGCATCGACGCCCTTAACCCTCGTCTGAATGCGTTGCCGGAGGTGCTGGCAGAAGAGGCGCTGGCCAGCGCGGATGTTGCAGACCGCCAGGTCGCCGAGGGCGCAGAACTGGGGCCGCTCCATGGCGTGCCGGTCACGATCAAGATCAATGTCGACCAGGCGGGCCATGCCACCACCAACGGCGTGATCCCGCTGAAGCACAACATCGCGCGTGAGGATGCCCCCGTGGTCGCAAACCTGCGCAGTGCCGGGGCCATCATCGTCGGACGCAGCAATACGGCTACCTATTCCTCGCGCTGGTTTACCGACAACGGCCTGCATGGGCGCACGCTGAACCCGTGGGATGCGGATATCACGCCCGGTGGGTCCAGCGGCGGTGCCGCGTCCGCGGTCGCTTCCGGCATGGGAGCGCTGGCGCATGGCAATGATATCGGCGGCTCCATTCGCTATCCGGCCTATGCCTGCGGTGTCGTCGGCTTGCGGCCGACGACGGGGCGGGTGCCCGCGTACAACCCGTCGGCCACTGCCGAGCGCAGCATCACGCCACAACTCATGTCCGTGCAGGGGCCGCTTGCGCGCAGCATTGCCGACCTGCGGCTCGGCTACCACGCCATGGCCCGTTATGACGGGCGCGACCCGGCATGGGTGCCGGTGCCGCTGGAACTGCCGTTGCCGCCGGGACCGATACGCGTCGCGCTGTTCCGGCGTTGTCCGGGCATTCCCGTCGATCCCGCGGTCAGCGCAGCGCTGGACAGTGCCGCGCAATGGCTGCAGCAAGCGGGCTACGCCGTCGAGGAAGCCAGCCTGCCTGATTTCATGGAAGCGGCAGCGCTCTGGCGCACGCTGACGGTCGACGACAGCCGCCGCAACATCATCGCAGGCGTTGACCAGCATGGCGACGAGGCCATGCGGCAAAGCCAGCGCAACATGCTGGACGGGATGCAGGAAACCGATCGCGATGGCTTTCTGGATGCCCTGGCGCGGCGCCAGGCGATCGCACGAAGCTGGTCGCTGTTCATGCAAACCTATCCGCTGGTGCTGATGCCGGTGTCGTGGCAGCGCCCGAGCGTGCAAGACGCGGATATCCGCACGCCAGAAGAGAACCGGGCCTTGCTGGACGCACAGAGCCCCATGCTGGCAACGGCGATGCTCGGCATGCCGGGGCTGTCCGTGCCGACGGGCATGGCCGGCGGCGTGCCGGTCGGCGTGCAGCTGATGGCATGGCGCTTCCGGGAAGACCTGTTGCTGCGCGCCGGCCAGGCCATTGAAGACGCGACGCGTTTTACCCCTTTCACCGACGTGCAAACCGGCATCTAGTCCCAGGAGCTTCCCATGAACGAACGCAAACCTGCTTACGCCCCGCGGCTGTCGCGCCGCGCCATGCTGGCCGGCACCGCCGCCGCCCTGTGTACCGGTGGCCTGCTCTCCAGGACCGCATGGGGGCAGACCGTATCGCGCATCATCGTGCCGTTCCCGCCGGGAGGGCCGGCCGATTACATGGGCCGCCTGCTGTCCGAGAAGCTGAAAGACACAATGGGCCGCACCGTCATCGTCGACAACCGGCCCGGTGCCGGGACGCGCGTGGCGGCCGAATTCCTGAAGAACGCGCCGGCCGACGGCACCACCGTGCTGCTGGCCCCCGTCGATCCAATGTTCATCGGGCCGCTGATCTACAGCAATATGCGCTTCAACCCCGCCACCGATTTCACGGCGATCACCGATGTGACGGGCGTCCAGTTCGGTATCGCGGTCAGCGCCAGCTCACCCATCAAGACACTGGCCGACTTCGTCAAGGCCGCCAGGGCCAAGCCGGCTGACTATTCGATCGGCATCAGCACGGTTGGCTCGCTGCTGCATTTCCTTGCCGTGGAGTTCGTCAGCCAGTCCCGCACCGGCAGTACGCTGGTGCCGTATCGCGGTGGCGCGGCGATGGTGACGGAAATAATGGGTAACCAGGTCGCGGCGGGCATGGACGCCATTACGACCTTCACCGAGCTGCATCGCGGCGGCAAGCTTCGCGTGCTGGCCGTGGCAGGGGAAAAGCGCGCCGATGCCTTGCCGGATGTGCCTACCTTTGCGGAGTCTGGCTTTCCCAACCTGGTGACGTCGTCGCGCTATCTGCTTTACGTCCGCGCCAACACGCCGCCCGACGTGACAACGCAGTGGTATCAGGCCGTGCGCAAGGTGCTGGCCATGCCGGATGTGCGCGAGAAGCTGGCGCGCGCTGGCTATGACATCTTGCCGGGCGGCACTTCTGATGAGGTTGCCAGGTATGCGAGCGCGCTCTCGGCACGGTGGACCCCGGTGATCAAGGCGTCGGGTTTCAAGGGGGATTGAGCGGAATTCCGTAGCCGCAGCCAGACTCGGCTGGAGACGATTTCTATTTGTGTTAGCTTGCTGGAGAATTCCCGCGGCACCCTCCTCCTGTAGGGTGCCGCCTTGTATTAAGCATGTCCGCCCCAGTGTCGTAATTAGCCTCAGAAGACAACCCGGCCGGCGCCAAGGGAAAGTGCCAATGGCGCCGCATCGTGCCGACTGGCGCAATTGCTGTGGGGCGCAGCCACACAGGCTGCGAGCCATACACCCGAGGGTATCCAGCCATGACCGCCTTCTCTTTCCGCGCCCGCCGCCTGTGGCTCGCCACAGGCTTTAGCCTGGCACTCTCCGCCTGCGCCCCAATGATCGCGACCACCCCGGCAACGGTGGAGCTCATGCAGCCAGCCGCCACGGCCAAGCGCGTTCAGCTTCTGGCGCCGGCACAGGTCAAGCTCGACACCGGCTATTCCCGAGACCTCGCTGCCAAGTCGACCTGGTCGCAGGTCGGGCGCCTCCCGCAAGGCGATGTCTACCGCCCCGTCGGCACCATTCTCACAATCGAGGGCCGCCATGTTCACGAGGCCTACCTGGTCGTTCGCAACAAGACGCTGGTGGGCTTCTATCTGCCTGGGGAGCAGAACTACTCCCCGCTAACGACAGCAGTACCTTTGAACTTGGGAGAATCGGAATGAAACGGATTGCGCGCATGCTGATCGCCGGACTGGCGGTGTCGTCGCTGCTGGCGGGATGCGCTTCGGGCGTGAAGCACGCCGAGATGGCGGCATCGATGCCCACGCTGAAGCCGGGCGAGGGCCGGATCTATTTCCTGCGTTCGGCGTCGATGTTCGGGGCGGCCATCCAGCCAGATATTCGCCTGAATAGCCAGGTCGTGGGCGAATCCAAGCCCGGCGGTTTCTTCTTCGTGGACCGCACGGCTGGCAAGTATGTCGCGGCGGCTTCGACCGAAACCGAGAAGACGCTCAGCTTCATGCTGGATGCCGGCGAGACGAAGTACGTGCGCAGCTCCCCGTCGCTGGGGCTGATGGTGGGCCGCGTGGTGCTGGAGCTGGAAACGCCTGAGAAGGCGAAGGAAGAGCTGGCGTCGCTGAGCTATACCGGTGATCAGGTGAAGGCTGCGGCAAAGTAAGCATTACAAGCTTGCTCAGGTTGACGACGCAATGCGTCGTCAACCGAAGGCGTCCGGATCAAGCGGCTGAATCCTCTGCCAACAAACTCTCCAGCTGCGCCTTCACCAACCCCAACAAACAAAACGCACTAAAGCAGGCCTCCGACTGCTCGCTATGCTGTTCCAGCAGCACAAGCACCCCTTCCATACCTGTTGCCACCGTCTCAAGACTGTACCGCGCCGTGGATAGATCGACTTCCGACATAGGACCTCCTACCGTTGGATGAAGGTCCGCCGCGCGACATAAGAGGAGGGCGGCGGGCCTGACAGCGAGGGTGGAAAACCGGTGCCAAAGCCAATGCCGGTCAGCCTTGCGGCTACCTCGCCCGGCCCGCCATTGCAGGATGGCTTGCTCGTATGGGCGGGACCGATCGTCAAGTACGACCGGTCCGGCTTTGGCCTTCGAGTTTCCACACTCGGTCACCGTTGTTCGATGACAGCCCCAGTCTCCCGCGTCGTGGCGCTCGACTCGATAAGACACTTCGCATTCCAATACGGACGCCGCATCCTGCCCGACCTCCGCCCGCCAGCAAATAGCCAAACGCCTAAACCACCCTCAATCCACCAGCGTCACCAATGCCTCCCGAGCCTCCCGACGCAGCTTCTCCAGATCCAGTCCCACGATCGCGCCATCGCGCACGACCTGACGCCCGCGCACCAGCACGTCCCGCACCGGCGTAGGCTCGCCAGCCGCCACCGGTGCCGTGCCGATGTCGTGGAAGCCATGGAACCGCAGCCCGCTGACGTCATAGATCGCGAGGTCGGCCGACTGCCCCGTCGCGAGCGTGCCGATCCCTGGCAGCCCCAGGACCTGCGCACCGCCTGCGGTGCCCCAGTGGATGACCTCTTCCACGCGGGTTTGCGCGGCCCCGCCCAGCGCCCGGTGCACCAGCCACGCGAAGTTGGCTTCATGCACCATGCTGCCCGACTCGTTGGATGCCACCCCATCCACGCCCAGTGAGATCGGCACGCCCGCATCGGCCATCGCGCGCACTGGCGCAATACCGCTGCCGAGCCGCGCATTGCTGACGGGGCAGTGCGCCATGCCGGTGTTGGTCACGGCGAGCATGCGGATCTCTTCGGGATTCACGGTGACCAGGTGCGCGAACCAGACGTCAGGCCCCAGCCAGTCGTGGTCGGCCACGAACTGCACCGGCGTGCACTGGTACTTCTCGCGGCAGAACTTCACGTAGTTGTCGGTCTCCGACAGGTGCGAATGCAGCCGCAGGTCCATGCCGCGACCGAAGGCGGCCAGCTCGCGCAGCAGTGCCGGCGGCAGGGAGAAGGTCGGCGTGGTCGGCGCGACTACCACGCGCCGCAGGCCATCCGCGGAGGCATCGTGATAGCGGGCCTTCAGCCGTTCGATATCGGCCAGCATTTCGTCCAGCGTCTCGGGCACCAGCGCGGTGACGCGCATACCCGGATGATCTGAGGCTGACTGAATGGCACCACCGCGGCACAGCACCAGGCGCATGCCAAGCTCTTCCGCTACTTCGAACAGCACGTCGCCAGTCTCCGCGCCGTGGCCGTGGTGGTAGAGGTAGTGATGATCGGCGCATGTGGTGGTGCCGGACAGCAGCAGCTCGGCCATGCCCAGCCGCACGGCGGTGCGGAAGATCTCCGGCGTGAAGCGCGCCAGGCGCGGGTAGGCGACGGAGGCCAGCCATTGTTCCAGCCCCACGTTCATGCCGCTGGGTACGGCCTTGAGCAGGTTCTGGAACAGGTGGTGGTGGGTGTTGACCCAGCCTGGGTAGACCACGCAACCGGTGGCGTCGAGTGCCGCTTCGCCGTCGTGGCGCTGCAGGCTGGCGCCGATCTCGGCGATGCGGCCGTCGCGGATGCGGATGTCGGCGGCGCCCGCTCGCGCGTCATGGCCGGTGCGGCCGGTCATGACGGCAGCGGCGTTGCGGATCAGCAGGTCGCCGGCGGGCGCGTTGGTGGTGGCGTTGGTGTTCTGCACCATGTTTCAGACCCCTTGGACGTTGTCGGCACTGGCGGGCAGCTCGTCGGCTTCACGAGCGGGCACGCCGTTGAGAATCAGGTTGAGGACCACGGAGACCACACAGGCGATGATCACGCTGCTGTGGACAAAGGGCTGCAGGAAGCCGGGCAGCTTCTCCAGCATGCCGGGCAGCATCACGGGCATCATCGCGCAGCCGAGCGTGATGGAGACGATGGAGAGGTTGTTGGGGTTGCGCTCGTATTCGACCTCGCCCAGCGTCTTGATGCCGGCGGCCACGACTACGCCGAACATGACCATGGTGGCGCCGCCCAGCGCGGCGGCCGGGATCGAGGCAAACAACGCGCCGATCTTGGGCACCAGCGCCACGGCGCACAGCATCGCGCCGCAGGTGGCGACCACCCAGCGGCTGCGCACGCCGGTGACGATGACCAGCCCCACGTTCTCCATGAACGCGATATACGGGAAGGCCGCGAACATGCCGCCGATGGCGCTGGCCAGGCCGTTGGCGCGCAGGCCGCGGGTGGCGTCGCGCTCGGTCAGGGGGCGCTTGACGATGTCACCGACGGCGATGAACAGCCCCATCGATTCCACCATCTGCACCACCATCACGATCACCATGGTGGTGATGGCGCCCACGTTGAAGGTGGGCATGCCAAAGGCAAAAGGCGTCACCATGGTGAACCACGGCGCGCGCGCGACTTCATCGAAGCTGCCCATGCCCAGCATCCACGCCACCGCGCCGCCGACCAGCAGGCCAATCACGACGGACAGGTTGCGGATCAGCTCGCCCCCGTGCCGGTTGATGAACAGGATCAGTGCCACTACGCCGAAGGCGACGATGAAAAAGATGGGGGCGCCGAAATCCGACGCCCCCCTTCCGCCTCCAAACCAGTGAAACGAAACCGGGAACAGCGACAGGCCCACCGCGGTGATGGTGCAACCACTGACCACCGGCGGAAAGAAGCGCTTGAGCTTGCCGATGATGGGCGCAAGGAACATCGCGATCACGCCCGCGGCGATGATGGCGCCGCAGACGCCGTTGAAGCCCAGCGACGGATCGGTGCCGATGGCGATGACGGGGCCCACTGAGCTGAAGGCCACGCCCTGCATCAGCGGCAGGCGCACGCCGAACTTCCAGAAGCCGACGGTCTGCAGCAGGGTGGCGATGCCGGAGGTGAACAGCGCGGTGCTGATCAGCATGGTGGTCTGCGCCGGCGTCATCTTGAGCGCGCCGGCCACGATCATCGGCACCGCAATGGCGCCGAGATAACTGACCAGCATGTGCTGGAAGCCGAGCGACGCCATGGCGCGTGCCGGCAGGATCTGGTCGACGGGGTGAACCGCTGCTTGCATGATGTTGTCTCCTGCCGCGTGCTGGGGGAAAGTGCGCCATGCCGGCGGCGGCTGGCCCGGTCTGTGGTTGCCGGGCTCGGTCCGTCACGGTGCCATGCGCGGCGCATGGCCGACGCATGCCTTGCACAGTAGTGATGCACGGGAGGCCGTCATAGCGTTATTGCGAAGGCCCTGGCACCGGACCGCAATCGCGTTTGCAAAATGCGCGCCTGGGACATCAGGGGTTTCCCTTGGGTTGCGTGAGGGCGGGGGTGGTCATAGGATGGATGCGCTCCTTCATTGCTATCCGAATGCGCTGGAAGCGAAGACGTATTTCCGGCTCTTTCCACCACTTTCCCAACGCCATGTCACCCAGCGCAGGATGGTTTGCTGCAGCCTCCCGCTCGCCAGTCAGCCGCGGCGGTGACCTGGATCGCATCCAGTCGCTTTCCGGCCGCGTGTTCGGCCCTACGCGGCTGCGCGCGACCGAAGCCGAAGCGGCGCTCGATGCCCGTATCGACACCAGCACCATCGGCCGGCTGACGCTGGTCACCATTGCCTATAACCAGGCAGTGCAGATCGAGCCGCAGCCCAACAAGGATGAGTTCGTGATCCAGACCGTGCTGGCGGGTACGTGCCGCGTGGAGACCCCGCGCGGTGCGATGCTGATGTCGCCGGGGGCGACCTTTGTGTTCTCGCCCACCGTGCCGGCCACGTTGTCGCTGGACCCTGGCTGCGAGCGCTTCAGCGTGGTGATCCGCCGGCAGCTGATCGACGAGGCGTTCCGCCAGCAGTTCAGCTTCGAACCGCCGGTGCCGATTGAATTCGACATGCAGCCGGTGGCGGACGATGGCCGTGCCGCGCGCTGGCAGGCGCTTGTGAGCTATCTGCGCGCGGAAACGCGGGTGCGGCGCGAAGGCAGCGGCGTGCCGGCGGTGGATGGCAGCATCGAGCGCATCGTGCTGTCGACACTGCTGCTCGACCGCTTTGCTGCGGACGGCAATATGCTGCCGCGCCGGTTCGAGGCGGTGCTGCCGGACTATGTGCGCAATGCCATCGCCTACCTGCGCGCCAATCTTGACCAGCCGCTGACGCTGGAGCAGATCGCCACACATTGCGGCGTATCGGCGCGCACCTTGCAGCTGGGCTTTCGCAAGAGCAAGAACACCACGCCGATGGAGTACCTGCGTCTGCTGCGCCTGCATGGCGCACGCGCCGACCTGCAACGGGCGCGGCAAGAGAAGGGGATGGTCAGCGCGATTGCGCTGCGGCACGGCTTTACGCACCTGAGCCTGTTCTCGCGCGAGTACCGGCGCGAGTTTGGCGAGCTGCCGTCACAGACCTTGCGGGCGGCAGCGGAGCAGGGGGGCTGAGGGCGAGCCAGCCCTCTGTTGCCCAGTACCATCTGGCTGCCGGCGCCACCAGCAGCCTGACCTTCAGCACTCAGATCGTGCCCGCGGCCGCCAGGGCTTCGATCTCTGCCTCGTTCATGCCGAGTGACTTCAGGACAAGGGCGGAGTGCTCGCCGACTGCCGGCACATTCCCCATGGCAGCCGGTACGCCCGACAGCGTTGCAGGCGGCAGAAGTGCCTGGATGGCGCCACCCGGCGTCTGGACTTCCCGCCAGCGATTGCGTGCGGCGAATTGCGCGTGCTGCCACACATCATGCATGTCGTTCAGGGGCGAGTTGGCAATGCCTCCGCGATCGAGCCGCTTGACCAGCTGCTCCCGGGTCATGGACCGAAGATGATTGGCGATCTCCTGGTCCAGCGCCGCGCGATTGGCTACGCGTTGGAGATTGGAGTTGAAGCGGGCATCCGCCGCCAGGGCCGGGTCCTCCAGCACCTCGGTGCAGAAGCGCTCCCATTCCCGTTCATTCTGCAGCCCGAAGATGACGCTGGCCCCATCGCCGGTCTGGTACTGGCCATAGGGGGCGATACCCGGATGCGCAACGCCGTTGCGTGCCGGCGGCGTGCCGCCATAGTGAGCGAAGTTCAGGGGATATGACATCCATTCGCTCAACGCCTCGAGCATGGTGACTTCAACCCTGAGGCCGGCGCCAGTCCGTGCGCGTTGCAGCAAGGCGGACAGGATGCCGGTATAGGCGTACATGCCAGCGGCAATGTCCGCGATGGAAATGCCGGTGCGCGACGGCGCAGGTTCCGAACCGGTTACCGAGATCAGGCCCGCAGCGGCCTGGATCAACAGGTCATAGGCCTTCTTGTCGCGGTATGGCCCGCTGTCACCATATCCTGAGATATCGCAAACGATCAGCTCAGGATAGTCAGCATGCAATGACTCGAAGTCCAGCCCCATGCGTTGGGCGGCGCCCGGCGCCAGGTTCTGGATGAACACGTCCGCTTTGGCGAGCAGCTTGTGCACGATCGCCTTGGCCTCGGGCTTCTTGAGATCGAGCGTGAGGCTTTCCTTGCCGCGATTTGCCCAGATAAAGAACGACGACTGGCCGTGCACTGAATGATCATAGTCGCGGGCGAAATCGCCGACGACCGGGCGTTCCACCTTGATGACGCGGGCGCCGAGGTCGGCGAGCTGGCGGCTGGCAAAGGGTGCCGCTACAGCGTGCTCAAGCGCCAGAACGGTGATGCCATCAAGGGGGCGTAGGTTGGGTTTCATGGAGGGGGAATGAAGGGACCTGGTGGCACACGGGCCGGACGACAAAGTATAGGAACGGTCCTCTTCTCCCGAACAGTCGAGAATTCCTAAGGCGGCTTCGAAGTCTTCGAAACTGGCCGCTTGCGTGGCCTTACGGCGCGGCGTCCGGTGCGCCCCATTCGGCGACATAGCGGATAAAGTCGCGCGTATAGGCCGGGAGCGCCTTCTGGCTCCGCACGACAATCCGCTGCTCGCGCCGGGCCCATGGCTCATCCAGGGTGACCCCTTCCACCACCCCTTGCTCAATCAAGGGACCCGCTACGGAACGTGGCACGAGCGAGATGCCGGCGCCTTCCTGTACGCAACGCATGGCCGCGGCAAAGTCGGGTGCATGCACGCGAACGCGTGGCTTGATGCCGGCACGCGCGGCCATGTCATTGAGGAAGAGGAAATTGCTGCTTTTGCTGCCGACGGATACCAGGTCGTACGCCAACGCCTGTGCAAGGGACATCTTGTCGAGCAACCCTGACTGGTGGCGTGCCGGAACCACGAACATCAGCTCATCGACGCCGTATCGAATGAACTCCAGGCCCCGCATGTCGATCGCGCCGGCCACCAGTCCGACGTCGGCACGGTCCTCGATCACGGCCCGCACGCTGTCCTCGCTGAGGTGCTCCTCCAGATCGACATTGACATTCGGGTACGCCGCCAGGAACCTGCTAAGTGCCGCGGGCAGGCTGGCCATGGTGCTACTGTTCGCGTAGACACGGATATGCCCTTCAATGCCGTCGGTATGGCGCCGCATCTCCGACTGCAGGCGTTCGACGTTCTCCATGATTGCCTCGGCATAGCGCAGTACTGTCTCGCCCGCCGGCGTCAGGGCCATGCCCTTCTGCGTCCTGTTGAACAACGGGACGCCCATCGCCTGTTCGAGGTTCTTGAGGCGGTAGCTGGCCGAAGGCGCCGTCAAATGCATATCTGACGCTCCTGCCGTCACACTCTTGGCCTGCGCAATGGCGAGGAATACTCGCAGATCGGTGAGTTCGAAACGCACGCTTGTCTCCGTTGGCCGACAGTTCCCGGGGTGCTTAGAAAAATTCTAACGACACCCCAGGAGCTTTCGACTGGTGTCCTTGTAGGGTCCGATTCTATATTTCGGTTCGTCACCGCAGCTACCGCTGTGCTACGCAAAAAAGAATCGGAGACCAACATGACCATACTCTTGCGCAGGATCGCCAGCGCGCTGGGCAGTGCCGCGACACTCCTGGCCTGTGCGTCCCCTTCGGTGGCGCAGACAGACTACCCGGTGCGGCCTGTCCGACTCATCGTTCCGTATCCCGCTGGCGGACCGACGGACACCTTCGCCCGATCGCTGGCTGCAAGCTGGGGCCGCAAGCTGAACACCTCGGTGGTTGTCGAGAACAAGTCGGGGGCCGGCACGATAGTCGGTACCGAGCTCGCGGCGAAAGCCGCACCGGACGGCTATACGTTGCTGCTGACCACTGTCGCGCATGCCGTGAACCCAAGCATTCACGCCAGCCTGCCGTATCGCACGATCGAGGACTTTGCGCCAGTCGGGCTGGCGGCTCGTGCGCCCCTGGTGCTGGTTGTGAACAAGGGCGTTCCGGCGAAAACACTGCCGGAATTCATCGCGTATCTGAAGTCGCGTCCCGGTCAGGTCAACTATGGTTCGGCGGGAGTTGGCAGTGCCCCGCATCTCGCCGGGGAACTGTTGAACTACACGGCGGGAACGAAAGCGGTCCACGTCCCATATCGGGGGAGCGCGCCTGCCATGGCCGATCTTATCGGTGGCCATGTCGAATTCATGATCGACAGCGCACCGACAGGGCTGGCGCAGGTGCGCGCGGGAACGGTGCGATTGCTGGGAACGTCGATGGGAAAACGCCTGCCGCAGACCAAGGAGACGCCGGCGATTGCGGAAGCCGTGTCAGGCTATGAGGCGTACACCTGGAATGCGGTATTCGTGCCAGCCCGAACACCGTCGGCCGTTGTCCAGAAGCTGGTCTCGACCCTCGGCGATGCACTCAGCGATCCCGCCCTGCAAAGCAAAGCCTTCGAACTCGGATTGCAGCTGGAGACCCAGCCTACACCAGCGGGGCTCGACAAATTCCTGCGCGCGGAACTGGAGAAGTGGAAGCGGGTGGCCGTCGCCACGAATATGAAAGCCGACTGAGCGAAGTCTGCGCACGCCAGCGCCGGAACCAACCATCAGGAACACGGAGAAGCCATGAATGCCTATCAACTTTGTCCGCAACGCTACTTTGAGGATTTCGAACTCGGAGAGCACTTCAATCTGCCGTCCCGCACCATGACCGACGCGCTGTTCGCTGCGTTCCAGCTGGCAAGCGGGGACAACCATCCGGTTCACTACGATGTTGAGTACTGCCGTGCTCACGGCATGCAGCACATGCTGGCACACGGCTTCCAGGTCGTGATACAGACTGCCGCGGGGGCAGGCCTGTTCCCCCATATGGTCGAGGAGTCCCTGAAGGGCTTTATCGAGCAGAGCAGCCGCTTCCTCGCACCTGTCTTTGTTGGAGATACATTGTACTGCCGCCTCACCGTCACCGAGCTGGTTCCCGGCCGTACGACTGGCGTGCTGGCGATGCGGTCGGAGGTGCGAAACCAGAACGACGTCTGCGTCATGGAGGGGACGCAAAGGTACTTGCTGCGCAAGCGCGTGCCAGCGCGGGTCGGCAGCGGGGGGGGGGGGGGGGGGGGAGCCCCCCCCCCGCTGCTGGTCAGGACCGTCAGGCTGCCTGGGCCACGGGCAGGCAGACCTTCAGCAGCGTCTGCAAGCGCAGCTTGTCGAGGTGCCGGCCGATAAACACGAATTTGCTTTGCGCGGCATCCGCGCCCCACGCATCGGCCGGATGGAAATCCATCAGCCGGTGCACCGCTTGCAGCACGTAGCGGCGGTCATCGCCCTCCACCGCCACGATCCCCTTCATCCGGAACACATCGTCGCCCTGCGCCGCGAGCAGGGCCTTCAGGCCGTGCTCCAGGCGCTGGCGGTCGAACGGCTGGTCGAACACCAGCGATACGGACGTGACCGATGGATCATGGCGGTGGCCATGCGCGTCGTCATCGTGCACGTGGTCGCAATGCTCGTCGCACACATGGTCGTGATGGTCGTGGTCGTGCGCGTGATCGTGGTGGTCATCGTGCGCGTCTGCCTGGATCGTGCCCGTGGTAAAGCCGCCGATGCCGAGGATCTTGCCCAGGTCCACCTGCGCAAAGTTGGAACGCAGGATCTGCGCACCCTCGTTCAGCCGGTGGATGCGTGCCTCCAGCCTGTCGAGCTGCGCGGCGTTCACCAGGTCGGTCTTGTTGAGGATCACGCGGTCGGCCGCCACGATCTGGTCGACGGCCTGGTTGTCGAAGCCGGTCAGCTGGGGATCATCGAGGTGGCTTTCAATATGCACCGCGTCCACCAGCGTCAGGATGCCGTCCAGCGTGACCTGCTTGGCGACTTCGTTATCCATGAAGAAGGTGGCGGCCACCGGCGTGGGATCGGCCAGGCCGCTGGTCTCGACCAGGATATGGTCGAAGCGCTCGGGCTGCTCCAGCAGCTTCTGCAGGATGCGCACGAGGTCGGTGCGCACATCGACCACGCAGCAGATGCAGCCGTTGGTCATCTGGTAGATCTCTTCGTCCGAGGTCATCACCAGGTCGGAATCGACATCGACCTCGCCGAACTCGTTCTCGATCACGGCGATGCGGTGGCCGTGCTTCTGCGTCAGGATGTGGTTGAGCAGCGTCGTCTTGCCCGAGCCGAGGAAGCCGGTAAGGATGGTGACCGGGACGGGCGGCTGTTGTGCGACGGCAGGTGCGTTCATGTTGTCTCCTGATTGGGTACTGCGTTCCCCGCTATCGCGGGGCGAAAGTTCTCTTGTTCCCTTCAGGCGGTAGCGACGTTGGGGCGCAAGCCTTCCCAGCGTTCCACCAACCCGTCGTGCGGCACGTCGAACAGGTCCAGCACGCGCCCCACGGTGTGGTTGACGATGTCGTCCACTGACTGCGGATGTGTGTAGAAGGCCGGCACCGGCGGCAGCACGATGGCGCCCATCTCGGTCACCGTGGTCATGTTGCGCAGGTGCACCAGGTGGAAGGGCGTCTCGCGCGCCAGCAGCACCAGCCGGCGGCGCTCCTTGAGCATCACGTCGGCGGCGCGGGTGACGAGGTTGTCGGCAAGCCCGGTGGCGATAGCGGCCAGCGTGCGCATGGAACACGGCGCCACCACCATGCCATCGCAGCGGAACGAGCCGCTGGCGATGGTGGCGCCGATATCGCGCACGTTGTGCACCACGTCGGCCATGGCTTCGATCTGCGGGCGCTGCAGGCCCAGTTCATGGTGCGCGGTCAGTAGGCCGGACGGCGAGCAGACCAGGTGGGTCTCCCAGCCGTCCAGCGTCGACAGTGCCCGCAGGATGCGCACGCCGTACACCGCGCCGCTGGCGCCGGTGATGGCGACCACCAGGCGTTGCTTGCGGGTCATGAGGCGGCGCCTTCCTTCGCTGCCTTCTCCGCCAGTGCCTGCAGCACTTGCTCCGGCTTGATCGGGTAGTGCCGAAAGCGCACGCCGACGGCATCGAACACCGCATTGGCAATCGCCGGCCCGATCGCGACGATCGGGTCCTCGCCCACGCCCTTGGCGCCGAACGGGCCGCCGGGGTCGGGGGCCGCTTCCAGGATCACCGTGTGGATGGGCGGCATGTCCATCGCCAGCGGCATCTTGTAGTCGACGAAGTTGGCGTTGAGCGAGCGCCCGGTGCGCATGTCGATCTGGTAGTCCTCATACAGCGTATGGCCGATGCCTTGCTGGATGCCGCCTTCGATCTGCCCCGCGGCCGCGACCGGGTGGATCACCTTGCCGACGTCATGCACTGGCACCACCTGCTGCACGGTGATGAAGCCGGTTTCGGTATCGACCGCCACCTCGACAAAATGCGCGGCGAATGAATACGACTTGGTCGGGTGATAGGTGGCGGTACCCACCAGCTGCGCGGCGGGGATGCCCTTGCGCGGCATCACGGCCTCGCGCACGGTCAGGGTCGGGCCGTCGCGGTCGCGCACGGCGATCACGCCGGCGGTGAGCGTCAGGGCCTCAGGCTCGCATTCCATCAGCTTCGCGGCGCGATCGAACAGCTGGCGCTTGATCTCGCCCGCCGCCATCTGCGCGGCCTTGCCGACCATATAGGTGGTGTGGCTGGCAAAGGCGCCGATGTCCCAGGGCACGACGTCGGTATCGCCGTGCACGACCGCCACCGCTTCGAACGGCAGGGTCAGTTCTTCTGCCACGATCTGCGCGAGGGCGGTATGCGCACCGGTACCCAGCCCGGCCGCGCCGGTCAGCAGCACCACGGTCCCATCCTCATTCATCTTGATGATGGCGTTGCCTTGTTCCTTGATGCCGGGATAGGCGCTGCTGCCGTGCATCTCGCAGCCCAGGCCCCAGCCGGTGCGGATCGGGCCGCTAGTGTCGCGCGGGCGGCGACGCAGCGCGGGCCAGTCGACAAGTTCCATGCCCTTCTCGATGCAGGCCTCCAGGCCGTGCCCGATCAGCGGATGGTTGGACGGTGCAATGTCGCCTTCGCGCACGGCGTTCTTCAGCTTCAGCCCGGCGGGGTCCAGGCCCAGGTGTTCGGCGGCCTCGTCCATCTGCACGTCGAGCGCGTAATAGGTCTGCACCACGCCATAGCCGCGGAAGGCGCCGGCGATGGGGCTGTTGGTGTAGACGCAGCGGCCTTCCAGCAGGACGTTGTCGCAGCGGTACAGCGAGACCATGGCGGCGGTGCCGACATTGGTTACGCCCGGGCCATGCGAGCCATAGGCGCCGGAGTTGAACACCACTTTGGCCTGGCGCGCGGTGATGGTGCCGTCGTTGCGGAAGCCCTGCTTGAGCCAGATCCTGGCCGGATGGCGCGTGCGGCCGCCGAGGAAGGTTTCCTCGCGCGTGTATTCCATGCGCACCGGTCGGCGCGTCTCGCGCGCCAGCAGCGCGCACAGGAACTCCTGCTGGAACAGGTCCTGCTTGGCGCCGAAGCCGCCGCCCATGTGGTCGACCAGCACGCGCACCTTGTGCAGCGGCAGGCCTAGCACCTCGGCCATGATGCCGCGCACCATGAAGGCGGTCTGGGTGGAGATCCACACCGTCAGGTTGCCGTTGCCGTCCCAGCTGGTGGTGCAGACGTTGGGCTCCATGTAGGCGGGGGTGGGGCGGCCGCCTTCGTAGATGCCTTCGAGGATGAAGTCCGCCTCGGCAAAGCCCGCTTCCACGTCGCCGCGCTTGATGATCACCGGCGGCAGTACCAGGTTGCCGCCGGGTTCGCGGTCGTGGATGCGCGGGGCATCGGAGCGCTCGGCGTCCTCGGTGGTGAAGACGGCGGGCAGCGTTTCATATTCGACTTCGATCAGCTCGACCGCGCGCTCGGCGATCTCTTCGCTGATGGCGGCCACCGCAGCCACGCCTTCGCCCCAGTAGCGCACCTTGTCGTCCAGGATGTACTGGTCGCAGGTCACCGAGGCGGAGCGCGGGTGGGGCGAGCCGGCGTGCAGCACGCGCGGCACGTTCTCATGGGTCAGCACGGCCTTGACGCCCGGCAATGCCAGCGCACGCGCGGTGTCGATGCGGCGGATTCTCGCGTGCGCGACGTTGCAGCGCTTCATCTTGCCGAACAGCAGGCCGGGGAAGGGCATGTCGGCAACGTATCTGGCGTTTCCGGTGACCTTGTCGAGCAGGTCGGTGCGCTTGACGCTGTGTCCGATCACGGCGTGGGTCATCATGCCTCCTCGCTGGCGCGGGTCTTGCAGCCCGCGAAGTCCATGGCCTCGGCGGTTCTCTCGATGGCCTCGATGATCTTGGTGTAGCCGGTGCAGCGGCAGATATTGCCGGCAATGGCAAAGCGGATTTCGTCGCGCGTGGGACGCGGGTTCTCATCCAGCAGCGCCTTGGCCATCACCACGAAGCCCGGCGTGCAGAAGCCGCACTGCGCGGCGCCGCACTGCATGAACTGCTCCTGGATCGGGTGCACGGTGTCGGGCGTGGGCTGAACGCCTTCGATGGTGGTGATGTGGCAGCCGTGCGCTTCGGGCGCCAGCACCAGGCAGGAATTCATCGGCTGGCCGTCCATGATGACGGTGCACAAACCGCATTCGCCCACGTCGCAGCCCTTCTTGGTGCCGGTCAGGCACGCGTCGTTGCGCAGGGCGTCGAGCAGCGTGCCGTGCGGTTCCACCGCCAGTTCGCGCGGTTCGCCGTTGATGACGAGTTCAATTATCTTTCGCATGTTGCGGCCTCCAGGGCTTGTTCCAGGGCGCGGCGGGTCAGCACGCTGACCATCTGCCGCCGGTACGCTTCGCTGGCGCGCACGTCGCTGATGGGGCGCGCTTCGCCCATGGCAGCGTGCGCGGCCTGCAGGATCAGCGCGTCCGTCACGCGCTGGCCGCGCAACACCTGTTCGGCACGCACGGCGCGTACCGGGGTGGGGCCGACCGCTGCGAGCACGATGCCGACCTCGGCGCAGTAGCCGTTCTCGACCGTCAGCGATACCGCCACGCCGACGGTGGCCAGTTCCATCTGCACGCGGCGGCCATGCTTGAGGAAGACCTTGCCGGTGTGGGGGCGCGGCGCCGGCACGGTGATGCGGGTGACGATCTCGTCCGGCGCGATGGCGGTCTTGCCAACGCCGGTGACGAAGTCCTCCACGCGCAGCTCGCGCGAGCCGGACAGGCCATACAGGTGCACCGAAGCACCATCCGCCACCAGCGGCGCGATCGAATCGGCCGACGGCGACGCGCGGCAGACGTTGCCCACCACCGTGGCGCGATGGCGCACCTGGATCGAGGCGAAGTCCGTCACGGCTTTCGCCAGGCTGGCGTAGTGGCGCTGCACGAAGCCTGAGGTCTCCACCGCGCGCGTGGTCACCAGCGCGCCGATGCGCAGGCCGTTGACGGGGTCGAACGTCAGCACGTCCATGCCGGGGATCTTCTTGATGTTGATCACCTGCTCGGGCTTGCGCACGGACTCCTTGATCTGGACCAGCAGGTCCGTGCCGCCGGCCAGCACGCTGGCCTTGCCGCCGCACCGGTGCAGCATGGCCGAGGCTTCCGCCAGCGTTGCCGGTTCGAAATATTCAAACGCTCTCATTGCTCCTCCTGGTCTGTGCCATCGGCGGCGTCTTGCCTGTCGTGTGGGGCCGCACCGTTGAAGTCATCATGGGCGGATGGCCTTCATCGGTAAAGGCCCGGAAACGGATTAATTGATCGTGTTACCCTCTGAATCAGACGCGCCGGCCAAACCTGGCAAAGCAAGAGCGCACCCCGACATTCCGGAGGCAGACAACGTGCCCAACATCAGCAACATGAACGTGTCGCTGCGCCAGCTGCGTGCGTTCATCGCCGTGGCGCAGGAGCGCCACTTCACCCGCGCGGCCGAGAAGCTGGACCTGTCGCAGTCATCGGTCAGCGCGCTGATCCATGAACTGGAAGGCAACCTCGGCCTGAAGCTGTTTGACCGCCACACGCGCCAGCTGCACATCACGCAGGCGGGCGCGGAGCTGCTGCCGCTGGTGAAGAAGGCGGTGGCCGATATCGACAGCGTGATCGAGAACTCCAGCGAGCTGCGCACGCTGGGGCGCGGGCGCGTGTCGATCTCGGCCTCGTCGATCCAGGCGGCGCTGATGCTGCCGCGCGTGATCCGCGAGTTCTGCGTGAGCCATCCCGGCGTGAAGGTGGAACTGCACGACGTGTCCGAGCATGAGGTGACCAAGATGGTCAGCTCGGGCGAGGTGGATTTCGGCATCGGCACCATCCCCGAGGGCCAGCCCGAGCTGAGCGCGCACCGGCTGATGTCCGATCCCTTCGTGATCGTGATGCCGGCGCATCATCCGCTGCGGCGGCGCAAGACGCTGCGCTGGGAAGACGTGGCGGGCCTGCCCGTGATCGGGCCGCACAAGGGCAACCCGATCCGCGACTGCCTGGATACCGCGCTGGCCGCGCGCGGCATTTCGCTGCAGCGGGTGCACGAGGTGTTCCTGCCGCTGACCATGGTGGGCATGGTGGATGCCGGGCTGGGCATCGCGGTGATGAGCGCGGCGGTCACGCGGCTGACTTCCGCGCTGGGGCTGGCCACGGTGATGCCGACCGATCCGGTGATCCACCGCGAGATCTCGCTGCTGGTGCACGCGGACCGGTCGCTGTCACCGCCGGCCCAGGCCTTCCGCGATCTGCTGATGCGCTATCGCGCCAAACTGGCCGACGCAGCCTAACTACGTCATGCCGGCTCCTTCGCCAGCCCGTGGGCCTGGGGGACCGGCGAGCGGGCGTTGAACAGCAGGTTCAGCAGCACCGCGGTCAGCGTGCCGAGCAGGATGCCGTTCTGGCAGAACTTGGCCAGCAGCTCCGGCATCTGCGCGAAGAACTTGTCCGACACCAGCGGGATCATGCCCAGCGCCACGCTGACGGCGACGACATAGGCGTTCTTCTTGTTCTCGACAAAGTCCACATGGCCGAGGATGCGCACGCCGGTGGCGGCCACCATGCCGAACATCACCAGCGCGGCGCCGCCCAGCACGTATTGCGGGATCGATGCGGCAAAGAAGGCCAGCTTGGGCAGGCAGCCCAGCACGATCAGGATGCCGCCGGCGGTGGCGCAGACCCAGCGGCTGCGCACGCCGGTGACCTGCACCAGCCCCACGTTCTGCGCGTACGAGGTGTAGGTGAAGGTGTTGAACACCGCCCCCACCAGTGCGCCCACGCCGTCGGCACGCAGGCCGCGCGCGAGGTCGTCGCAGCCCACCGGGCGGCCCACGATCTCGCCCAGCGCCAGGAACTGGCCCACCCCCTCGATCATGATCACGATCATCACCACGCACAGGGTGACCGCGGTCATGGCATCGAAGGTGGGCCAGCCGAAGTGGAAGGGCGTGATGAGTTCCACCCAGTGCGCGTTGTGCAGGCCTTCGAAGTTGACCTTGCCCAGCGACAGCGCGATCCCGAAGCCCACCGCAATGCCGATCAGCACCGCCACGTTGCACAGGAAACCCCTGGCAAAGGCCACCAGTGCCAGCACTGTGCACAGCACCGCGGTGGCGATGGCGATGTTCACCGGCAGGCCGAAGTTGGGATTGGGCACGGGACCGGCCGCCGTGTTGATGGTCGGGTTGCCGCCCGCCGCCCAGTTGATGCCGACGCGCATCAGCGAGACGCCGATCACCAGCACCACGGTGCCAGTCACTACCGGCGGGAACCAGCGCACCATCTTGCCGACATAGGGCGCGGCCATGTAGGTGAAGATGCCCGCCACCATCACCGCGCCGAACACGGCCGGCAGGCCCAGCGACGGATTGGAGCCGGTGGCGATGATCGGCGCGATCGCGGTGAAGGTGACGCCCATCATCACCGGCAGGCGGATGCCGATCTTCCAGATGCCGATGCTCTGGATCATCGTCACCAGGCCGCAGCAGAACAGGTCCGCGGCGATCAGGAAGGCCACCTGGTCCTTGGGCAGTTTGAGGGCGCCGCCGATGATCATCGGCACGGCAATGGCGCCGGCATACATCACCAGCACGTGCTGCAGGCCAAGGGCCAGCAGGCGGGGCGGGGGCAGGACCTCGTCGACGGGATGCGCGGGGGCATTCCCTTGCGTAGGCAGGGTGGGGTTCATGCTGTCTCCTTTGGTCGGTACCACGCCGGTCGCGCATTGCGCTAACGTGTCGCCAAGGTCGCCGGCGTTTCCTCTGTGGGATGGTCGTGCCATCCTCTCGTGCGAAGCCCGCGCCTGTCCTGTCTTGTCAATCCAGCATGACAGCGGCGGCGGGAGGGTACAACGTGTGCGGCGGATTTATCGATCGGGTTAAACGATGAATCCGCCGTTTCCAGCGGGTTATCCCTTACGGCATATGGGAACCCGCACGTTCCAGCCGCTTCAGCAGTGCTGCCGCGCGCGCCATCGCGGCAGGGTCGATGCGCGCGCGGATACCGTCGAAGGCAGGTCCGCGCGTGGCGTCCAGCCCCATGCGTGACGTGGTGCCCGCACCCGATGCCGAGGGGTCGAGTGCGCTGCCAGGCAGTCCGTCGACCATCACCACATCCAGGTGCGGTTGCAGGTGCGTGGCCATTGCCCACAGCACCTCTGCATCGCGGGTGATGTCGACGTCCTCATCCACCGCGACTACGGTCTTGAGGTAGGGATCCCAGCCGAGCAGGCCCAGCATCACCTGGCGCGCCTCGCCGGGGCGGCTCTGGCGCAGCGCCACGTAGGCGTGGAAGTGCGTGCCGGAGCTGGGGTAGTGCACGGCGGTGACGCCGGGGAAGCGCTCCCTGAGCTTTTCGACCATCTCCGATTCGCGCGGGATGCGGCCCAGGTTCAGGTGTTCGGCCGAGTTGCCGCCGACCACGTCGACCAGCCATGCATCCGTGCGGCGCATCACGCTTTCCACGCGCAGCAGGTTGTTGGTCGAGCGGTCCGACGAGTAGCCGGTGAATTCACCGAAGGGGCCTTCCTCGACGCGCGCGTCGGGATCGATCACGCCTTCAAGCACGATCTCGGCATGCGCCGGCACCAGGATGCCGTGGCGCGGCGTGCGTACCACTTCCAGCGGCGCGCCGAACAGGCCGCCGGCAACGTGGCGCTCGTCCACGCCGAACGGCAGCCGCGCGGCGCCGGCCAGCATGAACAGCGGATGCGCGCCGATCACCATGGCCACCGGCAGCGGCCGGCCCAGTTCGGTGGCGCGCTGCTGCATTCGCCACAGGTGCCCGCGCGAATGCAGGCTGGTGGCGATCTCGGTCGGCGAGTGCAGCATCGAGCGGTGGTAGCTGGCGTTGCCGATGCCGGTGTCGGGGTCTTCCGCGATCAGGATCGCGTTGGTGATGTAGGGGCCGCGGTCGGTGGCGAAGTGCTTGATCGCCGGGATCGTGCGCAGGTCGATAGGTTCAGTCTCGACATGGCCGGTGACGGCACCGCTGTCCAGCACGCGCGGCGCCACCATGCGGCGGCTGCGGGCCTGGTATTCGGCATGGATGCCGGCGGGCGGCACGCCGCCCAGCATGCGCCCCACGCGCTCGCGCGAGGCAAAGAGGTTGGTTGCCAGCGACGTGCCCAGTCCTTCGACATGGTCGAACAGCAAGGCCGGATGGCGGCCCTGCGCGGCCAGCGCCCACACCAGCGCGGTCGGGTCCTGGTCGGCGCCGACCGGCTCGCGGATATGCAGCACGTCTTCGGGAAAGGCCTCGCGGTAGGCGGCCAGGAACTGGTGGAAGTCCTGCGAGGTGTCGTGGAAGGGCTTGCGCGCCGATGCCGCTGAGGCGAAGGGCGCTGAGGGTGAGTTCATGGATCGGCTCCTGTGGTCAGGGTTGGCCAGGGCGAAGGCTGCCCCGGCGGCCGGGAATGCTCCCGGCCGCCGTGCCGTGCCTGCCTGCCGAACAGCTAGCGGCTAGCGACTACACGTCAGCGCGTGCTGGCGTACGTATCCTTCAGCCGCGCCAGTGCCTCTTGCTGCGTCTTGGGCGGCGCCGTGGTCTCGATGCCGACCAGCCGGGCGATGTTGTTGCCCATGTAGTCCTCCAGCCCGTCCTCGTCCAGGTCCATGCCCTGCGGCGCGGGGCCGCACAGCATCTCCAGCTCGCGCAGCCACATGCCGGGCTCGTTGGGCGGGGTGTCGGTGCCGAACACGATCTTGTCGCGCGGCAGCTGGCGCGCGAACTCGACGATGCGCGACTGAAAGCACCAGCCCGATTCGCAATACACGTTGGGCGTGTCCATCGCCATCCAGAAGGCCTCGAACGAGTAGTTGCCGCCGGTCTGGATGCCGAAGTGGCCGATGATGAAATTGACCATCGGGAACTCGCGGATGATCGGGTAGAACATCGTCGGGATCGTGTACGGGCCGTCGCCGGTGTGGATCAGCACCACCACGTTGTACTTGGCACAGACCTTCATCGCCGGGCGCAGCCAGTCCAGCGCGCGGTCGGGGCGGTAGCCGTGCATGTTGGCATGCAGCTTGAGCATCTTGAAGCCATATTCCTTGACGTGGAATTCCAGCTCCTGCGCGCCTTCTTCCGGGCCCCAGCGCGGGTTGAAGGTGAAGTTGCCGATAAAGCGGTCGGGATACTTCTGGCAGAGCTCCGCGATGTAGGCCATGTAGTCGCGGATGCCTTCGCGTCCGCGGCGGTTGCCGTCGCGGTAGCCGGTGTTGCCCGGGGGCGGCTGGATAAAGCCCATGTCGATGCGGCGCGGCTTGCCGTTGATCATGTAGGGGCCGTCCATCATCTTGAGCATGCGCTCGCCGTTGAAGGGCTCGCCGGTGTGGCGCCAGGCTTCGTCGACGAGATTGGTCGGGTGCAGATGGGTATCGATAATCATGTTGTGTGCTCCGGAGTCCGTTGTCGGTGGCGCGGGCTTGTGTGCGCTTACGCGGCCAGGCGCGCTTTCGCTTCTTCGAGCGTGCGCGGGACCGGCGTCGGCTCCAGGCCGATCATCCGGGCGACGTTGTTGCCGAGGTAGTCCTCCAGCGTGTCTTCATCCAGGTTCAGGCCCTGGGGCGGCTCGAAGCACAGCACTTCCAGCAGGCGCAGCCACATGCCGGGCTCGTTGGGCGGGGTGTCGGAACCGAACAGGATCTTGTGCCTGGGCAGCACCTTGGCGAACTCGACGATGCGCGACTGCAGGCACCAGCCCGATTCGCAGTACACGTTGGGCATGTCCATGGCCATCTGGAACGGCTCGAAGCAATACACGCCGCCGGTCTGCACGCCGAAGTGGGCCATGATGAAGTTCACCGTCGGGAACTCCTTCATCATCGGCACCCATTCGGTCGGGATGCTGTAGGGGCCGTCGCCGGTATGCAGCTTTACCAGCACGCCCAGCTCGGCGCATTTCTTCAGCGCCGGGCGCAGCCAGTCGAGGGCGCGGTCCGGGCGGTAGGCATGCATGTTGGCCTGGAACTGGACCATCTTGAAGCCCAGCTTCCTGACGTAGTGCTCCATGGCGTTGACGCCGTTCTCGACGCCGCAGCGCGGGTTGTAGACGAAGCAGCCGATAAAGCGCTCCGGGTACTTCTTCACCATCTCCGCGGTGTAGGCCATGTACGCGTCAATGGACTCGCTGCCCGACTTCACGCCGTCGGTGTAGGTGTAGATGGTATTGCCCTGCGGGGGCTGGATAAAGGCTTTGTCGATGCGGCGCGGCTTGCCGTTGATGGTGAACGGGCCGTCCATCATCTGGATCAGGCGCTCGCCGGTGAATGGGTCGCCGTCGTGGCGCCAGGCCAGGTCCACCAGGTTGGTCGGATAACAGCTGGTGTCGATGATCATGGGAGATCCCCTAACAATGACTAGGTTGGACACGCATGCGGCGGGCGTGCGCGAACAACGCCGCGGGGCCGGCCTTGCATGCTGCTATCGGGAGTCTTTGTCAGGGGAGCTGTTGGACCACTGCGCCACCGACGAAACACTCCGTCAGTGAGCAATCTCCAGTTGAACCTCGCGGCATTGCACCGCTGCTGTCCAATCGACCGCTTCTACCCACGCGCTCTTTATACATAGCGCCTCAGCGTTGCGTCAAGCGCATCATGTGTTGCGCCGCACGAACAACGGGCGCATGGGCATTCCAAACCATGGTACCAATCCGCTACATTGCATAAACCACAGCGGCAGGCCCGCCGCTGCAGGGCGGGGACAACATGGGCCGATTGCTTTTCAACGGGGTTTACGACAAGGAAGGGGGAAATCATGCACGGCAAATATGCAGCCATGGCGGGGGCCATGCTGTCTGTTGCGCTGTCAATGGCGCTGGGCGGCTGCGGCGGGGACGGGGACGCGACGGAGATGGCGTCGCCGGCCGCAGCAACGGCAACGGAAGCCACAAAGTACGGCACCACGGCTACCACTGTCACCAGCACAACCACGCGCTGGATGCCCGCGATCACCGACACCTGGCAGATCCAGCTCACCGGCAAGCTCAATACCAGCTACCCGGTCGTGATGTACAACTTCGACCTGTTCGACACGCCGCAGGCCACCATCGACGCGCTGCACGCCAAGGGCCAGCGCGTGGTCTGCTATTTCTCGGCCGGCAGCGCGGAAGACTGGCGTCCAGACTACAGCCAGTTCACCGCGAGCGATCTGGGCAGCCCGCTGTCAGGCTGGGCCGGCGAGCGCTGGGTGGATACGCGCTCGGCCAACGTGCGCCGGATCATGCAGGCGCGCATGAACCTGGCCGTGTCCAAGCGCTGCGATGGCGTGGATGCGGACAATGTCGACGGCTATACCAACAGCACGGGTCTGCCGCTGACGGCCGACACGCAGCTGGACTACAACCGCTTCCTGGCGACCGAGGCGCATGCGCGCGGCCTTGCCATCGGCCTGAAAAATGATATCGACCAGGTCGGGCAGCTGGCGGCGGACTTTGATTTCGCCGTCAACGAGCAGTGTTTCCAGTACCAGGAGTGCGGCGCCTATTCGGCGTTCACCGGCCAGGGCAAGGCGGTCTTCAACATTGAGTACAAGTCGAGGTACAAGACCGTGTCCCAGCGCAATGCGCTGTGTGCCGCGGCCAGGGCAGCGAACCTGCGCACGCTGGTGATGCCGGCCAACCTGGACGGCAGCTCGCGCTACGCCTGCGACTGAGTAATTGCCGGGGCGGGGGCGGCCGCCGTCCCCGCCTTGTCCAGTTCGCGCCACGCCAGCCACAGGCGGGTGTCGAATTCCAGCTGGTGGTAGCGCGGCTCCATGTGTTCACAGAGCCGGTAGAAGGCCTTGTCGTGATCGCTCTGCTTCAGGTGGGCGAGCTCGTGCACGACGATCATGCGCAGGAATTCCGGCGGCGCCTCTTTGAATAGCGACGCCACGCGGATTTCCTTCTTTGCCTTGAGCTTGCCGCCCTGCACGCGCGAGATCGCGGTGTGCAGGCCCAGCGCACGCTGGGCCGAATCGAGGCGCGCATCGAAGCCGACCTTGTGCAGCGGCGGCGCGCTGCGCAGATACTCCTGCTTGATGTCCGTGGTGTACTCGTACAGCGCGCGGTCGGTCTGCACGGTATGGCGCCCGGGGTAGCGCCGGGCGATATGGTCCCCGAGCCGGCCGGCGGCGATCAGCTCGCGCACCTGCTCCAGCACGCCGGGCGGGTAGCCGCCCAGGAAGCGCGTCGGGTCCTTGCCGGCGGGGCGCCAGATTTCACTCACGGCAGTGGCCTGCTCAGTGGTGGTGGTGATGGTGGTGCATCCAGCTGTTGTCCAGCGAGTTGACGAAGGACTCGACTGCGTCCTTGTCGCCGGTGGCGTGGCGCATCATCTCGCCGCACTTGCAGAAGCCCTGGTACGGGGTGATGTGCGAGCAGGCCGACGTCTTCTGCAGGTACAGCGTGACGGGTTTGGTGCACTTCTTGCACTTGAACTTCAGGGTCAGGGCGGGTTTGCTCATGGCGATGGCTCGGGAAATCGGCGAAAAATCGAACCTGTCATTGTACCGGCCAGGGCGGAATCGAGCAGGAGCGCCTCAGCGCGCCGCGCCTGCCTGATACACTCCCGCCATTCCCGAACAACCCTCCAACACGCACCCATGGCACAGTACGTTTTCACCATGAACCGCGTGGGCAAGATCGTCCCGCCCAAGCGTCACATCCTGAAGGACATCTCGCTGTCGTTCTTCCCCGGCGCCAAGATCGGCGTGCTGGGCCTGAACGGCTCGGGAAAGTCCACGGTACTCAAGATCATGGCCGGCCTCGACAAGGAAATCGAGGGCGAAGCCACGCCGATGCCCAACCTGAACATCGGCTACCTGCCGCAGGAACCGCAGCTCAACCCCGAGCAGACCGTGCGCGAGTCGGTGGAAGAGGCGCTGGGCGGCGTGTTCGAGGCGCGCAAGAAGCTTGACGAGATCTACGCGGCCTATGCCGAGCCGGACGCCGACTTCGACGCGCTGGCCGCCGACCAGGCCAAGTACGAAGCCATCCTGGCCGCCAGCGATGGCAACAACGTCGAACTGCAGCTGGAAATCGCCGCCGACGCGCTGCGCCTGCCGCCGTGGGACGCCAGGATCGAGCATCTCTCCGGCGGTGAAAAGCGCCGCGTGGCGCTGTGCCGCCTCTTGCTGTCGCGCCCCGACATGCTGCTGCTGGACGAGCCGACCAACCACCTGGATGCGGAATCGGTGGAATGGCTGGAACAATTCCTGACGCGCTTCCCGGGCACCGTGGTGGCCGTGACCCACGACCGCTACTTCCTCGACAACGCTGCCGAATGGATCCTGGAACTGGACCGCGGCCAGGGCATTCCCTGGAAGGGCAACTACAGCTCGTGGCTGGACCAGAAGGAAGCGCGCCTGAAGCAGGAAGAGGCCAGCGAATCGGCCCGCCAGAAGGCGCTGCACAAGGAACTGGAGTGGGTGCGCCAGAACCCGAAGGGCCGCCAGGCCAAGTCCAAGGCACGTCTGGCCCGCTTTGACGAGCTCAACAGCCAGGACTACCAGAAGCGCAACGAAACCCAGGAAATCTTCATCCCGGTGGGTGAGCGCCTGGGCAACGAGGTGATCGAGTTCGAAGGCGTGAGCAAGGGCTACGGCGACCGCCTGCTGATCGACAACCTCAGCTTCAAGGTGCCGCCGGGCGCCATCGTCGGCATCATCGGCCCGAACGGCGCCGGCAAGTCGACCTTCTTCCGCATGCTGACCGGCAAGGAACAGCCCGACAGCGGCGAGATCAAGATCGGGCCGACCGTGAAGATGGCCTTTGTCGACCAGAGCCGCGACGCGCTCGACGGCACCAAGACCGTGTTCGAAGAGATCTCGGGCGGCTCCGACATCCTGACGGTGGGCAGGTACGAAACGCCGTCGCGCGCCTATATAGGCCGCTTCAACTTCAAGGGTGGCGACCAGCAGAAGCAGGTCGGCACGCTGTCGGGCGGCGAACGCGGCCGCCTGCACATGGCCAAGACCCTGATCGCCGGCGGCAATGTGCTGCTGCTGGATGAGCCGTCCAACGACCTTGACGTGGAAACGCTGCGGGCGCTGGAAGACGCGCTGCTGGAATTCGCGGGCTGCGTGATGGTGATCTCGCACGATCGCTGGTTCCTGGACCGGATTGCTACGCATATCCTGGCGTTCGAGGGGGACTCGCATGTGGAGTTCTTCCCGGGCAACTACCAGGAATATGAGGCGGACAAGAAGCGGCGGCTGGGTGAGGAAGGGGCCAAGCCCAAGCGGATTCGGTATAAGCCGATTGTGCGGTGAGCGTTGTGTAGCGGAGTTAATTCGTCGTTCGCGCTTTCGTGCAAACGACAAATCACAGACTTTGCACAAAAGGCATTCAGTGCGATGGACTTGCAAGGAAAGCAGCACTGACCGTCGCCAAAACAAAAAGCCCCGCTCAATTTGAGTCGGGGCTTTTTGCTGCACCATGCCTGCGACTATTCTTCGGCCTTCTACGGCAATCTCTTAGCCCGCTTTCACCAGCCTCACCCGCGTAATCTCCGACGGCGCCCCAAACCGCTTCGGCGGCCCCCAATACCCGGTGCCACGGCTGATATAAATCCACAGCGAGCCATGCCGCACCAGTCCGGCGGTGTATGGCTGCTGCATCGGCACGAACAGGTTCCACGGCCAGAACTGGCCGCCGTGGGTATGGCCGGACAACTGCAGGTCGAAACCTGCTTCCGCCGCGGCGGCAGCGGTGCGTGGCTGGTGGGCCAGCAGCACGCGCGCGCCGGCGTGTGCCGGGGCGCCGGCGATGGCGCGGTGCGGGTCGCTGCGGTGGCTTTCGTGGAAGCGGCCGGCGGAGTAGTCGGTCACGCCGCCGAGTACCAGCGCGTCGCCGTCGTGCTGCAGCACCACGTGTTCGTTCATCAGCACGCGCACGCCCAGGCGGCGCAGCTCAATGATCCACGGTTCCGCGCCGGAGTAGTACTCATGGTTGCCGGTGACGAAGTAGGTGCCGTGGCGCGCCTGCAGCCGGGCCAGCGGCGCGGTGTGGGCGGACAGTTCGCGCACGGTGCCGTCGACCAGGTCGCCGGTGATGGCGACGGCGTCGGCCTGCAGGCTGTTGACGCGGTCGACGATGCGGTCGAGGTAGGGCCGCTTGATGGTGGGCCCGACATGGATATCGCTGATCTGGGCGATGGTGAAACCGTGCAGGGCGTCAGGCAGGCCGGCCACGGGCACGTCGACTTCGACCACGCGTGCCAGCCGGCGGGCATTGATATAGCCGGCCAGCGTGACCAGCAGCGCCAGCAGCGGCACCGCCGCGGCACTGCCCGCGGACAGGCCGGGCGCGTGCCAGCCGAGGAGCCGTTCCGCCGGCCAGGCGGCGGCCAGTGCCACGTCGCGTACCAGCGTCAGCACCAGCAGGGATGAGAAGAATCCCATTGCCAGCATGCCGATCCACGAAACCAGGTCCGACCAGGGCTGGCTGACGCGCCGCGCCAGCAGCCCGGCCGGCAGCAGGGCGCAGGACAGGGTCAGCCAGGCGACGGCCAATGCCTTGACCGCCATCGGCACCGGCATCGCCGGCAGCAGGCGCAGCCCGATATAGCCGTGCAGCAGGGCTGTCACGAGGGCGGCGGTCAGGATGGTGGTGCGTGGAGGCATGAGGGCGGGGCCAGGGGGGAGTCTTTCAAGATGAGGCCGCGGGGGGCGGCTTCAAGGGGCGATGGGGTGGCATCAGGCCAAGCAAGATGCACACCCGCCTCGCCTGCGCGTGTCGCAACGGCGCGTCGCGGCTTGACATGGCGGCGCGCCGCCCCGACTCCTTCTTGTACGAAGGCCGCTGTCGAGGCCGGCTGATCTGTCTTTTTTCTGGCAGATCCTGAATGTTTTCAAATCAGATTGTTCGCCTTTGCGGCCTAATTTAGATTCGCGGGATGGGCCGCCTGTTGTGCAGCATCGTGCCCGCGGTGCCGGCCCGCCGGCGCAGGCAGCTTCCTCCCGGAGAAACCCATGTCTTTTCGCCTGAAGCAGACCAGCGCCCTGATCGCCGCGGCGTGGCTTGCATTCGCCCCGCTCAGCCCGCAGGCCGCCACGCCGTCCAGGCCAACCGCGGCTGCCCTGAGTTGGCCGCGCAATTTTGACGCCGCCACCGATCATGTGGAGCTGTACCAGCCCCAGATCGAGACCTGGGACGGCAACCGGCTGTCCGGGCGCGCGGCGGTGGCGGTGGGCGAGAAATCGGGTTCGCCGACCTACGGTGTGGTGCATTTCTCGGCCACCGGCGATATCGACAAGCCCTCCGGGCTGGTGCAGCTGACCCGGATCACGGTGGACAGCGTCGAAGTCCCGACCCGGCCCGACGCCGCCGACCGGGTGCGCCAGGCGCTGGTGTCGCGCCTGCCGGCCAACGGGCTGACGGTGCCGCTGGACCAGCTGCAGGCCAGCTACGCGGTATCGCAGCAACTGGCCAAGGCTGGCCGCGTGGCGGTGCGCAACGACGTGCCCCAGATCCTTTTTGCCACCACGCCGACACTGCTGGTGCTGGTCGACGGCGAGCCGGCCTGGCGCGCCGTGCCGGGCACGCAGTACGAACGGGCGCTGAACAGCCGCGCGCTGCTGCTGCGCGAATCCGGTGGCGAGCTGCACCTGAAGGCGGCCGGCTACTGGTATCGCTCCGAATCGGCCGGCGGCGCCTGGGAAGTGATGACGACCGTGCCCAAGGCGCTGGAGAGCGCGGCCACCAAGGCGGCGGCCGGCATGAAGCCCGATTCGATGCTGCCGGCCGACGGCAAGCGGCCGGCCAGGGCGCCGGCGATTCTCTTTGCCACGCAGCCGACCGAGCTGGTCATGACCAGCGGCGCGCCGCAGATGACGCCGGTCAGCGGCGTCGGCCTGCTGACGATGTCAAACGCCGACCATGCGGTCTTTGTCGATCCGGCCGCCAACCAGTATTACGTGCTGGTCTCGGGCCGCTGGTTCCGCGCGCCGATGCTGACCGGGCCGTGGGAGTACGTGCCCGGCAGCCAGCTGCCGGCAGACTTCGCCAGAATCCCGGCGACCGACCCCAAGGCCAATGTGCTGGTCTCGGTGCCCGGCACGCCGCAGGCACGTGAGGCCGAGATCGCCGCGGCCATCCCGCAGACCGCCACGGTGTCGCGCAGCAAGGCCAGCCTGGCGGTGGAGTATGACGGCGCGCCGCGCTTCACGCCGATCACCGGCACTTCGCTCAGCTACGCGGTCAACAGCGGCACCCCGGTGATCGAGGTCGACAGCAGCCACTACTACGCGGTCGCCAACGGCGTCTGGTTCACGGCGCCGGCGCCGTCCGGCCCGTGGCATGTGGCCACCGAGGTGCCGTCGGCGATCTACACCATCCCGCCGACTTCGCCGGTCTACTACGTGACCTACGTGCGCATCTACTCGGTCGCGCCGGAGACCGTGGTGGTGGGCTACACCCCTGGCTATATGGGCGTGGTGGTCAGCGCCGACGGCACGGTCGTGTACGGCACCGGCTATGTCTATCCGCCCTATGTGGGCGCGGTCTACTACGGCTACCCGGCCACCTATGGCTACGGCGCCGGCTTTGGCATCGGCATGGCCGAGGGCTTTGCCTTCGGCGTCGCCGCGGGCGCGTTCTGGGGGGCGGCGTCGCCGTACTGGGGCCCTTATTGGTGGGGCGGGGCGTACAACTGGAACTACGTCAACGTGAACCAGGCCAATTTCTACGGCCGCTGGGGCCAGGGCACCGTGACCCACGCCCAGGGCTGGAACGCCTGGACCGGCACCGAATGGCGCGGCACCGCCGGCGCCGGCTACAACCCGGCCACCGGGGCGCGCTACCAGGGCAGCCGCGGTGCGGCGTTCAATCCCTATTCCGGCAACTATGCGGCGGGCCGCCAGGGCTCGTTCGCCAATCCGTCGACCCGGCGCGAGGGCGCGGCGCGCGGCGGCGTGGCCGGCAACACCTACACCGGCAACTATGCCGCCGGCCGCCAGGCGGCGGGCTACAACGCGCAGACCGGCCGCGTCGGCGCGGCCGAAGCGGGCATTGCCGGCAATACGCAGACCGGCCAGCACACTGCCGGCAGCCGTGGTTTTGTCGCCAATCCGGACAAGAACAATGCGGTGGTGTGGAACAACGGCAACGTGTATGCCGGCCACGACGGCTCGGTGTACCAGCACACCGACGACGGCTGGCAGAAGCACACCCCCAGCGGCTGGCAGCCGGTGCAGTCCGGCAACGACGCCACCACACGCCTGGAGCAGCAGCGCCAGGCGCGCGAGGTAGGCCAGCAGCGCTTCCAGGGCACGGCCCAGCAATGGCAGGGGCGCGGCGGTGGTGGCGGCTTTGGCGGCCGTGCCGGTGGTTTCCGCGGCGGCGGCTTCCATGGCGGCTTCCGCCGCTGAGCCAGGGCCCTGGCAGCCCGCGCGGGCAACTGCGCGGGTGCGGGCGAAAGCAAGTCGAAAGCAGTAAAGACGCCTACAAAAGAATTGAATTGGCGCCCGCAGGGCCGAGCCTTACCCTGCCGGTAAAGAGGCGAGTGCGGCCACCGGTCCGGCACGACGGAAGGTCGCCGGCGTGCGCGCGCGGCAATCGCGTGCATAACCATGGCGGGAGAGGGATCCGTGAACACTGCTTTCCATTGGCGCGGCGCGCTCTGGCTGGTCTGCGCGATGACGCTGGCCGCCTGCGGCAAGGACAAACCGGCGCCCAGTGCACCGCCCGCGGCCGAGGTTGGCACGATGACGGTGGCGCTGCGCGATGTGCCGATCGTCTATGACTTCGTCGGCCAGACCCAGAGCTCGCAGCAGGTAGAGATCCGCGCGCGCGTCAATGGCTTCCTGGACCGGCGCGTCTATACCGAGGGCGCGGTGGTCAAGGCCGGCGAGACCATGTTCCTGATGGATCCCAAGCCGTTCGCCGCGGCGCTGGATGCGGCCAACGCCGAAATGGCGCAGCAGGTGGCGCGGCTCAAGACCGCCAATGCCGACCTGGCGCGGGTGCGCCCGCTGGCCGAGCGCAATGCGCTGAGCCAGCGCGACCTGGACGACGCCGTTGGCAAGCAGCAGGCCGCCGCGGCCGCGGTGGAGGGGGCCCGGGCCAATGTCACTAATGCCAGGCTGAACCTGGGCTATACCACGATCAAGTCACCGGTCACCGGCGTGTCGAGCTTTGCCAAGAAGCAGGCCGGCAGCTATATCGATCCGTCGAACAGCCTGCTGACCTACGTGGCCAAGCTCGACCCGATGTGGGTCAACTTCAGCCTGTCCGAGAACGAGGTGCTGTTGTCACGCTCGGAGCAGGAATCCGGCGCGCTCAAGTTCCCGCCCAAGGGCGCCTTTGACGTGGTGATCGTGATGGCCGATGGCAGCCAGTTCCCGCATCACGGCAAGATCACCTTTGCCGATGCCTCGTTCAGTGCCGAGACCGGCACCTATATGATCCGCGCCGAGGTTGCCAACCCGGATGGCACGCTGCGCCCCGGCCAGTTCGTGCGCGTGAAGCTGCATGGCGCCGAGCGCACCAAGGCCGTGGCGGTGCCGCAGGAAGCCGTCATCCAGGGCCCGCGCGGGCAGATGGTGTGGGTGGTCGGCGCGGACAACAAGGCCCAGCAGCGCGTGGTCGACGTGGGCCAGTGGACCGGTGACAACTGGGTTATCCGCTCCGGCCTGAAGGCCGGCGAGCGCGTGGTCGTCAGCGGCGGGCTGCGGCTGACGCCCGACGCGCCGGTCAAGGCCGTCGAGGCTGTTCCCGGACAGAAGCCCGCGGCAGGTGCGGCCGCCGCCAGCGCGCCAGGTGCGCCAGGCGCGTCATCGCCCGCCCAGGCCAGGGGCACGGAGAGCGCAGGGAGCAAGCCATGAAGCTTGCCCACTTCTTTATCGACCGGCCCATCTTTGCGTCGGTTCTGTCGATCATCATCGTGGTGGGTGGCCTGGTCGCGCTGACCAAACTGCCGATTGCCCAGTTCCCGGACGTCACGCCGCCGTCGATCACGGTGACGACTCGATACCCCGGAGCCAGCGCGGAAGTGGTCGCGCAGAACGTCGCGGCGCCGATCGAGCAGCAGGTCAACGGCGCGGACCGGATGATGTACATGAACTCGACGAGTTCCTCGACGGGTGACCTGACCTTGACGGTGTATTTCGAGATCGGAACCGATCCGCAACTGGCGCAGGTAGACGTGCAGAACCGCGTCAACCTGGCGCTGCCGACCCTGCCTGAAGCGGTCACGGCCCAGGGCGTTTCCGTGCAGAAGCGCTCGTCCGCGTTCATGATGGTGATCGCCATCTTCTCGCCGGACAACAGCTACGACCAGACCTTTGTCGGCAACTACGCCAACATCTATGTGCTGGATGCGCTCAAGCGCATTCCCGGCGCCAACCAGTCGGCGATCTTCGGCAATCCGGACTACGCCATGCGGATCTGGCTGCGGCCGGACCGGATGGCGTCGCTGGGCATTACCACGGAAGACGTCAAGAACGCTGTCAGCGCGCAGAACCAACAGTTCTCCGCCGGCCGTATCGGGCAGTCGCCGACCACGGGCACAGTCCTGCAGACGTTCCCGATTGCGACCAAGGGCCAGATGACCGAGCCCGCCGAGTTCGAGAACATGATCCTGCGCGCGCAGTCGGGCGACGCCGCGCTGGTGCGGCTCAAGGACATCGGCAGGGCCGAGCTAGGCATCAAGGACTATTCGCTGCGCAGCCGCTACAAGGGCAAGACCGCCACGCTGCTGGCGGTCTACCAGCAGCCGGGCGCCAATGCGCTGGACGTGGCCAAGCAGGTGCGCAGCACGCTGGCGGAACTGAAGAAGTCGTTCCCGCCGGGGCTGGAATATGAGGTCGCGCTCGACACCACCGAGTTTGTGAACGAATCGATCAACGAGGTGGTGCACACGCTGCGCGATGCGGTGATCCTCGTGATTCTGGTCGTCTACCTGTTCCTGCAGAGCCTGCGCGCAACCATCGTGCCGATCCTTGCCGTGCCGGTGTCGATCATCGGCGCCTTCGTCGGCATGAGCATGTTCGGCTTCTCGGTCAACATGCTGACCTTGTTCGGGATGGTGCTGGCCATCGGCATTGTGGTTGACGACGCGATCGTGGTGATCGAGAACGTCGAGCGCAACATGGTGGAGTTCAAGCTGCCGCCAAAGGAGGCGGCCAAGCGTGCCATGGACGAGGTGAGCGGCCCCGTGGTTGCGATCGTGCTGGTGCTGCTGGCGGTATTCATCCCGGTGGCGTTCCTGTCCGGCATTACCGGCCAGCTCTACAAGCAGTTTGCCGTCACCATCGCGGTGTCGGTGGTGCTGTCCGGAGTGGTGGCACTGACACTGTCCCCGGCGCTTGCGGCAATCCTGCTCAAGCCCGGCGAGCACAAGAAGAACCGCTTCTTCCAGTGGTTCAACAATTCGTTCGATCGCATGATCCAGGGGTACGACAAGTCGCTGCAGCTCGTGATCAGGCGGACGGTGATCTCCATCGTCATCATCCTTGTCATGATCGGGGTGAGCGTGCTGATGTTCGTGCGGATACCGTCGTCGTTCCTGCCGGTGGAGGACCAGGGCTATCTGTTCGGTGCCGTGGTGATGCCGGATGCGGCCAGCCTGGACCGCACCGGCAATCTCTCCTCCCGTGCCGAGGCCTGGTACGCCAAGCAGCCCGGCGTCAGCTCGGTGGCGTCCGTGGACGGGTACAGCCTGATCGATTCGCAGAACAAGGCCAATGCTTCCACCTTGTTCATCACGCTGAAGGGCTTCCATGACCGCAAGGAGGGCGAGAGCGCGGCGGATCTGATCGTCAAGGCGAAGAAGGAGTTTGCGAGCTACCAGGACGGTGTGACCATTCCGATCAACCCGCCCTCGATCCCGGGCCTGGGAACGACCGGTGGTTTTGAGTTCTGGCTCCAGAGCACGGCGGACGGCACCTACCAGCAACTGGAGGAGCGGGTGCATGCCTTTATCGCCAAGGCGCGGCAGCGGCCAGAGCTGACCGGGATCAATTCCACCATCAACACGCGCTCGCGCCAGTTGCTGGTGGAGGTGGATCGCGAACGCTCCGAAACCCAGGGCGTGCCCGTCGAGCAGGTCTATTCCGCGCTGCAGACCATGTTCGGTTCGCTCTTCGTCAGCCAGTTCCCGAAGAACAGCCGGCTGTTCCAGGTGATCCTGCAGGCCGAGGCCGACTACCGCTCGCGTCCGGAGGATCTCGACAAGGTCTACGTGCGCAACCGCAACGGCGAAATGGTGCCGATCAAGGCGGTGACGACATCCCGGTATGTCCCGGGCGCCGATATCATGACCCGCTTCAACAATTTCCCGGCCGCCAAGATCATGGGCGATGCCGCGCCAGGCTACAGCTCTGGCCAGGCGCTTGCGGCCATGGAGGACGTGGCGCGGGAAGTGCTTGGCCAGGGCTACAGTTTTGCCTGGAGCGGACAGGCGTACGAGGAGAAGACCGCCGGATCGACGGCAGCGATGGTCTTTGCCTTTGCCTTGCTGATGGTGTTCCTGATCCTCGCGGCGCAGTACGAAAAATGGTCGCTGCCGTTCGGTGTCCTGCTGGCGGTACCGTTCGCGCTGTTCGGTGCACTGGTTGCCATCCTGTTGCGCGGCATGCAGAACGACGTCTACTTCCAGATCGGGCTGACGGTGCTGATTGCGCTGGCGGCGAAGAATGCCATCCTGATCTTCGAGTTCGCGGTGGAAATCCGGCACAAGGAAGGCCTCAGTGCCTACGATGCCGCCTTGCATGCGGCCAAGCTGCGCCTGCGCCCGATCATCATGACCTCGCTCGCCTTTATCCTCGGCTGCGTGCCGCTGGCGATCGCAAGCGGCGCGTCGGCGGCCAGCCGACAGTCGCTGGGCACCGGCGTGATCGGCGGGATGCTCGGCGCCACGGTGATTGCGCTGTTCTTCATCCCGATGTTCTTCTGGGGGCTGGAGGTGATGTCCGAGCGCAAGCCGAAGCCCAAGGCCGGGGCCGCGCCCACCACGCCACCGGCCGGAGAACCGTCATGAGCGCACGCCACCAGCTGGCCGGTGCCTGCCTGGCCGCGGCGCTGGGCGGCTGCGCCATCGGCCCCAACTACGAGCGCCCGGCCACGCCCGAGCCGGCCGAGTACCGCATCGACACCGGCGTGCTGTCCGTTGCCGCGGACAGCGCCTGGTGGGACAGCTTCGACGACCCGGTGCTGAACACGCTGGTCGAGACGGCGCTGCGCAACAGCTACGACGTGCGCATTGCCGCGGCCCGCATCGATGAGTTCCGCGGCCAGCTGATGGTGGTGCGCTCGGGATTCTTCCCCCAGGTGAACCTGTCGGCGGCGGCCACGCGCCAGCGCGCCGGCACCTTCAACGGCACGCCGTTCGCGTCGCTCGATGGCCCGCGCAATTCCTACCAGCTGCTCGCCAATGCCAGCTGGGAGATCGACCTGTGGGGCCGCATCCGGCGCCAGGCGGAGTCCGCCGAGGCCAGCCTGTGGAACGCCGAGTACGCGCGCCGTGGCGTGGTGCTGTCACTGGCGGCATCGGTGGTGCAGGGCTATGCCACGCTGCGCGGGCTGGACGCGCAGCTGGAGATCGCGCAGCAGACGCTGAAGGCGCGCGGGGCTGGGCTGGATATCTTCCGGCAGCGCTATGAGGGCGGGGTCATCTCACAGGTTGAGCTGTCGCAGGCAGAGAACGATTTCTATGTGACCGAGGCGACGATCCCGGTGCTGCGCAGCGGCATCGCGCAGACCGAGAACGCGCTGTCGGTGCTGCTGGGCCGCGAGCCGGGGCCGATCGAGCGCGGCAAGCCGGTCAATGAACTGCAGCCGCCGCCGGTGGGTGCGGACCTGCCAGCCGCGCTGCTGTCGCGCCGGCCGGACGTGCTGCAGGCCGAGCAGTCCGCCATTGCCGCCAACGCGCAGCTGGGCGCGGCACAGGCTCTCTACTTGCCGGCCGTCAACCTGAGTGGCCTGTTCGGCGCCATCGCCAGCTCGCCGGCGGGGCTGTGGCACAGCGCCTCTCAGGTATGGGGCTTCGGCGCGGGGCTGACCCAGCCGATCTTCCAGGGCGGCGCCATCCGCGGCCAGGTGCAGACTGCATCGGCACAGCGCGAGCAGGCCATGCTGGCCTACCAGGGCACCGTGCTGGCGGCGCTGGCCGACGTCAACAGTGCCCTTTCCAACGGCATCGAGACACGCAACCGCCTGGTGAGCCTGCGCCAGCAGGAGAAGAGCCTGGTGGTCTATGCCGACCAGTCGAGCGCGCGCTACGAAGGCGGCTATTCCAGCTACCTGGAGGTGACCACGGCGCAGGAGAAGCTGTTCGCCGCGCAGCTGTCGGCGGTGCAGGGGCAGGTGGACGTGCTGACCGGCACTGCGGCGTTGTACAAGTCGCTCGGCGGCGGCTGGCCGTCGGTGCCGCAGGATGTGCGCGATGCGGGGATGCAGGGGGATGCGAAGGTGTTGAGGCGGTAGCAGGGGCGGCTGGCGCCTGCCAGCCGCATGGCACTTACCGCGCCGACCATTCCCCTTGCCGCACCCCCAGTGCCGTGACCACGCCATAGGCCGTAATCCCCAGCGCCACCCCCAGGAAGTGTCCGTCCAGCCCCATCCCGAACACGTTGGCCAGCAGCCAGCCGCCGCCTACCGCCAGCGCGATCCGGCACAGCCCCGCGGCCACCGGCCAGCGCATGCGGCCTGCGCCCATCGAGGCAAAGTACAGCGCCATCCCCAGGCCGAAGCCGCCGAAGGCCGGCCCTACCCATGACAGGGCGCGCGCGGCGATGGCGATCACTTCGGCGTCATGGGTGAACAGGCTGGCAAAGCGCACCGGCGCCAGGCCCACGGCAATGCCGGCGGTGCCGGCGATGACCAGCGCCAGGAACGCGCCGACCCATGCCGTGCGGCGCGCGGTATGCCAGTCGCCTGCGCCCACGGCGCGGCCGACCAGCGCGGTCAGCGCCGAGCCCACGCCAAAGGCCAGCGGGATCATCAGGAATTCCAGCCGCGCCGAGATGCCATAGGCCGCCACTGCCGCGGTGCCGTGGTGGCGCAGTTGCGCGGTGACCAGGATGGTGGTCAGGTTGGCCACCGAGGCCAGCGCGCATGCCACCAGCCCCACCGACAGGATGCGCGCGAACAACTCCCACGACGGCCGTACCCGCAGCACCGGCACGAAGCCAGCGCCGCCGCGCGCCACCACGATCGCCATGGCCAGCGCCGCGGCCCACGACACCGCCGCCAGCGCGGCGCCGATGCCGGCCAGCCCCATGCCGGCGGGCTCGGCCAGCAGCCACGACAGCACCGGGAAGGCGATCCACATCAGCGCCAGCACGCGTGCGGCCAGCGCATGGCGGCCGCCGCCGCGCAGCACCGAGGCCAGCGTATTGGCCAGCCACGCCGGAATCGCGCCGGCACCGAACAGCCAGATCGCATAGTTGGCAGCGGCCTCCGCCGCCGTGGCGCCGGCCACCGCGCCCAGCACGCCGCGCGGGAAGCCCGCCAGCACCACCGCAAAGGCCAGTCCGGCGGTCACTGCGATCAGCAGCGCGTGCATCACCAGCGATGACGCTTCCTCGCGCTTGTTGGCGCCGAGCGCGCGGGCGATGGCCGCGACCACGCCGCCGCCCATGGCCCCGGTCGACATCTGCTGCAGCAGCAGCGCAAACGGCAGCACCACCGCCCAGCCGGCCAGCGCCGCCGTGCCCTGGCGCGCGGCCAGCCAGGTTTCGATCAGCTGGGCCGAGGCCTGCAGCACGGCGATCAGCGCGGTCGGCCCGGCCAGCTTGCCGATGCGGCGCGCAATTTCAGTGGCCGGCACCGCCTCGGCGGGCAGGGCGCCCGCAGGCAATGCGCGCGTGTCAGTCATGGCGGGCCTCCCCTTGCTCGCCAGCGGTCTCGGCCTCCCCAAAGCGCTGCCGCAGGAAGCGGCCGGCGCCCGGGCCGGGCAAGACGCGCACGTCGTCCAGCGTGATCGCGCTGCCGTCGGCGCGCGCCAGCGCCGGCTCGGCAATCTCGGCGCCGGTGCGGCGGTCCTGCAGCAGCGTCAGCGGACCTTTTTCATCGATCATCCAGCGGTCGGCCCAGGCCTTGAGCGCGACATAGGCCGGGAAGAAGTCGCGACCCTTGTCGGTCAGCTGGTAGACGTGGCGAGCGCCGCCCTCGGGCGTGACGCGGGCCAGCAGCCCGTGCGCCACCAGCGTCTTCAGGCGCGCGCTGAGGATGTTGGGGGCGATGCCAAGGTTGCGTTCGAACTCGTCGAAGCGCGTGCTGCCGTAGAAGGCCTCGCGCAGCACAAGGATGGCCCAACGTTCGCCCAGCACGGCCATGGAGCGGGCCACGGGGCAGGGCATCGAGGTGAAATCGGTAGGGGGCATGGTCTCCGCCGTTCTGGTCCTGTCGGCTTGCTTGCAAAGTGCAAGTTTTCTGGAGAATAGCTTGCAAAACGAAAGTTTGCAGGGCGGGCTGCGACCCTGGGTCCGGAAAGCGTTCGTTTACCGGCCAGTGGTGCCGGCTACGCCACCGCGTCGCGGAACACCTCAAGCTTGTCCAGTTCCTCGCGCAGGAACCCGATCAGCGCGCGGGTGGCCATCGACGGGTGCAGGTTGGGCGTGGTGATGATGAAGAGCTTGTTGCCCAGCCCCTCCGGGCGCCAGTCGGGCAGCACCGGCACCAGCCGGCCGGCGCGCACTTCCTCCCAGCCGATGTAGACCGGCAGCATGCCGATCCCGTGGCCCTCGCGCACGGCGCGCGCCAGGAACAGGAAGTTTTCGGACTGCAGCTTTGGCGTCAGCGCCACGTCCACGCGCTGCCCGTCGCGGTAGAGCGACAGCGGGAACTGCCGCGGCGGGTACGGCGGGCACAGGAAGTTGCAGCCGGTCAGGTCCGGCGGCACTTGTACCGGCGGGATGCCTGCGAGGTATTCCGGCGATGCATACAGTTGCCAGCGGATGTCGCAGATTTCACGCGCCACATGATCCAGCGGTGGCGCCGAGGTGACCTTCAGCGCGACATCGATCTCGGCCGCGATCAGGTCGTTGACGCGGTTGGCGAAGAACACGCGCAGCGTGATGCCGGGGTGCTTCTGCGCAAACTGCAGCAGCAGCGGCGCGATATAGGCATCGCCCAGCCCGGTAGGCACGCTCACGCGCACATGGCCACGCAGGGTCTGTCCCAGGCTGTCGATCTCGGCCTGCGCCGAGGCCACTTCCTGCAGGATGCGCACGCCGTGCTGGTACAGCGCATGGCCGGGCCCGGTCAGTTCCAGCCGGCGCGTGGTCCGGCGCAGCAGCTGGGCGCCGGCCTGGTGCTCCAGCTCACGCAGCTGGCGGCTGACCTGTGAGCGCGTCACGCCGCGGCGCCGGCCGGCTTCGGCCAGGTTGCCCGCATCGACGATGTCGACAAAGGCCTGGATCAGGTTGAGGTCCATCGGGGATTGCCTGCAGGATTGTCGCGTCTGGTGCAACATTGTGATTCCGATGCGCGTGATTGTCGATCCACGGCTACGCCGATACAGTGGTCGGCTGACAGAACGGATCGCATACAGGAGACAACGGATGGCCACGGACCTCTGGTTTGAAGACATGCACCGCAGCGGCGAAGAACTGCTGGCGCGCGGCGCCCGCCTGGCCGGCGGCCTGCGCGCGCTGGGCGTGCAGGAGGGCGACGTGGTCGCCGTGCTGCTGCGCAACGATCCGGCCTATGCCGACGTGGTCCATGCCTGCCGCACCGCCGGCTGCTACTACTGCCCGATCAACTGGCACTTCACCGCCGAGGAAGTGCGCTTCCTGCTGACCGACAGCGGCGCCAGGGTGCTGCTGGTGCAGGCCGACCTGCTGCCCGCCGTGCGCGACGCCGTGCCGGCCGGCATGACGGTGCTGGCGGTGGGCCGCCCCGCGCAAGGCGCCATCGACTATGAAAGCTGGCTGGCGCAGCAGCCGGCCTACGACGGCCCGCGCGTGGCACCGCGCGGTCATATGGCCTACACCTCCGGCACCACCGGCCGGCCCAAGGGCGTGGTGCGCCAGGCGCTGCCGCTGGACCGGCTGGAGGAACAGCTCGCGCGCATGCGCTCGGTGGTGCGGCAGACCTACGGTATCGAGCCGGGCTGCCGCACGCTGATGTCGGCGCCGCTGTACCACAGCGCGCCGGGCTCGTTTATCCAGAACGCGCTGCAGATGGCCGAACGCCTGGTGCTCACGCCGCGCTTTGATGCCGAGCAGGTGCTGGCGCTGGTGGAGAAGCACCGCATCGACGTGCTCTACCTGGTGCCGATCATGTACGTGCGCCTGCTCAAGCTGCCGCCCGAGGTGCGCGCCAAGTACGACCTGTCATCGATCCGCTTCGTTGCCTCCACCGGCTCGCCGTGCTCGCCCGACGTGAAGCGCGCGATGCTGGAATGGCTGGGCCCGGTCATCCATGAGACCTACGCCTCCAGCGAAGCCGGCATGATCACCGTGGCCACGCCGGCCGATGCCGCCGCGCGCCCGGGGACCGCCGGCAAGCCGGTCGATGACGCGCAGCTGCGCATCCTCGACGAGAACGGCCGCCAGTGCGCGCCGGGCGAAGTCGGCCTGGTCTACGTGCGCCAGCCCGCCTATCCCGACTTCAGCTACCGCAACAACGACGCCGCGCGCGCCGCCATCGACCGCGACGGGCTGGTGACGCTGGGCGACATGGGCTATGTCGATGCCGACGGCTACCTGTTTATCTGCGACCGCGCCTCGGACATGGTGATCTCCGGCGGCGTGAACATCTACCCGGCCGAGATCGAGCACGAGCTGGTGCGCTACCCCGGCGTGGCCGACTGCGTAGTGTTCGGCATCCCCGACGACGAATACGGCGAGCGCCTGCTGGGCATGGTGCAGCCGATGCCGGGCGTGGAGATCCGCGAGGCCGAGGTGATCGACTGGCTGCGCCAGCGGCTGTCGGGCTTCAAGGTGCCGCGCAGCATCGTGGTCGAGGCGCAGCTGCCGCGCGATGAAACCGGCAAGCTCGCCAAGCGCCGCCTGCGTGACCGATACTGGGAAGGCCGCCAGCGCCGCGTCTGAGCGCCCGCCCGGCCTGCATGGATCACGACCGATAACAACAGGAGGAGACGCGATGCAGAACCAACCGAGCGGACGGCGCGCCTGGCTCGCCGCGATGGCAGCCGGCGCGGGGTGCGCGCTGGCCATGTGGGGCGGGGCCGCGCAGGCTGCCTATCCCGATCGCCCGATCAAGCTGGTGGTGCCCTACACGCCCGGCGGCTCAACCGACCAGTTCGGCCGCGCGCTGGCCGACGGCATGTCGCGCCAGCTGGGCCAGACCGTGGTGGTGGAAAACCGCCCCGGCGCGGCCACCATGATCGGCACCACCAGCGTGGCGCGTGCGCCCGCAGACGGCTACACCATGGTGCTGGCCACCAACGGCAGCATGGTGCTCAACCCGATGCTGTACAAGAAGATCAACTACGATCCACCCAAGGACTTCAGGATCTTCAGCATTGGCGCCGAGGTGCCGCTGGTGGTGGTGACCAACCCCAAGGTCCCGGCCAGCAATATCCGCGAGTTCGCGGCCTACGCCAAGGCCGCGGGCGGCAAGCTCAACTATGGCTCGGTCGGCCTGGGCAACGCGCTCCAGCTGGCCACCGAAATGCTCAAGACCGAGCTGGGCATCAGCGTCACTCACGTGCCCTACAACGGCAGCGCCCCGGCGCTGTCGGCGCTGCTGGCCAACGACGTGCAGCTGATGGTGGATGTGGTCAGCACCTCGCTGCCGCATATCAAGGCAGGCAAGCTCAAGGCCCTGGCGGTCACCGGCCGCACCCGGCTGGATGTGCTGCCCAACGTGCCGACCGTGGCGGAAAGCGGCTATCCCAACTTCCAGGCCGCCACCTGGTTCGGCCTGGCCGTGCCCGCGCAGACGCCGCCCGATGCGGTGGCCAGGCTGCAGGCCGCTGCTGCCCACGTGCTCAAGGACGCGCAGTTCCGTTCCACCTTCAGCGCGCTGGGACTGGTCGTGCAGGCCCCGCGCACGCAGGCCGAGATCGACCGCTATATCGAAGCCGACCGCGAGCACTGGGGCAAGGTCATCAAGGCCAATAACATTTCGTTGGACTGACTGGAAGTGCCGGAGCCGCCAGGGCCATGGGGTAAGCTACTGCTCGCCCCTGGCCCGGCAGGCCGGCGGTGACTTTCCCGTCACCGCCCGCGCCAATCAGGAACAACCCGGCCGGGGCGGGCTCCAACCCGGAGCCGTTCATCAGGAGTCCGATTTGAAATTCCCCGTTGCCGGGCTGGCGCTTGCCGGCCTGCTGGGCGCCGCTGCCGGCGCCATTGCTGCCCCTGCTTCCGCCCCTGCCGCCAGGCCGGCGGCCCCCGCACCGGCCAAGGCCCAGGCCGAGAACAGCGCGCTGTCGCCGCTGCTGGCCATGCTGGAAATCGGCAACCCGCTGCCGGCCTTGCCGGATTGCGCCGACAAGCGCACGCCCGATGGCCGCGATGTCACCGGATTCTGTGTCGAACTGAAGGGGGATGGCCTGATGCGCCAGGTCGGCGTGCCGCGCGCGCAGCGCCCGTCCTTTATGGACGGCCCCTTTGTGCTGGCCTTTGTCGACCGCAACGCGCTGGTCGGCCTGGTGGTGCCGACCGCCGGCGCCAACTCGCAGCAGGCCGCGGCCGACAGCGTCAGCGCGCTGTACGGCAAGCCGTTCCGGCAGGAGCAGGTCGACATGCCCGACAAGGCTGGCAAGAGCGTCAAGACGCTGCACGCCGGCTGGATGCACAAGCCGCTGACGGTTGAGCTCTACGCCATGCCGGAAGACCCCAACACCGGCACCATCGAAATGCTGCTGCCGCAGGCGCGCGTGCTGATGGCGGACAAGGATGCCGAGGTGGACAAGCAGCTCAATCCGGCCTCGGCGCCCGCGGCCAAGGGCGGCAAGGCAGCCGCCGCCAAGCCCGCACCGAAGCCTGCGCCCAAGCCGGAGAAGCCTGGCAGCTGGTAACACCCGCAGCAGGCGGGCCTCAGAGCCCTTCCATCACCTTGTCCAGCCCCCGCACCACGCCACGCACGGTGTGGACCTTGCGGATCGCCAGCAGCGCGCCGGCGACATAGGGCGTGGAGCCGTCGCCGGCCTCGTGCTTCAGGTGCAGGCGCTGCCCGTCGGCGCCGAAGATCACTTCCACGCCAAGCTGGTAGCCCGGCAGCCGCACCGCGTGCACCTGCGTGCCCGACATGGTGGCGCCGCGGGTTTCCTTCGGGCCGTTGACCTGGTCGACCGGCACCGCCTGCGCGGCGGCCTTGACCTGGCCGAGCCGGTAGGCCAGCTCGCGCACGGTGCCAGAGGGCACATCGATCTTGCCGGCCTTGGCGTAGTCGATGATCTCCCAGTGTTCCAGGTGGCGCGCGGCCATCTCGGCAAACTTCTGCAGCAGCACCACCGTGATGGCGAAATTGCCGCAGGCGAGCACGCCGCGGTCGGCCTGGCGTGCGGCCGCATCGATCTCCGCATAGTCCTCGTCGGTCAGCCCCGAAGTGCCCACCACCACGTGCGCGCCGTGCGCCAGCGCCTGCAGGATGTTGTGCTTGGCGATGCCCGGCTTGGTGTATTCGACATAGACGTCGTAGGGCGTTGCCCCCAGGGTCTCGATGCTGGCGGCCGCCACGCCCGGCGTATCGGCATGGCCGGTCAGCTGCGCCAGAGGCTGCCCGGCGGCGCCGCGCGACAAGCCGGCCACCAGGGTCATGTCGGCCGCATGGGCCACGCCGCGCGCCAGTTCGCCGCCGGCCCAGCCGGTCACGCCGCCCACGGCGACACGGATCGGGTTGTTCATATTGTTGCTCCGCAAACGCTTGATCGGGTTGGCAGCATACCGCGTCAGCCGGCGGCGCGCCGGCGGTCGAGCTTGCGTGCCAGCACGATCGAGGTGGTGGTGTGGTTGACGCCGTCGAGCATGCCGATCTCGTCGAGCAGCCGGTCCAGCCGGTCGTGCGTGTCGCAGCGGATCGCCACCAGGTAGTCGACCGGGCCACTGACGGAATTGACCTCTTCGATCTCGGGCAGGCGCTGCAGCGCGCGCAGGATGGCGGGCGCGGCCTTGGGCTGCACTGACAGGCCGCAGTAGGCCAGGATGGCGTTGTCTTCCATGCGCTGCCCCAGCCGCACGCCGTAGCCGGCAATCACCCCGCTGCGCTCCAGCCGCGCGATGCGCGCGACCACGGTGGTGCGGGCGATACCCAGGTGCCGGGCGAGGTTGGCGGCGCTTTCGCGGGCATTGGCCTGCAGCAGCGACAGCAGGTGCCGGTCGGTGGTGTCGAGCTCGGTCATTGCGTCGAGATGGTTCGTCGTTTCGTTCGATTATGGCGGGTTTTCGTCGTTCTTGTGGCTTCATTGTGTCGCGCGGGCTATCCATACTCCAGTCAACAGGACAACCTTTTCTTGTGGACGGAGACACCATGCAAGCCTCGAACCTGGGCCGGCAGGCCCCGCGCGACCTGCCCAAGGCGACCCGCCCGCTGCACGTGGTGGTGCTGGGTGCGGGCAAGATCGGGCGCACCATTGCCAGCATGCTGCATGACACTGGCGACTACCGCGTCAGCGTGGTCGATCATGACGCACGCCGCCTCGACGGCCTGCCGCGCGGCGTGCTGGCGCGCGCCGGCGACCCCACCGAGCCCGGCACCTGCGCCGCGTTGCTGGCCGGCGCCGATGCCGTGCTCAACGCGCTGCCGTTCCACGCCGCGATCAGCGTGGCTTCGGTGGCGGCGCGCCTGGGCGTGCATTACTTCGACCTGACCGAGGACGTGGCCGCGACCCAGGCCATCCGCCAGCTGGCGCAAAGCGCGCGCTCGGTGCTGATGCCGCAGTGCGGGCTGGCGCCGGGCTTTATCGGCGTAGTCGGGCATGACCTGGCGCAGCGCTTCCTGCGCGGCGGGGGGGAACTGCTGGACCTGCAGATGCGGGTCGGCGCGCTGCCGCGCTACCCCAGCAATGCGCTCAAGTACAACCTGACCTGGAGCACCGAGGGACTGATCAACGAGTACTGCAACCCGTGCGAGGCCATCGTCGACGGCCGCCGCGTGGAACTGACGGCGCTGGAGGGGCTGGAAAGCTTCGCGCTGGACGGCATCGAGTACGAAGCCTTTAATACATCTGGCGGCCTGGGCACGCTGCCCGAGACGCTGGCCGGCCGCGCGCGCCATGTCGACTACAAGTCCATCCGCTATCCGGGCCATTGCGCGCTGATGAAACTGCTGCTCAACGACCTGCGCCTGCGCGAACGCCGCGAATGGCTGCGCGATATCTTCGACCGCGCCATCCCGGTGACCGACCAGGACGTGGTGATCGTGTTCGCCACCGCCACCGGCTACCCCGCGGGGGGCGAACGCGGGCGCGGGCCGCTGACGCAGGCTTCGTTCTCGGCGCGCATCGGCGGAGTGGATGGCAAGGGTGGCCATGTCAACGCGATCCAGCTGACCACCGCCGCGGGAATCTGCACCGCGCTGGACATGGTGGCCACCGGCGCGCTGCCGCAATCCGGCTTCGTGCGGCAGGAGTCGATGCCGCTGGACGCCTTCCTTGCCAATCGCTTCGGCCGCCACTATACGCAGCATCCGCTCCAGGAGACCGTCATATGAAAGCGCAAGAGTTCGCTGCCTGCTGGGATTCGCTGGGCCTGCCGCGGCCGTGGCGGGAGGGCGCGCCGGCCGGTACCGTGACGGTACGCTCGCCGGTCGATGGCGAGGCCATCGGCCATGTCCCGGCCTGCACGCCGGCGCAGGCCGACGCGCTGATCGCCCGCGCCCATGCGGCGCAGACCACCTGGGCGCTGCTGCCCGCGCCCGCGCGCGGCGAGATCGTGCGGCGCTTCGGCGAGGTGCTGCGCGAACACAAGCCGGCGCTGGGCCGGCTGGTCTCGCTGGAGTCCGGCAAGATCCTGCAGGAAGGCCTGGGCGAGGTGCAGGAGATGATCGACATCTGCGACTTCGCGGTCGGGCTGTCGCGCCAGCTGCACGGGCTGACCATCGCCTCCGAGCGCCCGCAGCATGCAATGCGCGAGACCTGGCATCCGTATGGGCTGTGCGGCGTGATCTCGGCCTTCAACTTCCCGGTGGCGGTGTGGGCGTGGAATGCGGCGCTGGCGCTGGTGTGCGGCAACGGCGTGATCTGGAAACCCTCGGAAAGAGTCACCCTGTGCGCGCTGGCCGCGCATGGCCTGCTGGAGCGCGTGCTGGCCGCCGCGGCGCCGCAGCACACCGGCATCTCGGCGGTGCTGCCGGGCGGGCGCATGCTGGGCACCCACCTGGTATCGCACCCGGCGGTGCGGCTGGTCAGCGCCACCGGCTCGACCCGCATGGGCCGCGAGGTCGGCATTGCCTGCGCCGGGCACTTCAAGCGCAGCATCCTGGAGCTGGGCGGCAACAATGCCGCCATCGTCGCGCCCTCGGCCGACATCGAGCTGGCGGTGCGGGCCATCACCTTTGCCGCGGCCGGCACGGCGGGCCAGCGTTGCACCACGCTGCGTCGCTGCTTTATCCACGCCGACCTGATGGACACCATGGCGAGCCGGCTGATCACGGTGTTCGACCGCCTGCCCGTCGGCGACCCGCTCGCCGACGGCACCCTGGTCGGCCCGCTGATCGATACTGCCGCGGGCGATGCCATGGCCAATGCGCTGGCCGCCTGCCGCGCGCAAGGCAATATCGTCACCGGCGGCGAACGGCTGCTCGCCGACCGCTACCCGCATGCCTGTTATGTGCGGCCCGCGCTGGTCATGACCGACGAACAGCACGACACCATGCTGACCGAAACCTTCGCGCCGATCCTGTACATGATGCCGTACACCACGCTGGACGAGGCCATCGCGCTGAACAATGCCGCGGCGCACGGGCTATCGTCGTGCATCTTCACGGAATCGATGCGCGAGGCCGAGCGCTTCCTGTCCTCGGCAGGCAGCGACTGCGGCATCGCCAACGTCAACATCGGCACCAGCGGCGCGGAGATCGGCGGCGCCTTCGGTGGGGAAAAGGCGACCGGCGGGGGCCGCGAGTCGGGATCGGATGCGTGGAAGGGCTATATGCGCCGCGCCACCAACACCATCAACTATGGCGATTCGCTGCCGCTGGCGCAGGGGATACGGTTCGAGATCTGACGGCATCTCTGGATGTGTTACAAGGCGCGTAGGGAACGGTAACAAGCCTTACACGCCTTTGACGCCGTATTACGGTTTCTGCCCGTATAACGTCAGCAGGGCAGGCACATGCCCGTTCCGACCCCAAGGACAAATCATGAGAATGCTGACGATTGGACTGGCTGCCGCAGCGGCATCCGTCACCCTGCTGGGCGGCTGCGCCGTCTATCCCACGCCCGCCGGCCCCGCGGTCGGCCCTGCGCCGGTGTACGTGGCCCCGGCGCCGGTCGTGGTGGCACCGCGGCCGTACTATTACGGTGGCTATGGCTACTACGGCCGGGGATACCGCCACTGGTAAAGGCAGCCGTTGGCAGGATGATGCAGGAGGATGCCGGCGCGTAGAGAGAGGCTGCGCGCCGGTGGCATTTCAGTTGCCGGCGGCGTCGCCAGCCCGGCTATTCAGCCCGCCCCAGCTGGGCGCGAGCGTCTGGCCGATCTCCGGCAAGTCCACCAGGTCGAGCACGCGCCCGACCGTATGGTCGACCAGTTCGGCAATGCTCTGTGGCTTCTGGTAGAAACCCGGCACCGGCGGGAACACGATCCCGCCCATTTCCGTCACCGCCGTCATATTGCGCAGGTGCGCAAGGTTCAGCGGCGTTTCCCGCACCATCAGCACCAGCTTGCGCCGCTCCTTGAGCGTGACGTCGGCGGCGCGCGTGATCAGGTTGTCGGACAGGCCGTGCGCTATCGCCGCCAGCGTGCGCATGGAGCAGGGGGCCACCACCATCGCCTGTGCGCGGAACGAGCCGCTGGCGATGGTCGCACCGATGTCGCGCACGTTGTGCACGACGCTGGCCAGTGCCTCCACCTCGGCACGGCTGATGTCCAGCTCGTGCTGCAGGTTCATCACGCCAGCCGGCGAAATCAGCAGATGGGTTTCCACGGAAGGCGCCGCGCGCAGCACCTGCAGCAGGCGCACGCCGTAGATGGCGCCGGTGGCGCCCGTGATGGCGACGATCAGCCGTTTGGGTGTGCCGCCAGTCACGGACATAAAGGAACTCAGCCCTTCAGCAGGGTTTGCAGTTCGCCGTTCTGGTACATCTCCATCATGATGTCCGAGCCGCCGATGAACTCACCGTTCACGTAGAGCTGCGGGATGGTCGGCCAGTTGGCGTATTCCTTGATGCCCTGGCGCACGCCTTCGTCATCCAGCACGTTGACCGTGGTGGGCGCGTCCACGCCGCAGGCCTTCAGGATCTGGATGGCGCGGCCCGAGAAGCCGCACATCGGGAATTGCGCGGTGCCCTTCATGAACAGGACTACCGGGTTGCCCTTGACGATCTGATCGATCTTTTGCTGCACGTCGCTCATGGTTTGCTTTTCAGTGGGGCGATGCCGTGTCGCGGGCGCCGCCTGGGGGGAATGGGACACCACGCGGCCTGGCCGGTGGCGGGGATCTGACAACTGATTTTACCGGAATCGCCGCCGGGCTTCAGTGAGCGGCAGTGATGCCGCCGGGCTGAGCGCCTGGCCAGCGCCCGCCGGTGCAGCGTTCCAGGCCGGCCAGGTCGCGGGCGGTGAAGACCCCGGTGAAACCGGCGTCCTCCAGCAGCTGGCGGGTGGCCTGCGCCTGGTCGTAGCCATGCTCCATCAGCAGCCAGCCGCCAGGCAGCAGCCGGGCGCCGGCACCGGCGACGATGACCCGCAGGTCGGACAGGCCGTCGTCGTGGTCGGTGAGCGCGTCGATCGGTTCGAAGCGCAGGTCGCCTTCGGCCAGGTGCGGGTCGCCCTCGGCGATATAGGGCGGATTACTGACGATCAGGTGGAAGCGCAGGCCCGCCGGCAGCGCCGCGTACCAGTCAGATACCAGGAAGTGGATGCGGTCGGCGCCGAGCGCGCTGGCGTTGTCCTGCGCCACCATCAGCGCGCCGGGCGAGATGTCGGTGGCCCAGACTTGCGCATCGCGGCGCTCGCGCGCCAGCGTCACGGCCAGGATGCCCGAGCCCGTGCCCAGGTCCAGCACGGTCGGCTGCGGCACCTCGGCCAGCCGCGCCAGCGAGGCTTCGGCGGCGACCTCGGTATCGGGCCGCGGGATCAGCACGTCAGGCGTGACCCGGAACTTGCGGCCGAAGAATTCGCGCTCGCCGATCAGGTAGGCCATCGGCTCGCCCGCCAGCCGCCGCGCCAGCAGCGTGGCAAAGGCGTCGCGCTGGGCGATGGTGAGGGTGTCGGTGTCACGCGTGATCAGCTGGGTGCGGCTCAGGCCGGTAACATGCGTCAGCAGCATGCGCACTTCCAGGGCAGGCAACCCGGCCATGGCGGCGAGGGTCTGGGCTTCGCGCAGCGTGGGGGTCGCCGGCAGCGCGGCAGAGTTTGGGGAAGACATCGAAAGGGAGGGGACGGTTCTTTTGCCGGCTACAAAAAACCCCACCGGCGCAAAGGCCTGGCGGGGCTTTGGGGCGGGACTTCCAGCTTGGCGCCAGTGTACCGCTCATCGACAGCGGGTGGCGCAATGCCCCCGCCCGGACGATTACTTATTGACGGCGTCCTTGGCCTTGTCGGCACCCGTGTTGACGGCATCCTTGGCGGCCTGCTTGGCATTTGCCATGGCGTGACCGGCGTCTTCCTTGGCCTTTTCGGCGGCGGCCGAGACGTCGGCTGCAGCACCGCTGGCGGCGGACTTGGCTGCGTCAGCGGCGTTGCTGGCGGCAGCGGCGGCATCGCTCGCGGCGGCCTTGGCGGATTCAGCGGCGCTTTGCATGGCGCTCTCGGCGTTCGAGGCGGCAGGCGGGGCTTCTTCCTTCTTGCTGCAAGCGGCCATGGCCGCGGTGATCATCAACAGCGCGAGCAGTTTTTTCATGATTTCGTCCTAGGTATGTTCTCGGGAGAGACTACGCCGGCACCATTCTCCGTTTGCCGGTCGAAATCGATTATAGACAGCCGCCTTACCCCTACCAGTGCTGTTTCAAGCATTTACAAGAAATACAAAGATATCGGCGACTTTACGCGGTGTTCGTGGCGGAAGTCTTTTGCGGATGGGTTTAGTGGCGCTTACGCACCTTCGCCAAGCGCTGCCAGCTGATCAGCCTGATGCTCGGAGGCCAGCGCCGACAGCAGTTCATCCATGTCGCCGTCCATGATCATGTCGATCTTGTACAGCGTCAGGTTGATGCGGTGGTCGGTCACCCGCCCCTGCGGGAAGTTGTAGGTGCGGATGCGGTCGCTGCGGTCGCCCGAGCCGATCAGGTTGCGCCGCGTGCTGGCCTCCTTGGCCTGCGCGGCGCGCGTCTGCATGTCCTTGATGCGGGCCGCCAGCACCTTCATCGCCTTGTCCTTGTTGCGGTGCTGGCTGCGGTCGTCCTGGCACTCGACCACGATGCCGGTCGGCAGGTGGGTCAGGCGCACCGCGGAATCGGTCTTGTTGACGTGCTGGCCGCCCGCGCCCGAGGCGCGGAAGGTGTCGATGCGCAGGTCGGCCGGGTTGATCTCGACTTCGCCCACTTCATCGGCTTCGGGCATGACCGCGACCGTGCAGGCCGAGGTATGGATGCGCCCCTGCGCCTCGGTCGCCGGCACGCGCTGCACGCGGTGGCCGCCTGATTCGAACTTCAGCCTGGAGAATGCCGCGTCGCCGGCGATGCGCACGATCACTTCCTTGTAGCCGCCCAGGTCTGATTCCGATTCGCTCATCACTTCGACCTGCCAGCGCTGGCGTTCGGCATAGCGCGTGTACATGCGCAGCAGGTCGCCGGCGAACAGTGCGCTTTCCTCGCCGCCGGTGCCGGCGCGGATTTCCAGCAGCAGGTTGCGGTCGTCGTTGGGGTCCTTGGGCAGCAGCAGGCGCTGCAGGCTCGCTTCCAGGGCTTCCAGCCGCGCGCGCGCGCTGGCGATCTCGTCGGCGGCAAAGTCCTTCATCTCCGGATCGTCCAGCAGCGCCTGCGCGGTGGCCAGGTCGTCCTGCGCCTGGCGGTACTGGCCGTATTGCTCGGCCACCGGCGACAACTCGGCATGTTCGCGGCTGAGCTTGCGGTACTGGTCGATCTTGGCGGTCGCGTCTTCGCGCGCGAGCAGGGCGTTGACTTCATCGAGTCGCTCGGCCAGTTGGTCGAGCTTGGCAAGCATGCTGGCTTTCATCGGATGCGGGGGAAAGAGGTGGGCCAGGGGCCGGGGCTACCCGTGGACGGGCGGCGGCGTGCCGGCGCGGCAGGGCGCGCGGCGCAAGGGCAGAGCGGCTAGCGCTCGGAGTGGCTGCTGTGGCGGAACAGGCCCGGCACCAGGCGCAGCAGCGCCTCGCGGTCTTCGCCCTGGGTATGGTTCAGCGCGTGGGTGGGGCCGTGCAGGAACTTGCGGGTCAGCGCGCCGGAGAGGGCCTCCAACACGGCTTCAGGGTCGTCGCCGCGTGCCAGCATGCGGCGCGCGCGTTCCAGTTCAGCCTGGCGGATGGCTTCGCCGCTGGTCTGCAGTTCGCGGATGACCGGCACCACGCTGCGGGTTTCCAGCCAGTGCATGAAGTTCTGCACCCGGCTTTCGATGATGGCTTCGGCCTGCGCGACCGCGGCCTGGCGCATCGCGTTGCCTTCACGCACGATCGCGCCGAGATCGTCGACGGTGTACAGGAAGACGTCGTCCAGGCGCGCGACTTCGGGCTCCACGTCGCGCGGCACGGCCAGGTCGACCATCATGATGGGGCGGTGCTTGCGGCGCTTGACCGCGCGCTCCACCGCGCCCAGACCGATGATCGGCAGCGAGCTGGCGGTGCAGGACACCACGATATCGAACTCATGCAGGCGCTCGCCCAGGTCCGTCAGGCGGATCGCGTTGGCGGTCAGGCCCTGGCCGGAGAGCTGCTCGGCGAGCTTTTCGCCGCGTTCCACGGTGCGGTTGGCCACCACGATCTGACGCGGCTGCTGCGCGGCGAAGTGCGTGGCGCACAGTTCGATCATCTCGCCCGCGCCGATAAACAGCACGCGCTGGGTCGAGACGCTTTCAAAAATCCGTTGCGCCAGCCGCACCGCGGCCGCTGCCATCGACACCGAGTGCGCGCCGATCTCGGTCTGGCCGCGCACTTCCTTGGCCACCGCGAAGGTGCGCTGGAACAGCTGGTTCAGGTACGTGCCCAGCGAGCCGGCTTCGCCGGCGGTGCGCACGGCGTCCTTGAGCTGGCCCAGGATCTGGGTCTCGCCCAGCACCATCGAATCCAGGCCGCTGGCCACGCGGAAGGCATGGCGCACGGCTTCGGACTGCGGCAGCGCGTACAGGTGCGGCGCCAGTTCGCCCGCGGGCACGTTGTGGTGCTGCGACAGCCAGCGCAGGGTGTGCTCGAAACCATCCGTGCCCGGTGTCAGGACGTCGGTCGCGCAGTAGATCTCGGTGCGGTTGCAGGTGGACAGGATGGCGGCTTCGGTGCCGCTGCGCCCCGACAGGTGGGAGCGCAGCGCACCCAGCGCGGGCTTGATCTGCTCGAGCGGAAACGCTACCCGCTCGCGCAGCGAGACGGGTGCCGTTGTGTGATTGATGCCGATCGCGAGCAGTTGCATTTGTAGGGGACGGGTACGGTCCGGCGCGTGGCCGGACCGGATGCCATTATACCGCCGGGATCGCTAATTGCAGGCGCGGGGCCGGATTGCAGTATCGTTACGCCGCAGCCCTTGCGGCTGTGATGCTGACAACACAGGAGAAGCGGATGCTGGGCACCTTGATCGTGGGTTTGCTGGTGGGGCTGGCGGCGCGCCGGCTGCATCCGGCAGGGCGCGTGGTGACCCTGCCGGCCGCGCTGGTGCTGGGCGCGGCGGGTGCGGCGGGCGCTTTCTATGGCGGCCGCGCCTTGCACCTGTTTATCGACGGGCAGCTCAGCAGCTGGCTGGCGGTGATCGCCGGTTCGGCGCTGCTGGTGGGGGCCTGGGGTGCAGTGCGGCCGCGCGGGCGGTAAGAACAGAACTGATCGCGGCGGCGGGAATCCGCTCGCCGCATGATCGCGATCAGAAGCGGACCGGCGATTGGGCAATGTCGGCCTTGGCTCTTCCCGCCAGCAGCCGGCGCAGCACGCCGCTGGAATAGTGACTGGCCACATCCTTCAGGAATGCCGCGAAGTCCACATGGGCGCTATCGTCGGCCCGGTCCGAAATGGTCCGCATTACGGCATACGGCACGCCGTATTCGTGGCAGACCTGCGCCACCGCGGCGCCTTCCATTTCCACCGCCAGCAATCCGGGCAGCCGCTCACGCAACTCCGTCACCGCCGCCGGTGAGCCGATGAACTGGTCGCCGCTGGCGATCATTCCGTGGTGCAGCGCCGGCGCGGCCACGCCGAATCGTTCCAGCACCTCGCGCGGCACCTCGGCAGGCAGGTCCAGCTGCAGAAATTCGCGCGCGGCGGCTTCCAGCTCGGCGGTCAGCGCCGGGTCGGCCGGGAACTCGGCACGGTCCAGCAGCGGCACTTCATGGCGGCCGAAGAACGGGCGTGCGTCGAGGTCATGCTGGATGGTGCGGTCGGCGATGACGATGTCGCCGACATTGGTGCCGGCGCCGATGCCCCCGGCCAGCCCGGTGAAGACAATCTGCGTCGCGCCGAACTCGCGGATCAGCGTGACGGTGGTCGCCGACGCCGCCACCTTGCCCATGCGCGCCAGCACCAGCACGCACGGCTGCCCGAACAGCTGGCCGGCATAGTAGTCGCGCATGCCGATCGTGCGCACCGTGGCGCGGCTGTCGTCATGGCGCATGGCGGCTACCAGGCCATCGACTTCATCATGGATGGCAGCAAGGATTCCGAGAGTCATGGAACGGGCGAAGGACGAGAAAACCACAGCATACCGGCCCGCGCGGGCCGGGCATAGATTAGAGCGCGACCGCACCACCCCCTCCCACGGAACAGGTGCGGCCCCCGCGCCGCTTTGCTAAAGTCCCCGTCATCTCAGCACGCAAGGGCGAGCATGCAAGGCACACCCACCGTAGCCAACGGCGAACGGCGCGCCATCCGCCGGGCACTGGCCGACTGGCGCGCACTGGGGCGCCTGGACGCGGCTGGCGTCCCTGAGCCGTGGGCGCGCACCGAGCCCGTCGCCAGCGACTGGCGCCGCTGGCTGGACACGGCGCTGATGGCGCTGGGCACCGCGCTGCTGTGCGCGGGCGTGATCGTGTTCTTCGCCTTCAACTGGCAGGACCTCCACAAGTTTTCCAAGTTCGGCCTGCTGGCCGGCGCGCTCACGCTGCTCGCCGCCTTTGCCTGGCTGCGCCCGGCTGGCGACACCGCGGGCCGCGCCGCGCTGGGCGGCGCGCAGGTCGTCGCCGGCGTGCTGCTCGCGGTGATCGGGCAGACCTACCAGACCGGCGCCGACGCCTGGCAGCTGTTTGCGCTATGGGCGTTGCTGGCGGTGCCCTGGGCGCTGGCGGCGCGCGCCGCACCACACTGGTGGCTGGTGATCGTGGTCGGCAACGTGGCGTTGCTGCGCTATTTCAGCATCCGCTTCGGTGTCGAAGGCGTGTTCGCGCTGCTGTTCGATACGCGTCATATGCGCACCGCCACGCTGGCGCTGCTGGGCGCGGTGGTGCTGCAACTGGTGCTGTGGCAGCTGCTGTGCGCCAGGGCGCCCGCGCTGGGCTTGCGCGGGCAGACCGGCAGCCGCATGCTGGCCGCGCTGGCCTGTGTGCACGCCGGCTCGCTGGGGCTGGCCAGCCTGCTGGACAGCCACTTCGACGGCGCCGCATTCGCGCTGGCCTTGGTGGTACTGGCCGCCCTGGTCTGGTGGTTCCGCCAGCGCGCCTTCGACATCGTGGTGCTGAGCCTGGCCTGCCTGACCGGCATCGTGCTGGCGGTGGCCGCGATCGCCAAGGTGCTGTTCGAGGGCAAGGACGATTTCGGCGCCTTCCTGCTGCTCGGGCTGGTGACCGTCGGCCTTGCCGCCGGCGCGGCCGCCTGGCTGATGCGTGCCTGGCGTGGCCAACTGGAGCAGGCATGACGACCGAACTGCAGACCGAGCAACGGCTCTGGCAGGATCTCGCTGCAGGCGGCGAGGTACAGGGCGAGCGGCCCGACCACACCCACACCCCCTGGGCCGTGCGCTGCCTGATGGGCGCGGCGGGCTGGCTCGGCGCCTTGTTCTTCCAGCTCTTCCTGGTCGGCACCGTCTTCGTCGCCGCGCGCGAGAACGGCATCGCCATGGCGGTGACCGGCCTGGCCATGATCGCGCTGGCCGCGCTGCTGTACTGGCGTGGCGGCGGCATTGCCGCGGGGCAGTTCGCGCTGGCCGTGAGCCTGAGCGGGCAGGGCATGGCCGTGTTCGGGCTGGCCGAGGCCCTGGGCTTCACGCGCGTCACCGAGAGCGCAGGCTTCTGGGCCGGACTGGCACTGTTCGAGGCAGCGCTCGCCTTGCTGGTCCCCAACCGGCTGCACCGGCTGCTGTGCGCGGTGGGCGCATGGATCGGGCTGGCAGGCGCCATGCATCTCGTCCTGGCCGGCAGCGAGCCGAAGGACTGGCTGTTGCTGACATGGTCCCTCGGCTGGCTGGTGCCGCTCGGCTGCGCGCTGGTGACGGGTTTCACGCTGGCCGAAGCACGCCTGTGCGCGGCCGGCCGCCACACGCTGCTGGAACCGCTGGCCGACGCGACGCTGCTGTTCACGCTGGCCGTTGCACTGGTCGTCACCGGCATGAGCCATCCGCTGGCCTGGCTGGGCGGCCCGGAAGCCGGACGTATCCCGCTGGCGCACTGGGTCGCTGGCGGGCTGGCCACGCTGGTGCTGGCCGGCTTCGCGCTCGCCGAATGCCGCCGGCTGGCACTCAGCCCCGCCGTACAGGGCGCCGTCCTTGCTGGCGTGGCGGCCTTCGGCGCGCTGATGGCCGCCGCGCCCGCAGTCGTGGCAGGGGTTCTCGCGCTCGGCCTGGCCCTGCGCCGCGCGTCGATGCCGTGGCTGGGCCTGGGCATCGCCAGCATCGCTATCGGCTTTATCTGGTACTACAGCGCGCTGCACTGGACGCTGCTGGCCAAGTCCGCCACGCTTGCCGCGGCTGGCGTACTGCTGCTGGCAGGCCGTTACTGGCTGCTGGGCCGCACCAAGATGGAGGCCGCATGAAACGCTGGATCCTGATCGCCTGGGCCCTGACGCTGGCACTTGCCGCCGCCGGCATCGCCGGCAAGGAGCGCCTGCTGGCGCGCGGTGAAACCGTCTACCTCAAGCTCGCCCCGGTCGACCCGCGCTCGCTGATGCAGGGCGACTATATGGCGCTGAACTTCGAGATCGGCAACATGATCCGCGCCGCTCAGATGCGGAAGCAGGACGACCGGCCTCCACGCGATGGCGTGGCGGTGATCCGCAGTGACGAACAGGGCGTAGCCAGCTTCGTACGCGTGCACGGTGGCGAGCCGCTGGCAGCAGGGGAGCAACTGCTGCGCTACCAGGTCGCCCGCTCGCGCTGGGGCGGCATGCAGGTGCAGGTGTCGACCGATGCGTATTTCTTCCAGGAGGGGCAGGGCGAGCGGTTCGCGCAGGCGCAGTATGGGGAGTTCCGCGTGGGGGCGGACGGGCAGGCGCTGCTGGTGGGGTTGCGGGGGAAGGGGATGGAGAGGTTGTGAGGCGAAAGTGATGTGCCCCGGCCCAAAGAAAATAGCCACCGCATGCGGTGGCTATTTCACGAGGTCTGCCGGTCAGACGTTGAACAGGAAGTTCATCACATCCCCATCCTTCACCACATACTCCTTCCCTTCCGCCCGCATCTTGCCGGCTTCCTTCGCGCCGGTCTCACCCTTGAAGCTGATGAAGTCTTCATAGGCGATGGTCTGCGCGCGGATAAAGCCGCGTTCGAAGTCGGTGTGGATCACGCCGGCTGCCTTGGGGGCGGTGTCGCCGACGTGGATGGTCCAGGCGCGCACTTCCTTGACCCCGGCGGTGAAATAGGTCTGCAGACCGAGCAGCTTGAAGCCGGCGCGGATCACACGGTCCAGGCCGGGTTCTTCCATGCCCAGGTCGGCCAGGAATTCGGCCTTGTCGGCGTCGTCCAGGTCGGCGATCTCGGCTTCGATGGCGGCGCAGACGGACACCACGGGGGAATTGGTCAGCTTGGCGTGCTCGCGCACGGCGTCCAGGTGCGGGTTGTTCTCGAAGCCGTCTTCACGCACGTTAGCGACGTACATGGTCGGCTTGGCGGTGATCAGGCAGAACGGGCGGATGGCTTCCCACTCTTCGGGCGCCAGGTCCAGGGTGCGCACGGCCTTGGCCTGGTCCAGCACGGCTTGCGCCTTTTCCAGCACGGCGACCAGGCGCAGGGCTTCCTTGTCGCCGGCGCGGGCCGGCTTGATGTAGCGGGCCAGGGCCTTCTCGACGGTGGCCAGGTCGGCCAGCGCGAGTTCGGTGTTGATCACTTCGATGTCCGACAGCGGGTCCACCTTGCCGGCCACGTGGATCACGTTGTCGTCCTCGAAGCAGCGCACCACGTGGGTGATGGCGTCACATTCGCGGATATTGGCCAGGAACTGGTTGCCCAGGCCTTCACCCTTGGAGGCGCCCGCCACCAGGCCGGCGATATCGACGAACTCGACCACGGCCGGCAGAACGCGCTCCGGCTTGACGATCTCCGCCAGCTTGGCGAGCCTCGGATCCGGCACTTCGACCACGCCCACATTGGGTTCGATGGTGCAGAACGGGTAATTTTCGGCGGCGATGCCGGCCTTGGTCAGGGCATTGAACAGCGTGGACTTGCCGACGTTGGGCAGGCCGACGATGCCGCATTGGAGGCTCATGGTAGAAGGCGGGAAATTGCAAAACCCGTATTCTAGCGGAAGGGGGCTTCGCCATCGGCCTGCATGGTCGGGGCATGCGGGCGTGGGGCAGGGCCAGGAGTGACGTGGCTATAATCCAGCCATGACCCGATCCCACGCGTCCGCGCGCCCGTCTGCGCGCAACTCTTCCGCTTTCCAGGTTGCTGTCGTCGGCGGCGGCATCGTCGGCAAGTCCTGCGCGCTGCTGCTGGGCCAGCAGGGCATGGACGTGGCGCTGGTCGCGCCCAGGCCGCCCCGCGCCAGCGGCCGCGCGCCGGCCGGGCCGGATGACTGGGACAGCCGTATCTATGCCTTCTCGGCCAGCTCGCACGCGCTGTTGGAGCGCATGCGCGTCTGGGAAGCGCTGGACCCGGCGCGGATCCAGCCGGTGCGTGACATGCGCGTGTTCGGCGATGTCAGCGCGGCCGAGACTTCGCCCAGCCTGGACGGGGACCTGCACTTCTCGGCCTACGCGGCCGCGGTGCCGCAGCTGGCGTGGATCATCGAATCCGGCCACGTCGAGCGCGCACTGGATACGGCGCTGGGCTTTCAGCATCAAGTGACCTGGCACGACGCCACGGCGAGCGCGTTCGAGCGCGATCCGGACGGTGTCACGCTGACCCTGGGCAATGGCGAAAAGCTGCGCACGGCCTGCGTGGTCGGCGCCGACGGCGCGCGCTCCTGGCTGCGCCAGCAATGCCATATCGGCGTCAGCACGCGCAAGTACCGCCAGCTGGGCGTGGTCGCCAATTTTGCCTGCGAGCGGTCGCACCACGAAACCGCGTGGCAGTGGTTCCTGGGCGCGCCCGAAAAGCTGATGGCCGACGAGGAACCCGCCAACGGCGAAGTGCTGGCGATACTGCCGCTGCCGGACAACCATGTGTCGATGGTCTGGTCCGCCGACGAGGCCCACGCGCACGAACTGCTGGCGCTGTCGCCCGAGGCCCTGGCCGCCACCGTGATGCAGGGCGCCAGCGGCGCGATCGGCGCGCAGTTCGGCGCGCTGCGCTGCGTGACCCCGGCGCAAGGCTTCCCGCTGGTGCTGCAGCGTGCCGACCACTTCGTGCAGCCGCACGTGGCGCTGGTGGGCGACGCCGCCCACGTGGTGCATCCGCTGGCCGGGCAGGGCATGAACCTGGGCCTGCGCGACGTGGCGGAACTTGGCCGCGTGATGGCCGACAAAGAACCTTTCCGCAGCGAGGGCGACCTGCGCCTGCTGCGCCGTTACGAGCGCGCCCGCGCCACCGACCTGTTGTCGCTGACCGCGGCCACCGACGGCCTGCACCGGCTGTTCTCGCTGCCGGGCGGCGTGGCGCGCGTGGTGCGCAACACCGGCATGCGCGCGGTCGGCGGACAGTCCTTGCTCAAGCGCTTCCTGATCGCGCGCGCGCTCGGCTGACCGCGGCCGCACCCACGATCCGATCCCTTTACCGAATACTCTGGAGCCCACATGTTCTCATTCCTGCGCCGCCGCCCCGCCATCAGCGCCGCGATCACCGCCATCGCCGGCGGGCTGGCCGCGGCGGGTTTCGCGCTGCATGCCATGGCTGCCAGCGAGCCCGGCACCGACCGCATCAAGGAGTCGCTGCAGAAGGTGCTGGGCGGCCGCGCCGAAGTGAAGAGCGTGAGCAAGACCCCGGTGCCGGGCCTGTTCGAGGCCAATATCGGCGGGCAGGTGGTCTATACCGACGCCTCAGGCCGCTACATCCTGAACGGCGAGATGATCGACACCCGCACCGGCGCCAACCTGACCGAAGAGCGGCTGGCCGAGATCAACCGCATCAAGTGGTCGGACCTGCCGCTGGCGCGCGCGATCAAGTGGACCAAGGGCGATGGCAGCCGCCAGGTGGCGGTGTTCTCCGACCCCAACTGCGGCTACTGCAAGCGCATCGAGCAGACCTTCCAGCAGATGGACAACATCACCGTGTACACCTTCCTGTACCCGGTGCTGTCGCCGGATTCCGAAGCCAAGGCCAAGCAGGTCTGGTGCGCTTCTGACCGCACCAAGGCCTGGCGCGACTGGATGCTCAAGCAGGTGGCGCTGAGCGGCAACGGCAGCTGCAAGACCCCGCTGGAAGAGAACCTGGCATTGGGCCACAGCCTGAACGTGACCGGCACGCCGGCGGTGTTCTTCACCGACGGCACCCGCATCCCCGGCGCGGCGGACGTCGCCACGCTGGAACGCAAGCTCGCCAGCATCAAGAAATAAGCGCGCGCCGGACCTGTCCCGGCCCGATCGACGGCCGGACTTGTCCGGCCGTTCTGCTTTCTGCCTTTTCCCTGATTCCATGCGATCGCCGGCAGGCGACAAAGGAGACACCATGACCTTCCAGGCATTGCTGCTGACCCAGGCCGACGGCGCCACCCAGGCCAGTATCGCCACGCTCGACGACGCGCAGCTGCCCGCCGACGGCGATGTGCTGGTTGCCGTCGATTACTCCACCATCAATTTCAAGGACGGGCTCGCGATCACGGGCCGCTCGCCGGTGGTGCGCAAGTGGCCGATGGTGGCGGGCATCGACGGCGCCGGCACGGTGCTGGAGTCCGCGCACCCGCGCTGGAAGTCTGGCGACAAGGTGGTGCTCAATGGCTATGGCGTGGGCGAGACGCACTGGGGCTGCCTGGCGCAGCGCGCGCGCCTGAAGGGCGACTGGCTGGTGCGCCTGCCCGACGCCTTCACCACGCGCCAGGCCATGGCGATCGGCACCGCGGGCTATACCGCGATGCTGTCGGTGCTGGCGCTGGAGCGCGGCGGCGTCAACGGCCCGGTGCGCCCGGGCGATGGCGAGGTGCTGGTGACCGGCGCCTCGGGCGGGGTGGGGACGGTGGCGATCTCGCTGTTGAGCAAGCTTGGCTACAAGGTGGTGGCCTCGACCGGCAAGACCAGGGAAACGGATTTCCTGAAGGCGCTGGGCGCCGATGACGTGATCGACCGCGCCGAACTGGGCGTGCCCGGCAAGCCGCTGCAGAAAGAGCGCTGGGCCGCGGTGGTCGACTCGGTCGGCTCGCACACGCTGGTCAATGCCTGCGCCCAGGTGTGCTACGGCGGCGTGGTGACGGCGTGCGGGCTGGCGCAGGGCCTGGACTTCCCGGGGTCGGTGGCGCCGTTCATCCTGCGCGGCATCACCTTGCACGGCATCGACAGCGTGATGGCGGCGATGCCGCTGCGCGAGCAGGCCTGGCAGCGCCTGGCCAGCGACCTGGAGCCGGACCGGCTCAATGCGCTGACGCGCGAGATCGGCCTGGGCGATGCGATCGAGGCGGGCCGCAAGATCATGGAAGGCGGCATGCGGGGGCGCGTGGTGGTGGATGTGAATCGCGGCTGATCGGGCACCGTCGCCCTGATGCACCACCGCGTCGGCGCCGCCCGCAGGCGCCGACGTTACAATCCAGCCCATGACGCCGATCCGCTACGCCATTGCCCCGCTTCAGCCTGAAGCGCACCTGTTTGCCGTCACCGTTACCGTGAGCGAGCCCGATCCCGCCGGCCAGTGTTTCTCGCTGCCGGCCTGGATCCCGGGCAGCTACATGATCCGGGACTTCGCGCGCAATATCGTGCGCATCCGCGCCGACGCGGGCGGGCGCGAGGTCAGCCTGACCAAGCTCGACAAGCAGCGCTGGCAGGCCGCGCCGGTCAGCCTGGCCGACGGCCCGCTGACGCTCAGCTACGAGGTCTATGCTTGGGACCTGTCGGTGCGCGCGGCGCACCTGGACACCACCCACGGCTTCTTCAACGGCAGCTCGGTGTTCCTGTGCGTGGACGGGCAGGCCGAGCGGCCATGCACCGTCGATATCCATGCGCCCGCCGGCGAGGCCTATCGCGGCTGGCGCGTGGCCACCGCCATGCGCGAGGCGCCGGGCCGCGCAGGCGCGAAGCGCTACGGCTTCGGCCGCTACCAGGTGGCCGACTACGATGAGCTGGTCGACCATCCGGTCGAGATGGGCACCTTCCAGCTGGCCAGCTTCCGCGCCTGCGGCGCGCAGCACGACGTGGTCTTCACCGGGCGCGTGCCGCAGCTCGACCTCGAGCGCGTGTGCCGCGACCTGAAGCGCATCTGCGAAACGCAGATCCGGCTGTTCGAACCCAAGACCGCGCAGGCGCCGTTCCTGGACAGCAACCGCCGCTACGTCTTCATGACGATGGTCACCACCGACGGCTACGGCGGCCTGGAACACCGCGCCAGCACAGCGCTGATATGCGCGCGCAATGACCTGCCGGTGCGCGGCGACAGCGACACCAGCGAGGGCTACCGCACCTTCCTCGGGCTGTGCAGCCACGAGTATTTCCACACCTGGAACGTCAAGCGCATCAAGCCGGCCGCGTTCGTGCCGTACCGGCTGGCCGAGGAAACCCATACCCCGCTGCTGTGGCTGTTCGAGGGCTTCACCAGCTACTACGACGACCTGGTGCTGGTGCGCTCCGGCTGCATTACCGACGAGCAATACGTCGAGATGCTGGCCAAGACCTGGAACGGCGTGCTGCGCGGCAGCGGCCGCACCAAGCAGAGCGTGGCGGAAAGCTCCTTCGATGCCTGGACCAAGTACTACCGCCAGGACGAGAACGCCGCCAACGCCATCGTCAGCTACTACACCAAGGGTTCGCTGGTGGCGCTGGCGCTGGACCTGACCATCCGCGACAAGACCCGCGGGCGACGCTCGCTGGACGATGTCATGCGAGCGCTGTGGCGCCGCTACGGCCGCGGCTTCTACGCGCCGGGCGCGGTGCAGCGCGGCGTGACCGAGGCCGAGGTCCATGCACTGTTCGATGAAGTCACCGGTCTGCGCATGGGGCCGCTGCTGCGCTCGCTGACCGAAGGCACGGGCGAGCTGCCGCTGCCGGCGCTGTTCAGGACCTTCGGCGTCAAGGCCGAGGCGCAGAAGCCGGCGCGCACCGCGGCGCTGGGCATCAAGGTCAAGAGCGATGAGGGCTGGGTGCGCGTGGCGCAGGTGTTCGACGGCGGCGCGGCGCAGGCCGCGGGCCTGTCCGCCGGCGACCTGCTGGTGGCGATCGACGGGCTGCGCGTGGCGCCGGGCCAGATCGACAAGCTGCTGGCGCGCTACCGTACCGGCGACCGCGTCGAGCTGCACGCCTTCCGCCGCGACGAGCTGCAGGTGCTGCCGGTGACGCTGGCGCGCGAGCCGGCGGCGCAGTTCAAGGTGAAGCTCGAGAGCGGACGGCACGCGGCACGCTCGCGCTGGCTGGGCCAGTGAACTAGTCTTCCGCTGCCACAGCCGCCACCGCACTCCATCGCCCCCGCTGCATGCAATACGCGCACGATCCCCGCACCTTCCTGTATTCGCACTACGTCTACCGGGGGCTGCGCTCGGCCACCGGGGTGATCGGCGCCACGCTGATCGCGCTGCACTTCAGCGACCTGCCCACCGCCATGGTGGTGTCGATGGGGGCGCTGTGCACTAGCCTGATGGACCTGCCCAGCCCCCTGAGCCACAAGTTCAACGAGATGCTGGCCAGCGTGCTGCTGTGCAGCGTGGTCACGCTGGTGGTGGCGCTGGCCACGCCGTTCCCGCGCGTGATGCCGTTCCTGCTGGTGCTGGTGACGTTCCTGGCCGGCATGATGACGGTGTACGGCAACAAGACGCTGCCGCTGCAGTTCGCGGCGCTGTTCGTGATGACGCTGACCATCAACGAAGACTTCCTGGTGCGGCGCGCGCTGGAGCACGCGGCGCTGTTCAGCATCGGCGCGGTCGCTTATCTCGGCTATGCGATGCTGGTGAGCTGGATCACCGAGCGCCGCACCAAGCAGCAGGTGCTGGCCGAATCGTTGTATGAGCTGGCCGGCTATCTTGAGATCAAGGCCGGCTTCTACGACGCCGGCAACGACTATGAGGCCCAGTTCAACCAGTTGGTGCGCCAGCAGATCGTGGTGGCCGAGCGCCAGCAGGCCGCGCGCGACCTGGTGCTGCGCGGCAACCGCACCCCGCATGACGGGCTGCTGGTGCAGGTGCACATGCGCATGCTCGACCTGTACGAGTACATCCTGTCGACCAACACCGACTATCCGCTGCTGCGCCAGACCTTTGCCGGCACGCCGGTGCTGGACCACCTGCGCGGGCTGGTGCTGCAGATGTGCAAGGACGTGGAAGAGATTGCCTACGAGGTCACGCGCGGCCGCGCCTCGTACGCCACGGTGGAATACCGCCCGGGCCTGCGCGCGGTCGAGGCCGAGATCGCGCAGTTGCGCCACCACCATATCAACCCGGCGGCGATGACGGCGCTGGTCGAAACGCTCGACATGATGCGCGGCGCGATCACGCTGGTCGGCCAGCTGCACGAAGCGTCGCGCACGCCGGTGGAGCCGGCCAGGGTGCTGCCCGGCTCGGACATGACGCCGTTCCTGACGCGCCAGAAGTATGAGTTCAGCGTGCTGCGCGACAACCTGAAGTGGAGTTCGCCGGCGTTCCGTTTCTCGCTGCGGATCTCGATGGCGGTGTCGCTGGGGCTGTGGATCGCCGAGCACGTGCCCTATGTGTCGCACAGCTACTGGATCCTGCTGACCATCATCGTCATCCTGAAGCCCAACTTCAGCATGACCAAGCAGCGCTACAACGACCGCGTGATCGGCACGCTGATCGGCTGCGTGGTCTCGGTCGCGATCCTGAAGGTGGTGCACCAGCCGCTGATCCTGCTGGGCGTGCTGTTCCTGTCATTGGTGGCCAGCGCCGCGTTCGTGACCATCAAGTACCGCTATACCGCGATTGCCGCCTGCATCCAGGTGCTGATCCAGATCCACCTGCTGATGCCGGGGAGTCCAACCGTGGCGGGCGAGCGGCTGGTGGATACGGTGATCGGCGGCATCATCGCCTCGCTGTTCAGCTTTGTGCTGCCGAGCTGGGAATACCGCGCCATCCCTAAGCTGGTGGAGGGGGTGCTGCAAGCCAACCGCCGCTATATCGGCGCCACGCGCGACCTGCTGCTGCGCCGGACCAAGGATGACTTTGCCTACCGCGTGCAGCGCAAGCAGTTCATGGACAACCTGTCGGCGCTGATCTCGTCGTTCCAGCGCATGCTGGACGAGCCCAAGAGCCGGCACCGCGCGGTGGACAACCTGAACCGCTTTATCGTGCAGAACTACCTGGTGGCGGCGCACGTGGCGTCGGCGCGCATCCAGGTGCGCCAGCACTATGATGAACTCGATATTCCGGCCGCGGAAGCCGCGATCGAGCAGGCCACCGAGGCCGCCAGCCACAGCCTGCAGGTGGCCAGCGAGCGGCTGCATGCCGATGAGCGCGGCGGCGGTCGTGGCGCGGGCTTTATCCGCAGCGGGAAAACGCCGGTGGAACGCAAGGCGGCAGCGCCTGCGGCCGTGGACAAGCCGGACGAAACCCCCGCTGAAGCTGTCGCCGATGCCGAACCGGTAGCGGCCACCGTCAGCACCGAAGTTGCCGAGGCCGCCGAAGACGCCGTCGCCGAACGCCGCGCCCGCCTGGCCGATTCGGCCGACAAGCGCCGCACCGACGTGCTGGTGCACGCGGCCGCCGCCGGCGAATCCAGCCATGAGGCCGGTCCCACCGCCAGTTCCACCGGCCGTCCGGCCAATGCGGTGCTGGACCGCCGCCTGCGCGCTTTGCGCGAGGATGCGGCCAAGATCGCGCTGCGCACCGGTGCGATCGGCCGCGCCATGCGGGCGCGCGCTTAGCAGCGCGATTGAAGACCGTGGGGTTGCTCCCCTCTCCCGCGTGCGGGAGAGGGGCCGGGGGAGCAAACCATGGTTGTGGCTTAAGCCCCTTGCCCCTGCGGCAGCTCCTCCTCGGGCAGTGTCAGCATGCCGCTGTTGTAGCTGTATTCAAAGATCTCGCCATAGCGTCCCCAGCCGATCGCCACGCTCAGCACGCGTTCGGCCTCGGCCGCCTTCAGGAACTGCTCGAGCTCGTTCAGCACCTGTTCCTCGCGGATCTCGCCGGTTTCGCTGGCCACCAGCTCGCGGCGGATGTGCGCGGCCAGCGCCACGTTGCCGAGCAGTTGCTGGCCAAAGATCGTCTTGCGCTGCTGCGGCTCGGCGGCATAGTAGGTGCGGCCGGCCTCGGTGGCGGTGATATCGCCGCGCTCGATCGCCACCAGCTTCACCAGCTGCAGTGCTTCGCAGGCGGGCAGCAGTTCGTCGTCGGTGAGGCCGGCTTCGTCGGCCAGGTGCGGCAGGTCGGCGCGGCCGTTGAAGGGCGCCTCGCACAGCAGGTCGAGGATGGCTTCCATCTGGCTGATGTCGGCATCCGGCAGGCGGTAGCCGATCTGGCGCGCGGGGGCTTGCGCGGGCAGGCGCGCTTCGGCGGCGGGGGCGGTCATCAGCGCGTAGATCTCGTCGACCAGCGCGCGCACCTGCGCGCTGTCGCGGTTGCGCGGACGCGGCAGCGCCACCGGCACTTCGGCGCGGATGCGGCCCGGGTCGCTCGACAGGATCACGATGCGGTCGGCCATCATCACCGCCTCTTCGATATTGTGCGAGACGATCAGGATGCTCCTGATATTGGCACGGCCGCTTTCCCACAGCGCCAGCATCTCGTCGCGCAGGGTCTCGCCGGTCAGCACGTCCAGGGCCGAGAAGGCTTCGTCCATCAGCAACAGGTCCGGCTCGGTCACCAGCGCGCGCGCAATGCCCACGCGCTGGCGCATGCCGCCCGACAGCTCGCGCGGCAGCGCGCTGTTGAAGCCGGCCAGCCCGATCATGTCGATCGCGGCCTCGGCGCGGCGCTCGCGCTCGGCCCTGGGCACGCCCTGGGCTTCGAGCCCCAGCTCGACGTTCTGCTGCACCGTCAGCCACGGGAACAGCGCGAACGACTGGAACACCATGGCGATGCCCTCGGCGGTGCCGGCCAGCCGTTCGCCGCGAAAGTGCACCTCGCCGCGGTCGGCGCCGACCAGCCCGGCCATGATGCGCAACAGCGTGGACTTGCCCGAGCCGGACTTGCCCAGCATGGCGACGATCTCGCCCTCGCGCAGCGTCAGGTCCACGCCTTCGAGCACGGCGCGGTCGCTCTGGCTGGCGGTGCGGAAGATCTTGCCGACGCCGCGCAGCTCGATCACGGCGGGGGCGGCGGTGGATGCAATGTTCTCGGCCATCGTTGCCTTACAAGCGGGTGCGCTCTTGCGCGAGTTGATACAGGCGGTTCCACAGCAGCCGGTTGAAGCCGACCACAAACAGCGCCATCACGCCGATGCCCAGCGCAATGCGCGGGAAGTCGCCGCGCGCGGTGGTCTCGGCGATATAGCTGCCGAGCCCGGTGGCGACGATGGTGCGGTCGCCCCAGGTCACGTACTCGGACACGATGCTCGCGTTCCATGAGCCGCCGGCGGCCGTCACCAGCCCGGTCAGCAGGCTGGGAAAGACTGCGGGGATCAGGAAGCGCTTCCACAGCAGCCAGCCACGCAGGCCAAAGTTGCGCGCGGCGAGCTTCAGTTCGGTGGGAATGCCGGAAGCCCCAGCGACCACATTGAACAGGATGTACCACTGCGTTCCGAAGATCAGCAGCGGGCTCAGCCAGATCTCCGGGTTCAGTCCGAAGCGCACGATCAGCATCACCGCCAGCGGGAACATCAGGTTGGCCGGGAAGGCGGCCAGGAACTGCGCAATCGGCTGGGCAATGCGCGCCAGCTCCGGGTTCAGGCCGATGCGGATGCCGATCGGCACCCACACCAGCGCCGCCAGCGCGATCAGCACCACCACGCGCACCATCGTAATCGTGCCGAGCCACAGCACATGCCCGACCTCGGCCCAGCCCACTTCGCTGTGCACGAAGTAGCCCACGCGCAGCAATGCGGCCAATGCCACCAGCACGATCACGGCGTCGCGCAGCCGGCCGAGCCACAGCGCGCGCCGCGGATTGTCCGGCTGCGCCGGGGCCTGCCCGCGGCGCGCGCCCCACGCCAGCGTGCGTCCGGCCAGCGCCGCCGTCTGCGCCAGCAGTGCACCCACCCACGCCGAGCGGCGCAGCAGGTCCAGCAGCCACGACTGCGGCAGCTTGTCCTGCGCCAGCGTCTCGAAGCGGAAGCGGTCGGCCCATGCCACCAGCGGGCGGAACAGCAGCTGGTCGTACAGCAGGATGCCCACCAGCATCGCCAGGATCGCCCAGCCGATCGCGGCCAGGTCCTGCTGCTGGATCGCCAGCGCGATATAGGAGCCGATGCCGGGCAGGCGGATATCGTGGCCGGATACCGAGATAGCCTCGGACGCCACCACGAAGAACCAGCCACCGGACATCGACATCATCATGTTCCACAGCAGCCCCGGCATGGCGAACGGCACTTCCAGCCGCCAGAAGCGCTGCCACGGCGACAGCCGGAACATGGCCGCCGCTTCCAGCAAATCGCCCGGGATGGTGCGGAACGACTGGTACAGGCTGAACGCCATGTTCCACGCCTGCGAGGTGAAGATGGCGAAGATCGCCGCACACTCCACCCCTGCGATATTGCCGGGAAAGAGGGCGATAAAGCCGGTCACGGTGATCGACAGGAAGCCCAGCACCGGGATCGACTGCAGGATGTCCAGCGCCGGCACCAGCACCTTCTCGGCCGTGCGGCTCTTGGACGCCAGCGCGGCGAAGGCCAGCGAGAACAGCAGCGACGCCGCCAGCGCCGCCAGCATGCGGATGCTGGTGCGCATCAGGTAGTAGGGCAGGTAGGCCACGTCCAGGTGCACCGCCAGCTGCTGGTCGGGCTGGAACGGGGCGTTCATCTGCTGCGCGGCGAACGCGACCATCACGATCACGGCCAGGATGATCGGCAGCAGCGCGAGGTCGAAGCGGTTGGGCGGCGCGCGCAGCAGCTGGCTGTCAAAGCCAGGGGCGGGTTGGGCCGCGCGGCGGTCGGCGGGTGGCATCATGGGCGCTTCTCGGGCTTGTATCGAGCTTGGATGGCAGGGCTTGTAACCCGGCCCTGGATCGCGGCCCCGGCGGACAATGGCAAAGCCCGCATGCCGCCGGCTTCACGCCGGGCGGCGCGCATCCCTTTGTAACGCCCGGCATGGCGGTCTAGTTTACTTGGTGTGGATGACAGATCGCGCACGCTGCCGACGTGCGCTCAAAGGGAAAAGCCATGAAGAAGGAAACCTGGCGCCTGGTCGCGCATGGGCGCGTGCAGGGCGTGGGCTACCGCGCCGCCTGCGCCGACGCGGCGGACGACCTGGGGCTTGGCGGCTGGGTGCGCAACCGGATCGACGGCACCGTCGAGGTGATGGCGCACGGCACGGTCAAGCAGCTCGAAGCCCTGCAGGCGTGGATGGAACAGGGCCCGCCGGCGGCGCAGGTGACGCTGGTCGAGGTCGGGCCTGGGGAAGGGGAGTTTGGCGGCTTCGAGTTCCGGCCGACGATCTGATGGACTAGGCGGCGGTCCAGTCGACCGGCGTGCGGCCGTTCGCTTCCAGCCAGCGGTTGGCCTCGCGGAAATGCCCGCAGCCCAGGAAGCCCCGGTGCGCCGACAGCGGCGACGGATGCGGCGCTTCCAGCACGCAGTGGCCGGCGCCCAGCAGCGGCTTCTTGGCCTGCGCGTGGCTGCCCCACAGCATGAACACAAGATTCGGGCGGCTGGCGGCGAGGTTCTGGATCAGGCAATCGGTGACGGCTTCCCAGCCGCGCCGCGCGTGGCTGGCGGCCTGGCCCTGTTCCACCGTCAGCACGGTGTTGAGCAGCAGCACGCCCTGGCGCGCCCAGCCTTCCAAGTTGCCGGAGGTGCGCGGCGCGCCGTTGCCGTTGGCGCCGAACTCGGCTGCGATTTCCTTGAAGATGTTGCGCAGGCTGGGGGGCACCTTGATGCCCTCCGGCACCGAGAACGCCAGCCCGTGCGCCTGCGGCAGCTCCACGCCGCCGACCGTACCGGTGCCGTGGTAGGGATCCTGGCCCAGGATCACCACCTTGACCGCGTCGGGCGGGGTCAGGTGCAGCGCGTGGAAGACATGGTGCGGGAACACCGCCTTGCCAGCGGCACGTTCGCCGTCGACAAAGGCGGCCAGTTCCTGCCACGCCGGCACGCGGATGCACGGGTCCATCAATGTGCGCCAGGCGGCGGGCAGGGCGTCGGCCTGGACCTGCAGGCTGGCCGCAGGGGACGGTTCGCCGGGGGCGCGGGGGGCTTCGGCGGCGAAGAGATCAGCTTGCATGCGTGAGGAAAGCTTGGCGGGAAAACCGCGATTATGAGGCCTTGCCTTCGGTGATTCCCGCCAGGCGGTAGCCGCGGGCGGCTTTGCTGAGGTCCGAGGGTGCAAGCGCGCCAACGGTGGTCAGCCGCGCGGCAAAGGCGCGCAGGGCATTGGTCGCGTGCGCGGCGTCGCCGTCGAGCCATTCCAGTTCGAGTTCCTGGATGGGTTCCTGAGCGGTGGCGGCCGGCGCGGTGATGGTGCCGGAGTCGAGCGCGGCCTCGATGCGCGCGCCGTCCTGCGTGACCAGCCAGGTGCGGCGGACGAAGTCGGTGCGGAACACCGGCGCCAGCCGGCCGATCAGTGGCGCGAGCACGGTTTGCGCTTCCGCGGGGAAGGTTTGCAGCTCGATGGTCTCGCCGGCGATCTCTGCCTCCCATTCATGACGCGTGGCCAGGCCGCCCTGGCTGCTGCCGGCGGTCTTCAGTGTCTGCAGCCATTGCTCGCCCTTGCGGCGCAACCGCAGCGCGGCGCGCGCCTGCGCCAGGTCGCGTTCCGGGGTGTCGAGGTAGACGTTGAGCAGCGTGGCTTCGCCCTGCGGGGCGCCGTTGGCGTCGAGCCAGGCGGCCAGCGGGGCCAGCGCGTCGTCGGGGACGGTCAGCTTGAGTTCGATTTCCTGGGCCATGGCTCAGGCAAACAGCCGCGCCAGCTCCACGCCCGGATCCGGCGCCCGCATGAACGCCTCACCCACCAGGAAGGCATGCACGTTGGCATCGCGCATGCGCTTCACATCTGCCGGGCCGAGGATGCCGGACTCGGTCACCACCAGCTTGTCGGCCGGCATGTGCGGCAGCAGGTCCAGGGTGTTGTCCAGCGACACCTCGAAGGTGCGCAGGTTGCGGTTGTTCACGCCGAGCAGCGGAGTCTTCAGGCGCAGCGCCGCATCGAGCTCGTCGTCGCCGTGCACTTCCACCAGCACATCCATGCCGAGCTCGAGCGCACAGGCTTCCAGGTCGGCCATCAGGCCCGGGTCCAGCGCGGCGACGATCAGCAGGATGCAGTCGGCGCCCCAGGTGCGCGCTTCATAGACCTGGTACAGGTCGACCATGAAGTCCTTGCGCAGGGCCGGTAGCGGACAGGCGCCGCGGGCGCGCTTCAGGTAGTCGGCGTGTCCCTGGAAGAAGTTCACGTCGGTCAGCACCGATAAACAGGCAGCGCCATGGCTGGCGTAGCTTTCGGCAATCGCCTCGGGCACGAAGTGCTCGCGCAGCACGCCCTTGGACGGCGATGCCTTCTTGACCTCGGCGATCACGCCGGCCTGGCCGGCGGCGATCTTCTCGCGCAGCGCGCGCTCAAAGCCGCGCGGTGCCAGGCCTGGCTCAGTGCGCAGGCTTTCGGCCTCGGCGCGCAGGCTGGGCAGGTCGCGCTTCTTGCGTGCGGCGGCGACTTCGTCGGCCTTCACGGCCAGGATCTTTTGCAGGATGTCGGACATATTCGCGTCTCTTACTTGAACTGCTGGGTGGCGCGCACGAACTGGTCGAGCTTCTCGCGCGCCGCGCCGCTGGCAATCGCCTCGCGCGCGCGGCGGATGCCGTCTTCGACGGAGTCGGCCACGTTGGCGGCATACAGCGCGGTGCCAGCGTTCAGCGACACGATCTCGCGCGGGGTGCCCGGCACGTTGGTCAGCGCTTCAAGCAGCATTTCCTTCGACTCCATCGCATCGGCCACCTTCAGGCCGCGATTGGAGATCATCTGCAGGCCGAAGTCCTCGGGGTGGATCTCATACTCGCGCACTTCGCCGTCCTTCAGTTCGCCCACCAGCGTGGCGGCGCCCAGCGAGACCTCGTCCATGCCGTCCTTGCCGTACACGACGATGGCGTGCTTCGCGCCCAGGCGCTGCATCACGCGCACCTGGATGCCGACCAGGTCGGGGTGGAACACGCCCATCAGGATGTTGGGCGCGTCGGCCGGATTGGTCAGCGGGCCCAGGATATTGAAGATGGTGCGCACGCCCATCTCCTTGCGGATCGGGGCGACGTTCTTCATCGCCGGGTGGTGCGTGGGCGCGAACATGAAGCCGATGCCGGTCTCTTCGATGCACTGGCCGACCTGCTCGGGCGTCAGCATGATGTTCACGCCCAGCGCTTCCAGCACGTCCGCGCTGCCCGACTTGGAGCTGACGCCACGGTTGCCATGCTTGGCGATCTTGGCGCCGGCGGCGGCCGCGACGAACATCGATGCGGTGGAGATATTGAAGGTATGCGAGCCGTCGCCGCCGGTGCCGACGATATCGACGAAGTTCTCGCGATCTGCCACCAGCACCTTGTTGGCGAACTCGCGCATCACCTGCGCGGCGGCGGAGATCTCGCCGATGGTTTCCTTCTTCACGCGTAGGCCGGTCAGGATCGCGGCGGCCATCACCGGCGAGATCTGCCCCTGCATGATCTGCCGCATCAGGTGCAGCATCTCGTCATGGAAGATTTCGCGGTGCTCGATGCAGCGCGTCAGGGCTTCTTGCGGCGTGATCATGGCGTTCTCGTTGACAGTCTGGATGGCGTGGTGCGGGCTGGAAGGTGCGGAATCGAGCAGTCTCATCGCGGCGCCTTGACGAAGTTGGCCAGCAGCGCATGGCCATGCTCGGACAGGATCGACTCGGGATGGAACTGCACGCCTTCTACGGCGAGCGTCTTGTGGCGCACGCCCATGATCTCGCCGTCCGGGGTCCAGGCGGTGATCTCCAGGCAATCGGGCAGGGTTTCGCGCTCGATTGCCAGTGAATGATAGCGCGTCACGTCGAAGTGCTTGGGCAGCCCGGCGAACACGCCTTGCTGCGTAGTCTCGATGGTGCTGACCTTGCCGTGCATCACCTGCTTGGCGCGGATCACCTTGCCGCCGAAAGCCTCGCCGATGGCCTGGTGGCCCAGGCACACGCCCAGCAGCGGGATCCTGCCGGCAAAGTGCTGCAGCGCTGCCACCGAGATGCCGGCTTCCTTCGGGCTGCACGGCCCGGGCGAGACGCAGATGTGGTCCGGCTTGAGCGCCTCGATCTCCTCGATGGTGATCTCGTCGTTGCGGTAGGTGCGTACGTCTTCGCCCAGTTCGCCGAAATACTGGACCAGGTTATAGGTGAACGAATCGTAGTTGTCGATCATCAGCAGCATGGCGTCTGTCTCCTGTTCTCTCAGATGTCGGAGTCCAGGCCATCCTGGACCTGCTCGGCGGCGCGGATCACGGCGCGCGCCTTGGCTTCGGTTTCCCTCCATTCGGCTTCGGGGTCCGAATCGGCGACGATGCCGGCGGCGGCCTGCACGTAGAGGTTGCCGTCCTTGACGATGCCGGTGCGGATCGCGATCGCCAGGTCCATCTCGCCGCCGAACGACAGGTAGCCCACCGCGCCGCCATAGATGCCGCGCTTGCGCGGTTCCAGCTCGTCGATGATTTCCATCGCGTGGACCTTGGGCGCGCCCGACAGCGTGCCGGCCGGAAAGGTCGCGCGCAGCACGTCCAGGTTGCTGATGCCTTCGCGCAGCGTGCCTTCGACCGAGCTGACGATATGCTGCACGTGCGAGTATTTCTCGATCACCATCTTGTCGGTGACCTTGACCGAACCGGTCTCGGCGATGCGGCCGATATCGTTGCGCGCCAGGTCGATCAGCATCACGTGCTCTGCGATCTCCTTGGGATCCTGCAGCAGCTCGGTGGCGAGCTGGGCGTCCTTCTCCGGCGTATTGCCGCGCGGGCGCGTGCCGGCCAGCGGGCGGATGGTGACGATGTGTTCGCTGCGCATGTCGCCGTTGGTGCCGACCTTGCGCTCCTCCTGGCGCACCAGGATCTCCGGCGACGCGCCCACTACCTGGAAGTCGCCGAAGTTGTAGAAGTACATGTACGGCGACGGGTTCAGCGAGCGCAGCGCGCGGTACAGCGACAGCGGCGCGTCGCGGTAGGGCTTGACCAGGCGCTGGCCGATCTGCACCTGCATCATGTCGCCGGCCATGATGTATTCCTTGGCCTTGTGCACCGCCGCCAGGTAGTCGGGCTTGGCGAATTCGCGGTAGACCTCGGTCTGCACCGACGGGCTGGTGACCGGCACGTCCACCGGCTGGCGCAGCTTCATGCGCAGCTCGCGCAGGCGCTGGCGGGCGCGGGGGTAGGCCTCGGGCGTGGTCGGGTCGGCGTAGACGATCAGGTAGAGCTTGCCCGACAGGTTGTCGATGACGGCCAGTTCCTCGCACAGCAGCAACTGGATGTCCGGCAGGTTCAGGTCGTCGGGCTTCTGCGTGTCGGCGAGCTTCTTCTCGATATAGCGCACCGCGTCGTAGCCGAAGTAGCCGGCCAGGCCGCCGCAGAAGCGCGGCAGTCCGGGGCGCAGCGCCACCTTGAAGCGCTGTTCGAACTCGGCGATGAAATCGAGCGGGTTGCCTTCATGGGTTTCCACCACCTTGCCGTCGGTCACCACCTCGGTGCGGTTGCCGAAGGCGCGCAGCAGCGTGCGGGCATGCAGGCCGATAAACGAGAAGCGCCCGAAGCGCTCGCCGCCCACCACCGATTCCAGCAGGAAGGTGTTGACGCCGCGCGTCTGCGACTGGGCCAGCTTCAGGTACAGCGACAGCGGCGTTTCCAGGTCGGCAAAGGCCTCGGCGATCAGCGGGATGCGGTTGTAGCCCTGGTCGGCCAGCGATTTGAATTCCAGTTCGGTCATGTCGGTCCTCTTGTGCGGCGCGCGCTGCGCGGTGGAGGGGCGCGGCGCCGCTTATCGGCAATCAGGCTGGAGCGAATGGATACCCGCCCCGTTGGCGGACCGTGGTGCAAGCGGCTTGCGGACAAGACTGCACACGGCCGGGGAAGGGCGTGCGGCGCGTTCTTGAGCTAAACGTAGCACACGAATATGGCGGCTACGCTGGCTTGCGGCGGGTTTTGGTGGGAATGCCCGGCAGCTAGGCCGGTGTGGCGAGGCCCTCGGGTCGAGGGCTCGTCAGCAGACTCGCGAACGCACTTTACGCCTGTTGGGAGGCGCGCCAGCGACGCCAGGGCCAAGCCTGCCGATCACTGCCAGAAGAGATGCGTTTGCGGTTGAGAAACATGAAATGTTTGGGATTTGGTCGGGATCGACGAAATTCGGACTATCGATGACCTGCCCAGTGTGCCGCAAACAGCGCTGCGGCGTGGGCAATGGAGTCGACTATACCATCGGCGTCAACGCCTTGTACAGGGTTGCCATGGTTGTAGCCATAGGGCACCAGCAGCACGCCCATGCCGGCCGCGCGGGCCGCCTGCGCGTCGTTTTCCGAGTCGCCCAGCGCCGCCATGGTCGACGGCTCCAGCCCGAAGGCGTCGGCCACTTTCAGCAGCGGGAAGGGGTCGGGCTTGCGCAGCGGGAAGGCGTCGCCGCCGTAGACCAGCTCGAAGTACTGGGCCAGGCCGGTCTTGGCCAGCAGCGGCTCGGTGAAGCTGTAGGGCTTGTTGGTCACGCAGGCCAGCCGCAGCCCGGCCGCCTTCATCGCCGCCAGGCCTTCGCGCACGCCGGGGTAGACCTGCGAGAACTGGCCGTTGATGCGGATGTACTCGCGGTCGTACAGCGCATAGGCGTCGGCGAACAGGCCGTTGGCATGCAGCGGCGAGAAGCGCGCGTCCAGCACGCGCCGGATCAGGTTTTCCGAACCCTTGCCGACATAGCTGACGATCTCCGCCTCGGACATCGGCGCCGCCGGGCCGAGGTTGGGGTGCTGGCGGCCCAGCGCCAGCAGCATGGCGTTGATCGAGGCGTGGAAGTCGCCCGCGGTGTCGACCATGGTGCCGTCGAGGTCGACGATCACGCCTTCGATGCCGCGCCAGTCAGTGCGGCGCAGGAACACGCCCTCGGTCATTGGCCGGCCTTGGCCAGTTCGCCGCGCAGGGCCGAGATGATGCCGCGGTAGCCGCCGTCCGCATCCGGCTTGCCGAACACGGCCGAGCCCGCCACGAAGGTGTCGGCGCCGGCCGCCGCGATCTCGGCGATGTTGTCCACCTTCACACCGCCGTCGACTTCCAGCAGGATGGTGCGGCCGGTGCGGGCGGTGTATTCATCGATGCGCTGGCGCACGACGCGCAGCTTGTTGAGCGTCTCGGGAATGAACGACTGGCCGCCGAAGCCCGGGTTGACCGACATCAGCAGGATCACGTCGAGGCGGTCCATTACGTGGTCCAGGTGGTGCAGCGGCGTGGCCGGATTGAACACCAGGCCGGCCTGGCAGCCGTGGTCGCGGATCAGCGCGAGCGAGCGGTCCACGTGCTCGCTGGCTTCCGGGTGGAAGGTGATGATATTGGCGCCCGCCTTGGCAAAGTCCGGGATGATCCGGTCCACCGGGCGCACCATCAGGTGCACGTCGATCGGCGCGGTCACGTGGGGGCGGATCGCCTCGCACACCAGCGGGCCCACGGTCAGGTTGGGCACGTAATGGTTGTCCATCACGTCGAAGTGGATCCAGTCGGCGCCAGCCTCGGTCACGCGGCGCACTTCCTCGCCCAGGCGGGCAAAGTCGGCGGACAGGATGGACGGGGCGATGCGGTAGGTGGGCGTGCTCATGTCGGCGGCTAGGAGGTGGGGTGCTGGGGAATGCTGTTTGCGTCTCTGGCGTGCCCAGGGGCGGGCGCCAGAGGGGATCAGGCGGGGCGTCCGGCGCGGCCCGGCCCTGAAAGGGCTATATTCTACCGCTGCCCGGCGCGCGGTGATCTTGCCGGTGCTCTTGCCCGTGCCGCGGCCATCCCGCACAATGCGGCTACCCACTTCCCTGCCTGGCGCCTCACACGCCGGCCCTGCCCACGATGAGCGAGTACGCTTTCTCCGTCTCGGTACGCACCCAGTACCTGCCGGACCAGTCAGAACCTGAGCGCGGGCGCCATGCCTTCGCCTACACCATCACCATCCACAATACCGGGGAGGTGGCGGCGCAGCTGATCTCGCGCCACTGGGTCATCACCGACAGCGACAACGGCACGCAGGAAGTGGCGGGCCTGGGCGTGGTCGGCCACCAGCCGCTGCTCAAGCCGGGCGAGCATTTCGAATACACCAGCTGGGCCACCATCTCGACTCCGGTGGGCTCGATGAAGGGCGAATACTTCTGCGTGGCCGAGGACGGCCACCGCTTCGAGGTGCCGATCCCTGAATTTGCGCTGGTGCTGCCGCGCATGCTGCACTGACCCTGCGGGGAACCTATTGGCGCGATGCGCTGTCCTGATCCTGCGGCGGCGCTTCAGCGCTGCCCTGCGCCGGCTGGCGCGACGGATGCTCGGACGGGGCGCGCGTGGGGCGCGGGTTCTTTTTCGCCGTGCCCATGGTCCAGACCACGATAAAGATCAGCAGGAACAGCGCCACGCCGGCTTCCAGGGCGAACAGCAGCATGGGATGGGCTTCGAAGAACTTGCTCATGGCGGATGCAGCGCAGGCCCGCGGGGGCGCAGGCGATGGTTGAAGGATGACGGTGGGATTGTAGGGGCAATCGGCCCGCAAGCTGCGCCGCCCGGACTTTGAACAATAGCAAGATGGCATACGCAGACTCTTTCCCGATTTCCCCAGTTTCTCCCTGGCGCTCGCTGCGCGTTCGCGGCTGGCTGGTGCTGTCCGGCGCGGCCGTGCTGCTGGCCGGCTGCATGAGCGGCCCGCCGCCGCGCATCGAGACCGGCCCGGCCACGCCGCCGACGGCCTCGTCGCAGAAGGGCAGTCTGCAGGCCGCCAGCTGGGCCGAGATCGGCGGCTGGGCCCAGGACGACGTGCGCGCCGCCTGGCCCGCGCTGCAGGCCAGCTGCCAGGCGCTGAAGAAGCGCGCCGAGTGGAGCCGCGCCTGTGCCGCCGGCATGATGGTCGATGCCGGCGACCTCAACGCCATGCGCGCCTATTTCGAAAGCAACTTCCAGCCATACCGCGTGCTCAACGGCGACGGCACCGACAACGGCCTGATCACCGGCTACTACGAACCGATCCTGCACGGCTCGCGCACGCGCCAGGGCAAGTTCCAGGTGCCGCTGTACCGCAAGCCGGCGCAGTTCGGCAACCGCCCGCTGCCGGCCCGCGCCGAGCTGCTGCAGAACCCGGCCATGCGCGGCAGCGAGCTGGTCTGGGTAGATGACGCAGTCGAGGCCGCCTTCCTGCAGATCCAGGGCTCGGGCCGCATCCGCATGGCCGACGGCAGCATCATGCGGGTGGGCTTCGGCGGCACCAACGACCAGCCGTTCCGCTCGTTCGGCAAATGGCTGCTGGACCGCGGCGAGATCACGCCGGCGCAGGCCACCATGCAGGGCATCAAGGCCTGGGCGCGCGCCAACCCGGGCCGCGTCGACGAGATGCTCAACATCAACCCGCGCTTTGTCTTCTTCCGCGAGCTGCCGGCCAACAACGACGGCCCGGTGGGCGCGCTGGGCGTGCCGCTGACGGCGGAGCGCTCGATCGCGGTCGACCCGGCCACCATCCCGCTGGGGGTGCCGGTGTTCCTGTCGACCACGCGCCCGCTGTCGACCGAGCCGATCCAGCGGCTGATGTTCGCGCAGGACACCGGCAGCGCCATCAAGGGCGGGGTACGCGCGGACTTCTTCTGGGGCGCGGGCGACGCCGCCGGCGAGACCGCGGGCCGCATGAAGCAGGGCGGCCGCATGTGGGTGCTGATGCCGCGCAGCTGAGCGCCGCAGCCGGCAATGCAAAAAGGGCGCCATCGCGGCGCCCTTTCTTCATGGTGGACAGCCCTCAGCGCGGGCGCTGGTCGACGATCCGCCGCGCCTTGCCCACCGAGCGCTCGACGCCGCCCTCGGGCAGCACCTCGATGCCGGCGGTGACGCCGATATAGGCCTTGATCTCCTGCGCCAGCCGCTCGCGCGCGCCTTGCGCCAGCGCCGGCTCGCTGCCGTGGGCGCATTCCACGCGCACCGTCAGCGTGTCCATGTGGCCGTCCTTGGTCAGCACGCACTGGTAGTGCGGCGCGAGCTCGGCGTGCTTGAGGATCAGTTCCTCGATCTGCGACGGGAACACGTTGACCCCGCGCACGATCATCATGTCGTCGGTGCGGCCGGTGACCTTCTCCATGCGGCGGAATGCCGCACGCGCCGTGCCCGGCAGCAGCCGGGTCAGGTCGCGGGTGCGGTAGCGCACCACCGGCATTGCCTCCTTGGTCAGCGAGGTGAACACCAGCTCCCCGAACTCCCCGTCGGGCAGCACTGCGCCGGTGTCGGGATCGATGATCTCGGGGTAGAAATGGTCTTCCCAGATGGTCGGGCCGTCCTTGGTCTCGGCGCACTCATTGGCCACGCCCGGGCCCATCACCTCTGACAGGCCGTAGATATCGACTGCCGAGATGCCCATGCGCTTCTCGATCGCCAGCCGCATTTCCGGCGTCCACGGCTCCGCGCCGAAGATGCCCACGCGCAGCGAGCTGCTGGCCGGGTCGATGCCCTGGCGCTCGAACTCGTCGGCGATCGCCAGCATATAGCTGGGGGTCACCATGATCACTTCGGGCTTGAAGTCCTGGATCAGTTGCACCTGGCGCTCGGTCTGGCCGCCACCGAAGGGGATCGCGGTCAGGCCGGCCTTCTCCACGCCGTAGTGCGCGCCCAGGCCGCCGGTGAAGAGGCCGTAGCCGTAGCTGATGTGCACCTTGTCGCCGCGCCGCGCGCCCGAGGCGCGGATCGAGCGCGCCATCACCGTGGCCCAGTTGTCGATGTCCTGGAGCGTGTAGCCGACGACGGTGGGCTTGCCGGTGGTGCCGGACGAGGCGTGGATGCGCGCCACCCGGTCCTGCGGCACGGCGAACATGCCGAACGGGTAGTTGTCGCGCAGGTCCTGCTTGCTGGTGAACGGGAATCGCGCCAGGTCGGCCAGCGAATGCAGCTGGTCGGGGTGGACCCCGGCTTCGTCAAACTTGCGGCGGTACACCGGCGAATTGGCGTAGGCGTGGTTGAGCGACCATCTCAGCCGCTCCAGCTGCAAGGCCTGCAGCTCGGCGCGGCTGGCGGTCTCGATCGCATCCAGGGGCAGATCGGTCAGGCGCGTGCTCATGTCGTCTCCTGCACGGGGGCGTTGGTCTTAAGTATCTTGCCGGATTTGCTCAGGCGCCTTCTGTCCCTTCAGGCGGCGGCACCACGTGTCCCTTGATCTGCGCCGACTTGCCGCGGAACATCGCCACCACCTGGCCCGCGGCGTTGGTCACGCGGATATCGTAGATGCCGTGCCGGCCGGACAGGACCTGCTCGGTGGCCTCGGCGGTCAGCACGTCGCCGCCGTGCACGGGCTTGAGGAATTCGATGCTGCAGCCCGCCGCCACGGTGTTGATGTTATGGCTGTTGCAGGCAAAAGCGAAGGTCGAATCGGCCAGCGTGAACATCAGGCCGCCGTGGCAGATGCCGTGGCCGTTGAGGAATTCCTTGCGCACCGGCATGGTCAGCCGGGCGTAGCCGGGCCGCACGGCCTCGACCGTGATGCCCAGCCAGCGGCTGCAGGTGTCGGCTTCATACATGGCGGCGGCGGCCGCTTCGGCGAGGGCCTGGGGGTCCTGTTTCAAGCTGGTCTCCTATATAGAGGGGCGGGCAGGCCCGCGCGGCTTACTTGCCGGTGAAGTGCGGTGCGCGCTTTTCGAGGAAGGCGTTGACGCCCTCCGCGTAGTCGGCGGACTGGCCGAGCTCGCGCTGCAGGTCGCGTTCCAGGTCCAGCTGGGTGTCCAGCGTGGCGGTGGCGCTGGCATACATGGCGCGCTTGATCGCGGCCAGCGCGCGGGTCGGCTGCCCGGCCAGATGCGTGGCCAGCGCCAGCGCCTGTTCCGGCAGCAGCGGGTCGTCCATGGTCTCCCAGACCAGGCCCCATTTCTCGGCCTCTTCGGCGCTCAGCCGCTCGCCGGTCATGGCCAGGCCCAGCGCGCGCGCCATGCCGACGCGCTGCGGCAGCAGCCAGGTGCCGCCCGAATCCGGCACCAGCCCGATCTTGACGAAGGCCTGGATAAAGCTGGCCGAGCGCGCCGCCAACACCATGTCGCAGGCCAGCGCCAGGTTGGCCCCGGCGCCGGCCGCGGTGCCGTTGACCGCGGCCACCACCGGCAGCGGCAGTGCCTGCAGCCGGCGGATCAGCGGGTTGAACCAGGTATCGATCAGCTCGCCCAGGTCGGTCATGTGCCCGGGCGTGAAATCCAGGTCGGCCAGGTCCTGGCCGGCGCAGAAGCCGCGGCCCGCCCCGGTCAACAGCAGGGCGCGCGCGCCGCCGGCCTCGACATGGTCGAGCGCCTGCTGCAGCGCCTGGTGCATCGCGCGGGTGAAGCTGTTGAGCTTGTCGGGGCGGTTCAGGGTGATCACGGCCACCGGGCCCTGCCATTGCAGCAAGACCGGGCCGGCATCGATGCTGACCGGCTGGCCAGCGGAGGTGGACATCGGGGGCATTGGGTTGTCTCCTGCCGGATATTGTCGCGGTCGGCGCGGGCGGCTGTTGTCGACGGCGCCTCTTAAATAAACCGACCAGTCGGTCGGCAAATGTTAGCACTAATTTTTGGCTGCGGGTTGGCGCGTGCCTTCCAATGCAGGCAGGGTCCGCAATGGCGGTCGCGGGCGTCGCTCTATAATCGCGCTGCCAACAACAATCTGAAACCTGCCGGCCGACATCTGTGTGCGGATACCGGCATGCTCGCCTATTCGCATTGGAAATCCTATGAAGAAGATCGCTGCATTACTCCTGATTTCGTCCGTGGCGCTGTTTGCGGCGTGCGGCAAGAAAGAAGCGGCCCCTGCTGCCGGCGCCGACACGGCCACCAAGATCATTGTCGGCCTGGACGACAACTTCCCGCCCATGGGTTTTCGCGATGACAAGAATGAACTCGTCGGCTTCGATATCGATATGGCCAGGGAGGCCAGCCGCCGTCTCGGCATGACGGTCGAATTCAAGCCGATCGACTGGAGCGCCAAGGAGGCGGAACTCAACGGCAAGCGCGTGGATGTGCTGTGGAACGGGCTGACCATCACCGAAGAGCGCAAGAAGAACATCAGCTTCACCGCTCCCTATATGACCAACCACCAGATCGTCATCGTCGGTGCCAGCTCGCCGGTGAAGGCCAAGGCCGACCTGGCCGGCCGCATCGTCGGCGCGCAGGACGGCAGCAGCGCGGTGGATGCGATCAAGAAGGAAAGCCAGGTCGCCGCCAGCCTGAAGGAACTCAAGACCTTCGGCGATAACGTCACGGCCCTGATGGACCTGTCGACCGGCCGCCTCGATGCAATTGTGGTGGATGAAGTGGTGGGCCGCTACCTGATCAGCAAGCGTGCCGGCGAATACAAGGTGCTGGAGGAAAACTTCGGCACGGAGGAATATGGCGTCGGCGTGCGCAAGGATGACGCCGAGCTGCTCGGCAAGCTCGACAAGACCCTGGCCTCCATGAAGCAGGATGGCACGGCCGCCCGCATCGCCACCCAGTGGTTCGGCACTGACATCACCAAGTAATCCAGACGCTGCGTGACGCCCTGCGCCGTTCCGGCAGGGCGCCGCGCCACATCCGGACTCACGCGCCGGCCCGGCGCCTGGGATCCCACCTCCTTCTGTTTCGCGCGAGCATGGACTACGTCTTATCTCTTCTGGCGCCATTGGCGCAGGGTGCGCAAGTCACGCTCACACTATTCGCCATCACGCTTGCCCTGTCGGTGCCGCTGGGGCTTGCGCTGGCGCTGGCACGCATCTCGTCATGGCCGTGGCTGAGCGGCCTGGTCAATGGCTATATCTGGCTGATGCGTGGCACGCCGCTGATGCTGCAGATGCTGTTTATCTATTTCGCGCTGCCGTTCGTGCCGGTCATCGGCGTGCGCCTGCCTGACTTTCCCGCCGCGGTGGTGGCCTTCGCCCTGAACTACGCTGCCTATTTCGCGGAAGTCTTCCGCGCCGGGATCAAGTCGGTCGATCGCGGCCAGTATGAAGCCAGCAAGGCGCTGGGCATGAACTATTTCCAGACCATGCGGCGGGTCGTGCTGCCGCAGATGGTCAGCCGGGTGTTGCCGCCGGTCAGCAATGAAACCATCACGCTGATCAAGGACACGTCCCTGATCTACGTGCTGGCCCTCAACGATATTCTTCGCACCGCGCGCGGCATCGTGCAGCGTGATTTCACCACCACGCCTTTCCTGGTCGCCGCGCTCTTCTATCTGGTGATGACGCTGATTCTGACCTGGTTCTTCCAGAATCTCGAAAAACGCTATGCCAAACATGATGACTAGCCCGACCGGCGCCAATTCCCACAATGCGCCCGGCATCATGATCGCGGCGCGGGATCTCTTCAAATCGTTCGGGCCACTGGAGGTCTTGCGCGGTGTCTCCCTGACCTTGCGCAAGGGGGATGTCACCGCGGTGATCGGACCCTCGGGCTCGGGCAAGAGTACCTTGCTGCGCTGCCTGAATCATCTTGAGGTGATCGACCGCGGCACCCTTGAAATCGAAGGCGAGGCGCTGGCGGCAGCCGGCCCTGACGGCGCAGCCAGATATGTGGCGGACGCGGAAGTGCGCCGCATCTGCCGGAAGATGGGCATGGTGTTCCAGTCGTTCAACCTGTTTCCGCACATGACGGTGCTGCAGAACATTATCGAAGCCCCCATGACCGTCAAGGGACTGGCGCGCGATGTTGTGGTGCCCAAGGCCGAAGAGCTGCTGCGCAAGGTTGGCCTGCTGGGCAAGCGGGACAGCTACCCGGCTCGCCTGTCAGGCGGCCAGAAGCAACGGGTGGCGATTGCGCGGGCGCTGGCCATGGAGCCCGACATCATGCTGTTCGACGAGCCGACCTCCGCGCTGGACCCGGAGTTGACCGGGGAGGTGCTGCGCACCATGCGGCAACTGGCTGAAGAACATATGACCATGCTGGTTGTCACGCATGAGATGGGGTTTGCGCGGGAAGTGGCAAACCACGTTGTGTTCATGGACGAGGGCAGGATCCTGGAGGAAGGGCCGCCTGAGGAAGTGTTCGGGGCACCAGCTCACGCGCGCACCCGCGAATTCCTGGCGCACATGCTCTAGGCGGCGCCTGCGCCGCCACACCGCAACCGGTGGCAGAATAGCCCGCAGCCGGTGGCGACGGTGCCATCCGCCTGCAAATACATAGGAGAAGACATGCCGTACGAAAACATCCTGGTCGAGACCCGTGGCCGTGTTGGCCTGGTCACGCTGAACCGCCCGAAGGCCCTGAACGCGCTCAATGACGCGCTGATGGACGAGCTTGGCGCCGCGCTGACCGCCTTCGACCAGGATGAGGGCATCGGCGCCATCGTCATTACCGGCAGCGAGCGCGCCTTTGCCGCCGGCGCCGATATCGGCATGATGGCCAAGTATTCCTTCATGGATGTGTACAAGGGCGATTACATCACCCGCAACTGGGAAACCATCCGCAAGATCCGCAAGCCGGTGATCGCCGGCGTGGCCGGCTATGCGTTGGGCGGCGGCTGCGAGCTGGCGATGATGTGCGACATCATCATTGCGGCAGATTCGGCCCGGTTCGGCCAACCCGAGGTGAAGCTGGGCACCATGCCCGGCGCCGGCGGCACCCAGCGCCTGCCACGCGCGGTGTCCAAGGCCAAGGCCATGGACCTGTGCCTGACCTCGCGCATGATGGACGCCGCCGAAGCCGAGCGCTCGGGCCTGGTGTCGCGCGTGGTGCCGGCCGACAAGCTGCTGGACGAAGTGCTGGCGGCCGCCGAGACCATTGCCGGGTTCTCGCTGCCGGTGGTCATGATGATCAAGGAGTCGGTCAACGCCGCCTACGAGACCACGCTGGCCGAAGGCGTGCACTTCGAGCGCCGGCTGTTCCATGCCACCTTCGCCAGCGAAGACCAGAAGGAAGGCATGGCCGCTTTCGTCGAGAAGCGCAGCCCGAATTTCCAGCATCGCTAAGGCCTGGATCAGGGAATACCCGAGGGCAGTGCGGGGGTATTAAGTTTCTCCCGCACTCGTCATTTCGGGGATTTCCTTTGCCACTCAATGGCTTACGACATAATCCCCGGAACCCCTAGCGGATCGTTGTGACAAAGTTGTTGCAAGGTGCGCGAATCCGGCCTACTATTCGCCCCCTCGCAACACACAATGCAGCGCTGCAACGCAGACGCAGCAAGGGTTGCGGGGTCGACCGGATAGGTTGGCGCAGCGAAGTTTGCAGCGCTGACCGCAGCGAAAAAAGTTGCTGAAACGGTTGACGAAACGAAGAAAGCTCTGCATAATCTCGTTTCTCTGCT
>NZ_JBXAHL010000010.1:75348-208167 GCF_058795055.1 Cupriavidus sp. GW823-FHT06D04 | reverse complement strand
GTAGAGCATCACGTAGCGCCGTAGGAATCCTCGTCCTTTCCGCCGTAAGGCGGCAGCCGAAGGCTGAGGACGGGGAGGATGTCAAAGCGGCCGGGGTCTGCCAGCAAACTCCAGTATTGTACTGAACGTTCAGCACAATTACAGAAGCATTGCAGGCCGGATACGGACATCCGGCCCAGGATTTCCAGGAGACCAGGATGTCGTACCCGACTGCCATTGCCGCAGCCGCCGCCGCCGCGCTGGCTGCAGCCGCCATGAGCTTTGCCGGCACCGCCGGCGCCGCACCTGCCCCGGCCACCGCGGGCAATCCCGCCACCGATGCTACCGCGCGTGCCAATGCGGCCGTGCTGCAGCAACTGCCGTTCCAGGACCGGCGTGACTTCGAGGCCGCGCGCCGTGGTTTTATCGGCACGCTGGACAACACCGAGATCCGCGACGCCAAAGGCAATGTGGTGTGGGCGCTGGATCCGTACGGCTTCCTCAAGCAAGACCGGGCGCCGGCCACCGTGAACCCCAGCCTGTGGCGCCAGGCGCAGCTGAACATGCACAACGGGCTGTTCCAGGTGACGGATCGGATCTACCAGATCCGTGGCTTCGATATTGCCAACATGACGATCATCGAGGGCGATACCGGCCTGATCGTGATCGATCCGCTGACCGCGATGGAGACCTCTCGCGCCGGGCTCGACCTGTACTTCAAGCACCGGCCCAGGAAGCCCGTGGTCGCGGTGATCTATACGCACAGCCACGGCGACCACTTCGGCGGGGTCAAGGGTGTCGTCAGCGAAGACGACGTCAAGGCCGGGCGGGTCAAGGTGGTGGCCCCGGAAGGCTTCATGGAAGAGGCTGTCAGCGAGAACGTCTTCGCCGGCAACGCCATGAGCCGCCGCGCGCAGTACATGTATGGCTTCAACCTGCCGCGCTCGGCCACCGGGCAGGTGGATGCGGGGCTGGGCAAGGGGGTGGCGCACGGCACGGTGACGCTGATCCCGCCGACGGACCTGATCCACAAGACCGGTGACACGCGCACCATCGACGGCGTGCAGATCGAATTCCTGATGGCGCCGGGCACCGAGGCCCCGGCCGAGATGCTGATGTACTTCCCGCAGTGGAAGGCACTGTGCGCCGCCGAGGACGCCACCCACAACCTGCACAACCTGTACACCATCCGCGGCGCCCAGGTGCGCGACGCCAACCAGTGGTGGCGCGCGCTGGACGAGACCATCGACCGCTTCGGCGGCCGCGCCGAGGTCCTGTTCGCCCAGCACCACTGGCCTACCTGGGGCCGCCAGGACATCGTCACCTACCTGGGCAAGCAGCGCGACGGCTACAAGTACATCCACGACCAGTCGCTGCGGCTGGCCAACATGGGCTACGTGCCGGCCGAGATCGCCGAACGCGTGAAGCTGCCACCGTCGCTGGCGGCCGAATGGCATCTGCGTGACTACTACGGCACCGTCAGCCACAACGCCAAGGCGGTGTACCAGCGCTACCTCGGCTGGTATGACGCCAACCCTGCCAACCTGAACCCGCTGCCGCCGGAAGAGGCTGGCAAGCGCTACGTCGAATTCATGGGCGGCGCGCCCCGCGTGCTGGAGCAGGCGCGCGCGGCGTACGCGCGTGGCGAATACCGCTGGGTGGCCGAGGTGGTCAAGCACGTGGTCTTTGCCGATCCGTCCAACCAGGCTGCCCGCCAGCTGGAAGCCGACGCGCTGGAGCAACTCGGCTACCAGGCCGAATCCTCGACCTGGCGCAATGCCTACCTGACCGGTGCCGCCGAACTGCGCAGTGGCCCGCCCCCGGCCGGCCGCCGCGCCGGCAGCCCGGACGTGCTGCGCGCCATGACCGACACCATGTTCCTGGATTTCCTGGCGATCAGCCTGAACGGCGACCGCGCTGCGGGCAAGACGCTGGCGCTGAACTGGGTACAGCCGGACACCGGCAAGCGCTTTGCGCTGACGGTGGAGAACGGCGTGTTCCGCTACAAGCCCGACGCGCAGCACGCGTCCCCGCAGGCCACGCTGACCATGCCGCGCGCCGTGCTGATGGGGGTGCTGGCCGGCCAGACCACGCTGCAGACCGAGACTCAGGCGGGCCGCGCCCGCGTGGACGGCGACCCGCAGGCGCTGGCGGCGTGGACGGTGCTGATGGACAAGTCCGAGCCGAACTTCAGCATTGTGACGCCCTGACGGCATCGGGATGGGGCTGGCAGGCAGCTTCTGTTGCGCGCCAGCCCCATAAAACCTCGCTTATTCGAGGGTTTCTTCCGGCGCGTGAACATAAACCGTTGCGCCGATGCTGCGGCAAACGGCTTGTGAGCCATTTCCGTCGGGATTTTTTAGTGGTTAACCCTCCCTTTAGGGGGCGTCCTCTACGAATCAGTGTCATCGGTGAAACAGTCGTGCGCCGGCTGGCCGGATAATGCACACGGCAGTAACCGAATGAGGAGTAAGAGGACTATGAAATTCACCTATAAGAAGATGCTGGCGGCAGGCGCTGTCATGGCGCTGGCCGGAGCCGCACACGCGCAATCGGCCGGCAGCAATATCGTCAGCCTGGGCTGGTTCCGCGTGATGCCGAACAGCTCCGCCGACCCGCTGACCGTCGACAGCATCAACGGCCGCCCGGTCGGCATGACCCGGCCGAACACCGGCGCGGAGATCGAGTCCGCCGACACGCTGGGACTGGCCTTCTCGCACTACTTCACCGACAACATCTCCGGCGAAATCATCGCGGGCATTCCGCCCAAGCACGACGTCAAGGGCACCGGCAACTATGCGCAGTATGGCAAGCTCGGTTCGGTCAAGCAGTGGAGCCCGGCGGTGCTGGTCAAGTACCACTTCTTCGATGCCAAGACCAAGTTCCGTCCCTATGTCGGCATCGGCGTGAACTACACGTGGTTCACCGACGAGACCATCAGCAACCAGAACTTCGTGAACCGCGAGTTCGCGCCGGGTGCGCGCATGACCGCCAGCGCCAAGGCGTCGTGGAACCCGGTGTTCAACATTGGCGCCAACTACGCCATCAACGACAACTGGTTTGTCGGCCTGTCGGTATCGTACGTGCCGCTGTCGACCCGCGCGTCCTTCACCACCCAGGCGGGGCCGGTGACGATCCAGTCGCACACCAAGATCAAGATCGATCCGGTGGTGACGTTCCTGAACGTGGGCTACCGCTTCTGAGCGCGGCACACTGACAGCAGAAAGGGCACCCGGGGGTGCCCTTTCTTATTGGCGCGGCTGCAGTGGCCAGCTTATGCCACCGACTTGACCGGATAGCCAGCCTCTTCGATGGCATCGCGCAGGGCCTCGGCGTCGGCACCGCTCTCGACGCGCACGGCCTGGGCGGGCACATCCGCGCTGACACGCGCGGCCGGGTCGATCGCCTGCACGGCACGCGTGATGGCGCCGACGCAGTGGTTGCATGACATGCCTTCGACCTGGAACTGGATCATGATGGGACTCTCCTGGACAGGATGGAAAAGGCGGCAGGGTGCCGCGACAAGACATAGTTTGAACCTTCCCATGGTGGGAAGCGCAAGAGGAATTTGTTGGCGCCAATGTGACGGTAACACCCTGCGCATTCGTCCTTGACCTTCCAATGATGGTAAGGTCCATGATGCTGACATCGACACTGTGGATGACTCAGAACCATGCCAAATTCCAGCGCTGTGCTCGCTTCACAACCTGTCCGGCCGGCCGACGAAATGCCCGAATGGCGGCTGCCGGTCGACGGCATGACCTGCGCCTCGTGCGTGCGCCGCGTGGAGAACGCATTGGCGCGTGTGCCGGGCGTGCGCGACGTGGCCGTCAACCTGGCCACGGAAGCCGCGACGCTGCGCGCCGACTCGGGCGTGGTGCTGCCGGCCGCCGCCCGTGCCGTGGCCGATGCCGGCTACACGGTGCCGCAGGACACCATCGAACTGAATATTGCCGACATGACCTGCGCCTCGTGCGTGACCCGGGTCGAAAAGGCGCTGCGCGCCGTGCCGGGCGTGATGGACGCACAAGTCAACCTGGCAACCGAGCGCGCCAGCGTCACCCTGCTGCGCGGCGCGGTGGATGCCGCGGCGCTGGTGGCCGCGGTAGCGCGCGCCGGCTATGGCGCGACGCCGGTGGCCGATGCCGCATCGCAGGCGCCGCAGGCCGGGCAGGGCACTGCCTTCTGGGACGGCCCCTGGCCGGTGGCGTTCTCGGCGGCGCTGTCGCTGCCGCTGGTGGCGCCCATGGTGCTGGAATGGTTTGGCGTGCACTGGATGCTGCCGGCATGGGTGCAGTGGCTGCTGGCCACCCCGGTGCAGTTCGTGTTCGGCTGGCGCTTTTACAAGGCTGGCTGGAAGGCGGTGCGCGCCGGCGCCGGCAATATGGACCTGCTGGTGGCGCTGGGCACGACGGCGGCCTATGGGCTGTCGCTGTGGCTGATGTGGCGCACGCCGGCCGACGCCATGCCGCACCTGTACTTCGAAAGCGCGGCAGTGGTGATCACCCTGGTGCGCCTGGGCAAGTGGCTGGAGACACGCGCCAAGCGCCAGACCGCCGATGCCATCCGCGCGCTCGCGGCGCTGCGTCCCGATACCGCCCGCGTGCGCCGCGGCGGCGTGGAGCAGAGCGTGCCGCTGGCGGCAGTGCGCGTGGGCGATGAGGTGGTAGTGCGCCCCGGCGAGCGCATCCCGGTGGACGCCGACGTGATCGAAGGCAGCAGCCACGCGGACGAATCGATGCTGACCGGTGAAAGCGTGCCGGTGCCGAAGAAGCCCGGCGACCGCATCACCGGCGGTGCCATCAATTTCGAAGGGCTGCTGGTTGCGCGCACCGAGGCGGTAGGCGCCGAGACCGTGCTGGCACGCATCATCCGCATGGTCGAGCACGCACAGGCGGCCAAGGCGCCGATCCAGCGCATGGTCGACCAGGTCAGCGCGGTGTTCGTGCCGGTGGTGCTGGGCATTGCACTGGTGACGGTGCTGGGCTGGGGCCTCTTTGCCGGCGACTGGGAAACCGCATTGCTCAACGCCGTGGCGGTGCTGGTGATCGCCTGCCCGTGCGCGCTGGGCCTGGCCACGCCCACGGCGATCATGGCCGGTACCGGCGCCGGCGCACGCGCCGGCATCCTGATCAAGGACGCCGAGGCGCTGGAGGTGGCGCACCGCGTCAGCGTGGTGGCATTCGACAAGACCGGCACGCTCACGGTCGGCAAGCCGGAAGTGGTGGCGCTGCATGCGGCCGATCCCGCCGATGCCGATGCTAGCGCACTGCTGGCACGGCTGGCCGCGCTGCAGGCAGGCAGCGAGCATCCGCTGGCCCGCGCCGTGCTGGCCGCCGCGCAGGCGCGCGGCATTGCCGTGCCGCAGGCCACCGAGGTGCAGGCCCTGCCGGGCCGCGGCATTGCCGGCGTGGTGGACGGCCATGCGCTGCAGCTGGGCAGCGAGCGCCTGCGTGAAATGCTGGGCGCAGCGGCAGGCACGCTGGCAACGCTGGCGGACCAGTTGCGCGCGGACGGCCGCACCGTGTCGTGGCTGGTCGAGACCACGCCGCCGCGCGTGGCCGGGCTGGTCGCGTTCGGCGATGCCATCAAGCCGGGCGCGCCGGCGGCGATCGCACGGCTGCGCGCGGCCGGCGTGCGCACCGTGATGCTGACCGGCGACAACGCCGGCGCGGCGGCGCGCGTGGCGCAGGCGCTGGGGCTGGACGATGTGCAGGCTGAGGTGCTGCCCGAAGACAAGGCTGCCCGCGTGCAGGCCCTGGGGCGCGATGGCGCGGTGGTGGCGATGGTGGGCGACGGCATCAACGATGCGCCGGCGCTGGCGGCGGCGGACGTGGGCATTGCCATGTCGACCGGCACCGACGTGGCCATGCACGCCGCCGGCATCACGCTGATGCGCGGCGCCCCGGCGCTGGTGGCCGATGCGCTGGCGGTCTCGCACCGCACCGTGCGCAAGATCCGGCAGAACCTGTTCTGGGCTTTTTTCTACAACGTGGTGGGCATTCCGCTGGCCGCGGCCGGGTTGCTGAACCCGGTGGTGGCGGGTGCGGCGATGGCGTTCTCCAGTGTCAGCGTGGTCAGCAATGCGCTGCTGCTGCGCCGCTGGCGTCCGCAGGCCGGGGCCGCCACGGCACAGGGAGGCGAGTGATGAATATCGGCGAAGCGGCGCAGGCGTCGGGCGTGTCGGCCAAGATGATCCGGCACTATGAATCGATCGGGCTGGTGGCGGCACCGCCGCGCACCGAGGGCGGCTACCGCCGCTATGACGAACGCGCGGTGCATACCTTGCGCTTCGTGCGGCGCGCCCGTAATCTGGGATTCTCGCTCGACGAGATCCGCAACCTGCTGTCGCTATGGCATGACCGCGGCCGCGCCAGCGCCGACGTCAAGGCACTGACGCTGCGGCATGTGGCCGACCTGGAGCTGCGCATCGCCGAACTGGCCGCCATGCGCGACACGCTGCGCGAGCTGGCGCAGCACTGCAGCGGCGATGACCGGCCGGATTGCCCGATCCTGGCCGATATGGCGCAGCCGGAAGCGCAGGGCAGGCTTGCCTGCCACAGTTGAGCGGGACAGACAGTGCAAGGCAAAGCAGGCAGCAGGCAGCAATACAAAGAATAATGACAGCCGGCGCAAGCGCTTTGCTGGCGCTCCGTGCCGGGAGGAGACTTGCGCGAATGGAACAACCGATGACGGACGATCCTGCTATTGCCGGTGTTGCCGGCATGCCTGCCGATACCCCCGCCGGCACGCATGCGCCGGTGCAGAGCCGCCAGCGCATGCGCGACGGCACCGAGCTGCTGCTGCGCACCTGGCAGCCCGATCCGGCGCGCTTTGCCGAGCCGCTCGGCTCGGTGCTGCTGGTGCATGGGCTTGCCGAGCATGCCGGACGCTACCAGCATGTGGCCGATGTGCTGTGCGGGCTGGGCCTGCGCGTGCGTGCGCACGACCTGCGCGGCCATGGTGCCAGCGGCGGCGCGCGCATGGTGGCGGACCATCAGGATGCCTACCTGGACGACCTCGCCGAGATCTACGATGCCGCGGTGCCTGGCTGGCACGAGTTGCCGATCCTGCTTGGCCACAGCATGGGCGGGCTGATTGCGGCACGCTTTGCCACCGCGCGCGTGCGCCCGGTACGCGCGCTGGTGCTGTCCTCGCCCGCGCTGGCGCTGCGGCTGTCGGGACCGATGCTGGCGCTGCACCGCGTACTGCTGGCGCTGGCACCGCGGCTGCGCGTGCCCAATCCGATCGATGCGCGGCTCTTGTCGCACGACCCCGCCGTGGTGGCCGCCTACCGCTCGGATCCGCTGGTGCAGACGACCATCACCGCCAGCGTACTGGAGAGCTTTATCCGCGGCATGGCGCAGGCCCAGGCCGATGCCGCGCTGCTGGAGGCCCCCACGCTGATGCTGGTCGGCGGCGCCGACCGCGTGGTGGACCCGGCCGGCAGCCGCCGCTTCTTCGACAACGCGCCGCCGGCGTTGCGCGAACAGGTCTGGTTCGAGCATGGCTACCACGAGATCTTCAATGAAGCGCAGCCGCTGCGCGGCGAAGTGTTCGCGGCGCTGACCGGCTGGCTGCAGCGCCACCTGCAGCAGCACGGAAGCTAGGTCCGGAACACCGACTCGGCCACGCCGAACACTGCCGCGACCACCGGGTCGTCGCGGCGCGTGGCCAGGCATACCAGCGTCAGCTCGGTCTGCACCGAGACCCCTTCCACGATCACCAGCCCGTGCGCATGCGATTCGCGCAGCGCGATCGCGTCGCGCACCAGTGACAGCCCCACGCCGGAGCGCACCAGGTCAAGCATCGACGCCTCCTGGTCGACATGCGCCACCTTGGGCACGCTGGCCGGATCGACGCCGGCCTGCGCAAAGCGCGCCGACAAGAGCCGGTTGTGCGCCGATTCCGGTGGCGTCCAGATCCATGGCAGCGTTGCCAGCTGCGCCCATGAGCGCAGCGCGGTGCGCTCTTTCCAGCCCTTGGGCGCCACCACATAGTAAGAGAAGGGCGTCAGCGTCAGCGCATGGAAGCCGGCGTCGGGCGGCTGGCCCAGGTAGAAGCCCACGTCGAGCGCGCCGCTGCGTACCTGTTGCAGCACCCAGCCCGACATGCCGTGGCGCAGTTCGGTGCCGATCTGCGGATGGCGTTCCACCAGCGTGCGCAGCATCGGGCCCAGCCGCGTGAATTCCGGATCGAGGATGGTGCCGATCGCCAGCCGGCCGCGCACGGTGTGATGCATCGCGCTGACGGTGTGCTGCAGGTCGCCTACGCCATCGAGGATGCGCTCGGCCAGCGGCAGCAATGCGGCGCCGTCGGCGGTCAGCGTCAGGCCCGCGGCAGTGCGCTCGAACAGCCGGATGCGCCACGCCGATTGCAGCGCCTTCAACTGCAGGCTCACTGCGGGCTGCGTCAGGTGCAGCCGCTGCGCGGCGCGGGTCAGGTTGCCCTCGCGCGCGACGGCAACGAAGGCGCGCAGGTGGTGGAGGTCCAAGGCGGTGTCGGGGCGAAAGGTGGCGCCGGAGCGTGGCGTGGTGCGGCGCAATATTTTGCGGAGCTTATATTGCGATTGACGATAAATCATTGGACGGGGCCGCGCAACTGCACCAAGCTTGCGCTCAATACGGCCCGGCACGCCTTGTGCCGCGCGGCAGCGATGCCAGTGCGATGCTGGCGGATGTTCGCGCCAGTGTCTTCACCAGACGCAAAGATCGGGCAAGCCGCATGCCGTCAGCGACCCAGCATTCAGGAGCGGAAGTGGAAGACATCCTTGCAGAAGCCAGCGCGGTGCAGACCATCATCGGCCATAGCATCGCAGGCCGGCAGACACGCGGCGCATCGCAGCGTCTGGCCGATATCTATAACCCCGCCACCGGCGAAGTCGCAGCACGCGTGGCGCTTGGCACCGCGCAGGACGTGGCCGATGCCGTCGCTGCCGCCCAGGCCGCATTCCCGGCCTGGGCCGACACGCCGCCGCTGCGCCGCGCGCGCATCCTGTTCAAGTTCAAGGAACTGCTCGACCAGCACCACGACGACCTGGCGGCGCTGATCACGCGCGAGCACGGCAAGGTGTTCTCGGACGCCAGGGGCGAAGTCACGCGCGGCATCGAGGTGGTGGAATTCGCCTGCGGCATCCCCAACCTGCTCAAGACCGATTTCACCGACAACATCGGCGGCGGCATCGACAACTGGAACCTGCGCCAGCCGCTGGGCGTGGTGGCCGGCATCACGCCGTTCAACTTCCCGGTGATGGTGCCGATGTGGATGTTCCCGGTGGCAATCGCCTGCGGCAATACCTTCGTGCTGAAGCCGTCGGAGCGCGATCCGTCGCCGAGCCTGCTGATTGCCGATCTGCTGCGCCAGGCGGGATTGCCCGATGGCGTGTTCAATGTCGTGCAGGGCGACAAGGAAGCCGTGGACGCGCTGCTCGCGCATCCGGACGTCCAGGCGCTGTCGTTCGTCGGCTCGACGCCGATCGCCGAGTACATCTATACGGAAGGGACCAAGCACGGCAAGCGCGTGCAGGCCTTGGGCGGCGCCAAGAACCACCTGGTGGTGATGCCGGATGCCGATCTCGACCAGGCGGTCGATGCGCTGATCGGTGCCGCGTATGGTTCTGCCGGCGAGCGCTGCATGGCGATCTCGGTAGCTGTAGCGGTGGGCGACGTCGCCGACAAGCTCGTGCCGCGTCTCGCCGAACGCGCCAGCTCGCTGAAGATCCGCAACGGCATGGAGTCCGACGCCGAAATGGGTCCGCTGGTAACCGCTGCGCACAAGGCCAAGGTGGAGGGCTATATCGCCAAGGGCGTGGAAGAGGGTGCGACGCTGGTGACCGATGGCCGCGGTCATACCGTACCCGGCCATGAGAACGGCTTCTATGTCGGCGGCACGCTGTTCGACAACGTCAAGCCGGATATGACGATCTACAAGGAAGAGATCTTCGGTCCGGTGTTGTCGGTGGTGCGCGTGCATGACTTTGCCGAAGCCGTGGCGCTGATCAATGCGCATGAATTCGGCAACGGCGTATCGTGCTACACCAGCGACGGCGGCATCGCGCGCGCGTTTGCGCGGCAGATCCAGATCGGCATGGTCGGCATCAACGTGCCGATTCCGGTGCCGATGGCATGGCATTCATTCGGTGGCTGGAAGCGATCGCTGTTTGGCGACCATCACGCCTATGGCGAAGAGGGCGTGCGTTTCTACACGCGCTACAAGAGCGTGATGCAGCGCTGGCCGGATTCGATTGCCAAGGGCGCTGAGTTCACCATGCCGGTGGCGAAATAGGCCGCGACGATGATGACAAGAACAGCGATGGAGACATTCGACTACATCATCGTGGGGGCCGGTTCAGCCGGCTGTGTCCTGGCGAACCGCCTGACGCAGGATGCGGACGTCAACGTGTTGCTGCTGGAGGCCGGCGGCAAGGACGACTACCACTGGATCCATATCCCGGTGGGCTACCTGTACTGCATCGGCAACCCGCGCACCGACTGGCTCTATCGCACCGAGGCCGAGGCCGGGCTGAACGGCCGCTCGCTGGGCTATCCGCGCGGGCGCGTGCTGGGCGGTTGCTCGTCGATCAACGGCATGATCTATATGCGCGGCCAGCGCGAGGATTATGACGCGTGGGCGCGGCTGACCGGCGACGATGGCTGGCGCTGGGACAATGTGCTGCCGCTGTTCAAGCGCAGCGAGGACCACCACCGCGGCCCGAGCGAATTCCATGGCGCCGGCGGCGAATGGCGCGTGGAAGGCCAGCGCCTGCGCTGGGACATCCTGGAGCGCTTTGCCGATGCCGCCGAAGAGGCGGGGATTCCGCGCACAGAGGATTTCAACCGCGGCGACAACTTCGGCGTGGGCTATTTCGAAGTGAACCAGCGCCGTGGCATCCGCTGGAACACGGCCAAGGCCTTCCTGCGGCGTGCGTCGGAGCGTCCCAACCTGACCATCGTCACCGGGGCGCAGGTGAGCGGGCTGACCTTCGACGGGCGCCGCTGCACTGGCGTGAACTATATCGGCGGCGGCCGGCCGCAGACTGCGGTGGGCAGGCAGGAAGTGATCCTGGCCGCGGGCGCGGTCAATACGCCGCAGCTGCTGGAACTGTCGGGCATCGGCCAGGCCGAGCGCCTGCAGGCGCTGGGTATCCCGGTGCGCCATGCGCTGCCCGGCGTGGGCGAGAACCTGCAGGACCACCTGCAGCTGCGCTCCGTGGTGAAGGTCAGCGGCGTGCGCACGCTCAACACGCGCGCCGCGAGCCTGTGGGGCAAGTTCTGCATCGGCGTGCAGTACGCTTTCAACCAGAGCGGTCCGATGAGCATGGCGCCGTCGCAGCTGGGCGCCTTTGCGCGCTCTGACCCGGCGCAGGCGCGGCCGAACGTGGAGTACCACGTGCAGCCCTTGTCGCTGGACAAGTTCGGCGACCCGCTGCATGCGTTCAATGCCTTTACCGCGAGTGCCTGCAACCTGCGGCCGACCTCGCGCGGCAGCGTGCATATCGGCAGCGCGGATTTCCGCCAGGCGCCGGTGATCGCGCCCAATTACCTGGCGACCGACGAGGATCGGAAAGTCGCGGCCGACTCCATCCGGCTCACGCGCCGTATCGTGGCGTCGCCGGCGCTGGCGCCGTACCAGCCCGAGGAATGGCTGCCGGGTCCGGCATTCCAGACCGACGAACAGCTGGCCGAAGCGGCCGGCAATATCGGCACCACCATCTTCCATCCGGTGGGCACCTGCAAGATGGGCCGCGCCGACGACCCGATGGCCGTGGTCGACCATCGCCTGCGCGTGCTGGGCATCGACGGCCTGCGCGTGGTCGATGCCTCGGTGATGCCGCTGATCACGTCGGGCAACACCAATTCGCCGACCATCATGATCGCCGAGCGCGCCAGCGACCTGATCCGCGAAGACCGCCGGCAGGGCCTGGCCGCGGCGGAAGTATTGGTGCAACCAGCGCCGGCGGCAGCCGCTGCAGGCGCCTGACATGAGCGCGCCACTTGGTCGCGGGCGGGGCCGTAATCAAGTGGCCCATCCTGCTCATGTGCGATCGCAAAAAAACTGACACTTGGTTCATGTTTCATAGTGCAAACCCCGATGTTTTGCGATGCAACAGGCGCACACAATAGACGCCTCACAGGGTGCGTCGGCAGCACATCGAAGCCATCGCCGCAACCTGCGCGGGAGCCGCCCCGCACCAAAACAGAAAGCCGCAGGCCGGGCCGCAACCATGGCCAGCCTGACGGAACAAGCGGCAGCAAGGGCCTACAAGGCCGGTTCGGACCATTGTCAGTGCCGGGCATCACCCCGGCAGTTCAGCAAGAGGGCGGGCAGGAGACATGAACCAGCAGGAAACCATCCTGGAAACGCGGAACCTCACCAAGGAGTTCAAGGGGTTCACGGCGGTGAGCGACGTCAACCTGCGGGTACGCCGCGGGTCGATCCATGCCTTGATCGGCCCCAACGGCGCCGGCAAGACGACTTGCTTCAACCTGCTCACCAAGTTCCTGGAGCCGACCACCGGCACCATCCTTTTCAACGGCATCGACATCACCCGTGAAAAGCCCGCGCAGATCGCGCGGCGCGGCGTGATCCGTTCGTTCCAGATCTCGGCGGTATTTCCGCACCTGACGGTGATGGAGAACGTGCGCATCGGGCTGCAGCGGCAGCTCGGCACGGCGTACCAGTTCTGGCGCAGCGAGCGCTCGCTGGACGTGCTCAATGACCGCGCCATGGAGCTGCTAGAACAGGTCGGCCTGACCGAGTTCGCGCAGACGCTGACGGTGAATCTGCCGTACGGCCGCAAGCGCGCGCTGGAGATTGCCACCACGCTGGCGATGGAGCCCGAGCTGATGCTGCTCGACGAACCCACACAGGGCATGGGCCACGAAGACGTGGACCGCGTCACGCAGCTGATCAAGAAGGTTTCGGCGGGCCGCACCATCCTGATGGTGGAGCACAACATGAGCGTGGTCTCGTCGATCGCCGATAAGATCACCGTGCTGCAGCGTGGCGCGATCCTGGCCGAAGGCCCGTATGCGGAAGTTTCGAAGGATCCGCGCGTGATGGAGGCCTACATGGGCACCGTCGACGCGGAACTGCAGGGCGCGCACTGAGACGGCCGGGGGAACGACACATGACGACATCCAACACACCCGCGCTCGAGATCAAGGACCTGCACGCCTGGTACGGCGAATCGCACATCCTGCACGGCGTGGACCTGACCGTGAACCGCGGCGAAGTGGTTACGCTGCTGGGCCGCAACGGCGCTGGCCGCACCACCACGCTGCGCGCGATCATGGGACTGACCGGCGCGCGCAAGGGCTCGATCAAGGTCAATGGCCACGAGACCATCAGCCTGCCCACGCACAAGATTGCGCACTACGGCATTGGCTATTGCCCCGAAGAACGGGCGATCTTCTCCAGCCTCTCATGCGAAGAGAACCTGATGCTGCCGCCGGTGCTGAAGGGCGCCGACACCAGCAAGGGCATGAGCGAGACCGATATCTACGAGATGTTCCCGAACCTGAAGGAGCGCCGCCAGAGCCAGGGCACGCGTCTTTCCGGCGGCGAGCAGCAGATGCTGGCGGTCGGGCGCATCCTGCGCACCGGCGCCAACCTGCTGCTGCTCGATGAAATCTCGGAAGGATTGGCACCGGTGATCGTGCAGGCGCTTGCGCGCATGATCCTGATGCTCAAGCAGAAGGGGTACACGGTGGTGATGGTGGAGCAGAACTTCCGCTTCGCCGCGCCGCTGGCGGACCGCTTCTACGTGATGGAGCACGGCAGCATCGTCGAGCGCTTCGCGGCCAATGAGCTGCAGGCCAAGATGCCGGTGCTGCACGAACTGCTCGGGGTCTGATCCGCACGGATCATGGGTTGATGTTTGGCAGGAACGGGTGGCGCGCACGCCGCCGCAAATCAGGAGACATAGAGATGAAAAAGACTCGGCTCGCGGCCGCGATGGCGGCCATTGCCATGGGTGCGGTTTCCTTCAGCGCCGTTGCCCAGGTGTCCGGCGACACTGTGAAGATCGGCTATATCACCGACATGTCGGGCCTGTACGCCGACATCGACGGCCCCGGGGGCCTGGAAGCCATCAAGATGGCGGTCGAGGATCGTGGCGGCAAGGTGCTGGGCAAGCCCATCGAAATCGTCTCGGCCGACCACCAGAACAAGGCCGACATCGCCGCCTCGAAGGCGCGCGAATGGATGGACCAGCAGGGCCTGGACATGCTGCTGGGCGGCACCAACTCCGGCACCGCGCTGGCCATGAACAAGGTGGCCTCGGAGAAGAAGCGCGTCTACATCAACATCGGCGCGGGCACGGCGCGCCTGACCAACGAAGAGTGCTCGCCGTACACGGTGCACTACGCTTATGACACGGTGGCGCTGGCCAAGGGCACCGGCAGCGCGGTGGTCAAGCAGGGCGGCAAGTCGTGGTTCTTCCTGACCGCCGACTACGCCTTCGGCCATTCGCTGGAAAGCGACACCGCGGCCGTGGTCAAGGCCAATGGCGGCACGGTGGCGGGCCAGGTGCGCCATCCGCTGTCGGCTTCGGACTTCTCGTCGTTCCTGCTGCAGGCGCAGTCGTCCAAGGCGCAGATCCTGGGCCTGGCCAACGCCGGCGGCGACACCATCAACGCGATCAAGGCGGCCAAGGAATTCGGCATTACCAAGTCGATGAAGATCGCCGGCCTGCTGATGTTCATCAACGATGTGCACAGCCTCGGGCTAAAGAACACCGAAGGCCTGCTGATGACAGACAGCTGGTACTGGGACATGAACGACGACACCCGCAAGTTCGCCAACCGCTTCTTTGGCAAGATGAAGAAGATGCCGAGCAGCCTGCAGGCGGCGGACTACTCGGCGGCCAGCACTTACCTGAAGGCGGTGGAAGCAGCCAAGACCGACGACCCGGACAAGGTCATGGCTGAACTCAAGAAGATGAAGATCAACGACTTCTACACCAAGGGCTATATCCGCCAGGACGGCCGTGGCATCCACGACATGTACCTGATGCAGGTGAAGTCCGCAGCAGAGTCGAAGAAGCCGTGGGACTACCTGAAGGTGGTCGCGACCATCCCGGGCGACCAGGCCTTCACCACGGTGGCCGAGTCGAAGTGCGCAATGCTGAAGAAATAAGCTGATGTGAGATCTGCCGGCGACGCGCCACCTGCGTGCCGCCGGCATCGGACGCGGTTCCTTGCTGCGGTGTTCGCCAACGGTGTTCGCCGCAGCGTTCGCATTACCTGGCACCAACCGCAGCAATCCCCGCCATACAACGGCGGTATCAACGGCACTCCGCGATGGACATCTTCGGAATCCCCTTGCCGGCCATGCTTTCCCAGCTCTTGCTGGGGCTGGTCAACGGCGCCTTCTATGCGATGCTGAGCCTGGGCCTGGCGGTTATCTTCGGCCTGCTCAACGTCATCAATTTCGCGCACGGCGCGCTCTTCATGCTGGGCGCGGTGCTGGCCTGGATGGGCATGGAGTACGCCGGGCTGAACTACTGGATCATGCTGCTGCTGTCGCCGCTGGTCGTCGCCGCGCTGGGCGTGGTGATCGAGAAGACCATGCTGCGCTGGATCTACAAGCTCGACCATATCTACGGCCTGCTGCTGACGCTGGGCATCACGCTGGTGGTCGAGGGCATCTTCCGCTCGATCTACGGCGTCTCCGGGCTGCCGTACTCGACGCCGGACGCGCTGCAGGGCGCGACCGACCTGGGCTTCATGATTCTGCCCAACTACCGCGCGTGGGTCGTGGTGGCGTCGCTGGTGGTGTGCTTCGCCACCTGGTACGTGATCGAGAAGACCAAGCTGGGCGCCTACCTGCGCGCCGGCACCGAGAACCCCAAGATGGTCGAGGCCTTCGGCGTCAACGTGCCGCTGATGGTGACGCTGACCTACGGCTTCGGCGTCGCGCTGGCCGCGTTCGCGGGCGTGCTGGCGGCGCCGGTGATCCAGATCTCGCCGCTGATGGGGCAGAACCTGATCATCATTGTGTTCGCGGTGGTGGTGATCGGCGGCATGGGTTCGATCATGGGTTCGATCCTGACCGGCCTGGGGCTGGGCGTGGTCGAGGGGCTGACCAAGGTGTTCTATCCGGAAGCGTCGTCGACCGTGGTGTTCTTCATCATGGTGATCGTGCTGCTGCTGCGCCCGGCCGGGCTGTTCGGGAAGGAGAAGTGATGAGCACACCCTCCACATCATCGACGCCATCCACGGTGGCGGCCAACGCTGGCAACGCAGGAAAGGGACAAGGCGTGCAGAAGAAACTGTTGTATGGATTGCTGCTGCTGGCACTGGTGGCCGCGCCGCTGGCCGGTGCGTATCCGGTGTTCGTGCTCAAGGTGCTGTGCTTTGCGCTGTTTGCGTGCGCCTTCAACCTGCTGATCGGCTATACCGGACTACTGTCGTTCGGCCATGCGGCCTTTTTCGGCGGCGCTGGCTATGCCGCCGGCCATGCCATGAAGGTCTGGGGCGTGACCCCGGAAATCGGCCTGATCCTGGGCACCGGTGCGGGCGCGCTGATCGGCTACGTGGTGGGCTCGCTGGCCATCCGCCGGCAGGGCATCTACTTCTCGATGATCACGCTGGCGCTGGCGCAGATGCTGTTCTTTATCTGCCTGCAGGCGCCGTTCACCGGCGGCGAGGACGGCCTGCAGGGCATCCCGCGCGGCAAGCTGTTCGGGCTGCTGCCGCTGTCGGACGACCTGACGCTGTACTACGTCGCGCTGGCGATCATTGTGGCCGCCTTTGCGCTGATCGTGCGCACGGTGCATTCGCCGTTCGGGCAGATCCTGAAGGCGATCAAGGAGAACGAGCCGCGCGCGATCTCGCTGGGCTATGACGTCGACCGCTTCAAGCTGACCGCCTTCGTGCTGTCGGCGGCGCTGTCGGGACTGGCCGGCTCGATCAAGGCGCTGGTGCTGGGCTTCGAGACGCTGACCGACGTGCACTGGTCGATGTCGGGCTCGGTCATCCTGATGACGCTGGTCGGCGGCCTGGGCACATTGTCGGGCCCGATTGTCGGTGCCTTCGTGGTGGTTGCGCTGGAGAACAAGCTGGGCGATATCGGCAACTTCCTGGCGTCGGTCACCGGCATCTCCTGGTTCGGCACGCTGGGCGAGTCGGTGACAATGGTGACCGGTGTGATCTTCGTGATCTGCGTGCTGACTTTCCGCCGTGGCATCATGGGCGAACTGCTGGCGCGCTTCGGGGGCCACTCGGGCAAGCGGGAATAAATGCAGGAGTGACCGCGGGTCGACATGCCCGATTCTGGGGCTAGGGTTTTTTCTAGCTTGTCCTCGATGCACCGCTTCGTTACATTCCATATACGGTTTTCGCAGGTTAAATGGAGGCGGAAGCGAGGAGACGACAGGCGCGCACCCGGTGTCGGGTAGCAGCGTTATAAATAAAGGGCGTTGCCGGGTGATCCTCGGCAACGCTTTTTTCATTTGCGCTTCCCAACGCCTGCTATGGCGCTTTCGCCCCATCATGGGGCATCCAGGCCGCATCGGCGTCACCTGGCTATCCTCCACATGCGACAATGCGGGCGCTCTCGCTGCCCGCCATGCCTGCCATCCCTGATTCCCCTGACTCCCCAGCCGTTCCGGATCGTCCTGACGCACCCGCGCCGCAGGGCTTGGTACGCCTCGGGCTGGGTGCCGACGCAGCCATGCTGGAGGCCTGGCTGGATACGGTGCAGCCACTGCCGGTGCCCGCCGCCCGCGCGCGCCGGCTGATGCTGGACGACCTGCTGGCCCAGTCCGGTCGCGGCATCTGCCTGCTGGTGGGCGAGGCGCAAGCTCCACATAATCTGCTGGCGTGCCTGCCGGTGGCGCTGCTCCCGAGCCTGGAGCTTGCCGGGCTGGCCGCCTGCGGCATCGAATGGTGGGTACGGCCCGGGCTGGACGGCGGGTCCCGCCGTGCCTGCCTTGAGGCCTGCTGCGCCACGCTGGCCGACTGGGGCCGCGCCCACGGTATCCGCCACGCGCTGCTGGCGCCGGGGCTGGTGGCAGGGCATGGCGGCGCGCCGCCGGGCTTCAGGCCGCATGGCAACGGCATGTGGCACCGCAGTTTGGTGCCGGCGGCCAAGGTGCTGGGCTGAACCGGCGCCGCCCGGCTGCCCGCACCGATCTCCTCCGATCTTTCCCTTTTCGCTTCCCCTGCTTCCTGCAATGACGGAATTCGCATTCCTGGCGGTTGCCGCCTTTCTCGCCGGCCTGATCGACGCGGTCGCCGGCGGCGGCGGCCTGGTACAGATCCCGGCAATGTTCTCGGCCTATCCCAATATCGCGCCGGCCACGCTGCTGGGCACCAACAAGATGGGCTCGATCGCGGGCACCGCCAACGCGGCGCTGCGCTACGGCCGCAGCGTGCGCATCTACTGGGGCGCGACCGCGCCCGCGGTGGTGGCGGCCCTTATCTTCTCGATGGCCGGTGCCTGGGCGCTGACCAGGATCCCGGCGGAGCCGCTGCGCAAGGCGCTGCCGTTCGTGCTGGTGGTGTTGCTGGTCTACACCGTGGCCAAGAGGGACCTGGGCACGGAACATGCGCCGACGTTGTCGGGGTCGCGCGAGCGCGTCGCGGCGCTGCTGGCTGGGGCTGCCATCGGCTTCTATGACGGCGTGTTTGGCCCGGGCACCGGCAGCTTCCTGATGATCGCGTTCGTGCGGGTGTTCGGCTATGACTTCCTGCACGCGGCGGCCTCGACCAAGGTGGTCAACCTTGCCACCAACCTGGCGGCGCTGCTGTTGCTGGCCAGCAAGGGCCATATCTGGTGGCAACTGGGCCTGGTGATGGCAGTGGCCAACATCGCCGGCAGCCAGGTGGGCAGCAAGCTGGCCCTGCGCCACGGCAGCGCCTTCGTGCGCAAGGTGTTTATCGTGGTGGTGAGTGCGCTGATCCTGAAGACCGCCTGGGACGCGTTCCTGCGCTGACGGCAGGCGGCGGGCGCGATGCGGGTTAATCCTCCCTTTTCGCACTAGGTCGCTGTGCTAGACTCGATCCGCATTCCCGACCGAGCGGTCGGTGAATAGCCGGAGCGCGCCTATCCGGGGGAGTGGTGCGGACGGGGAAATTGGGGAGCGGCCTCGCGTCGTTCCTGGTTGTAGCGCAGGTGCCGGCGATGTGCCTGCGTTGACCCGAGGGGTCGATCCAAGAACGGGCATCCGCCGGTGGACGCCGGACGGATGCCTTTCCGTTTCAGGAACCGAAGGAGACAAGATGGATTTCAAGCGCGCCAGCCTGCTGGCAATCGCTGCGGCGAGCCTGGTTGCCGGTGCAGCCCAGGCACAGGTCAAGGTCGGGGTGACGGTGTCGGCGACGGGTCCGGCGGCATCGCTGGGTATTCCGGAGAAGAACACCTTCACGCTGATGCCAAAGGAAATCGCGGGCAAGAAGATCGAGTACATCGTGCTGGACGATGCCTCCGACACCACCACCGCGGTCAAGAACACCCGCAAGCTGATCAGCGAAGACAAGGTCGACGTGGTGGTGGGTTCCACCGTGACGCCAAACTCGCTGGCGATGGTTGACGTGGTGGCCGAGAACGAGACGCCGATGATCACCATGGCCGCCTCGGCCCGCATCATCGAGCCGATGGACGCCAAGCGCGCCTGGGTTTTCAAGACGCCGCAGAATGACTCGCACATGGCGACCGCCATTGCCGAGCACATGACCAACAACAACGTGAAGACGGTGGCCTTCATCGGCTTCGCGGACGCCTATGGCGACAGCTGGGCGCAGGAATTTGCCAAGGTGGCGGAGCTGCGCAAGATCAAGGTGGTCGCCAACGAGCGCTTTGCCCGTACCGATACCTCGGTCACCGGCCAAGTGCTGAAGATGATGAGCGCCAACGCCGACGCCGTGCTGATCGCAGGCTCGGGTACGCCCGCGGCGCTGCCGGCCAAGACGCTCAAGGAGCGTGGCTACAAGGGCAAGATCTACCAGACCCATGGCGTGGCCAATGCCGACTTCCTGCGTGTGTGCGGCAAGGATTGCGAAGGCACCTTCCTGCCGGCTGGACCGCTGCTGGTGGCTGAGCAATTGCCGGACAGCAATCCGGTGAAGAAACCGGCCATGTCCTACAAGACTGCTTATGAGAAGGCCTTCGGCGGCCAGGTCTCGACCTTCGGCGGTCATGCCTGGGATGCGGGGCTGATCTTGCAGCATGCCATTCCCGAGGCGCTGAAGAAGGGTCAGCCGGGTAGCAAGGAATTCCGTAAGGCGTTGCGGGAGGCGATGGAGCAGACCAAGAATCTGCCGGTGTCGCATGGGATCATGAACATGAGTGCTACCGACCACCTTGGCTTCGATCAGCGGGCGCGGGTGATGGTGCAGATTGTTGATGGGAAGTGGAAGTTGCTGACTAAGTGACGGTTGGGGGCGGCGTGGTGCGATGCGGTTGGGTGTCGCTCGTGGCAAGCGCTGCTGTTTCGCCGGCGTAGCCGGCGAGTCACTTTTTGCCCGAGCGACAGAAAGTGACCAAAAAACGCGTCGCCTATGCGGCTCAATCAATTCCAGGGCGTTGGTCGTTCGCACGGTGGTGCTTGCCGTTGGGGCGTGGTTGCCCGTTCGACCCTGCTGCGCCATGTGAGTGTGGCGCAGTGCCTGCGTTAACCCACTATTGAACGATCCCCATGCAGGGTGTAGGCCGCCTGCTGCTAACGGCATCGCGGGGACGCCTACGGCTGCTACGCAGGCCCAAAATGCGGTGACGGCATTGGGCGCTTGCGCGGAGCGCAGCCGAAGGCGTTGATGCGATATCGCTGGACAGCCCACGCCCGCCACACGCCTCTCGTTAGGGCTTGTCCTGTACTTCCACAATGGACAATCCGTTTACTATTGCGTAAATCCCAAAGCGCATAGCACCCTGTCGGCCCCCATATGATGCAGGCAGGTATTTCCAAAAGACGGGGAGACAATGGACTTATCAATCGCTGCCATCCTGGCCCAGGACGGCATCACCTCGGGCGCGATCTACGCGCTGCTGGCGCTGGCCCTGGTGCTGGTGTTCTCGGTGACCCGGGTCATCTTCATCCCCCAAGGGGAGTTTGTTGCCTACGGTGCGCTGACGCTGGCGGCGATGCAGGCCGGGCACGCGCCGCAGACCAGCTGGCTGCTGCTGGCGATGGGGGCGCTGACCTTCGTCTATGAAACCGTCGCGGTGCTGCGCAGCGCTGAGTTGCGCCGCACGCTGGGCCAGCGGCTGGCGGTGCTGGCCGGCAAGTACCTGGTATTCCCGCTCGCGGTGCACTGGCTGGCGCAGCAGTATGGCGCGCAGCCGCTGCCGATGCTGGCGCAGATCGCGCTGACGCTGCTGATCATCATCCCGCTGGGGCCGATGTTGTACCGGCTCGCCTACCAGCCGCTGGCCGAAGCCAGCACGCTGGTGCTGCTGATCGTCTCGGTCGGCGTGCACTTTGCGCTGGTGGGGCTGGGCCTGGTGATGTTCGGCGCGGAGGGCTCGCGCACCAATGCGTTCTCGGACGCGCGCTTCGACGTGGGGGCGCTCAGCATCTCGGGCCAGAGCCTGTGGATCGTGGGCGTGTCGGCGCTGCTGATCGGCGCGCTGTACTTCTATTTCGAGCGCACGCTGCAGGGCAAGGCGCTGCGCGCGACCGCGGTGAACCGGCTGGGTGCGCGCCTGGTCGGCATCGGCACCACGCAGGCGGGGCGGCTGTCGTTCACGCTGGCCGCGGCGATGGGTGCGCTGTGCGGCATCCTGATCGCGCCGCTGACCACCGTGTACTACGAGTCGGGCTTCCTGGTGGGCCTGAAGGGCTTTGTCGGCGCCATCGTCGGCGGGCTGGTGAGCTACCCCGTGGCGGCGCTGGGTGCGCTGCTGGTGGGGCTGCTCGAATCCTATTCGTCCTTCTGGGCCAGCGCGTTCAAGGAGGTCATCGTCTTCACACTGATCATTCCGGTGCTGCTGTGGCGCTCGCTGACGAGCAAGCATGTCGAGGAGGAGGAATAAGCCATGACCATGCTGACCGACAAGCAGGCGGCGGTGACCAGTGCCGAGGCAGGCAGCCGTGCGCGGCTGAACCGCAACCGGGTCCTGGTGCTGGCTTTCATTGTGGTGCTGGTGTTGCTGCCGGCGCTGCCGACGCCGGAGTTCTGGATCACGCTGGGCAATTACATCGGCCTGTACAGCATCGTCGCGATCGGGCTGGTGCTGCTGACCGGGGTGGGCGGCATGACCTCGTTCGGGCAGGCGGCGTTCGTGGGGCTGGGCGCATACAGCACTGCGTACCTGACCACGCAGTTCGGGCTGTCGCCGTGGTTCGGGCTGCTGGTGGGGCTGGTGATCACGATGGCATCGGCCTATGTGATCGGGCTGATCACGATGCGCATGTCTGGCCACTACCTGCCGCTGGCGACCATTGCCTGGGGCCTGTCGCTGTTCTTCCTGTTCGGCAACCTGGAGTTCCTGGGCAAGTATGACGGCCTGAACGGGATCCCGGTGCTGTCGTTCTTCGGCATCGAACTGCAGTCGGGCCGCTCGATGTTCTACCTGATCTGGGCGGTGGTGCTGCTGGCCGTGCTGGCGATGCAGAACCTGCTGAACTCGCGCCCGGGCCGCGCCATCCGCGCGCTCAAGGGCGGAGGCGTGATGGCCGAGGCCATGGGTGTGAACACCGCGTGGATGAAGGTGGTGATCTTCGTGGTGGCGGCAGTGCTGGCGTGCGTGTCGGGCTTCCTGTACGCGCACCTGCAGCGCGCGGTGAACCCGACGCCGTTTGGCCTGAACTACGGCATCGAGTACCTGTTCATGGCCGTGGTCGGCGGCGTGGGCCATGTGTGGGGCGCGGTGCTGGGCGCGGGCATCCTGACCATCCTGAAGGATGTGCTGCAGGGCGTGCTGCCCAAGTTGCTCGGTGCCAACGGCAACTTCGAGATCATCGTCTTCGGCGTGCTGCTGGTATTGCTGCTGCAATACGCGCGCGATGGCATCTGGCCGTTCCTGCGGCGTCTGGTTCCTTCGGGTCCGCCGGTACTGGCGCCGGCGCAGGCCGAGGCCCTGGCCGTGCGCCAGAAGCCCGACGCCGGCGAACTGATCCTGGATGTGCGCGCTGCGCGCAAGGAGTTCGGCGGGCTGGTAGCGGTGAACGATGTCAGCTTCCAGGTGCGCGCGGGCGAGATCATCGGGCTGATCGGTCCCAATGGTGCCGGCAAGTCCACCACCTTCAACCTGGTGACGGGCGTGCTGCCGGTCACGCGCGGGGAGGTGCGTTACCGTGGTGAAGTGATATCGGGCCTGCCGTCGCGCGAGATCGTCAAGCGCGGCATCGGCCGCACTTTCCAGCACGTGCACCTGCTGCCGACCATGACGGTGCTGGAGAACGTGGCCATCGGCGCGCACCTGCGCGGCGATTTCCGCGCACAGGGCGGCGTCTCGGCCGCGATCCTGCGCATGAACAAGGCCGAGGAAGAGAAGCTGCTGTTCGAAGCGAAGCGCCAGCTTGAACGCGTGGGGCTGGCCGATTGCATGTATATGGAAGCCGGCAGCCTCGCGCTGGGCCAGCAGCGGATTCTTGAAATCGCGCGTGCACTGTGCTGCGACCCGGCGCTGCTGTTGCTGGACGAGCCGGCAGCGGGTCTGCGCTACAAGGAGAAGCAGGCGCTGGCCGAGCTGCTGCGCAAGCTCAAGGGCGAGGGCATGAGCGTGCTGCTGGTCGAGCACGACATGGACTTCGTGATGAACCTGACCGACCGGCTGGTGGTGATGGAATTCGGCACGCGCATTGCCGAGGGCGTGCCTGAGGAAGTGCAGAAGAACCCCGCGGTGCTGGAAGCCTATCTGGGTGGCGTGGAGTAAGGACCGGACATGAGCCTGATTCTCGAAGTGAAGGACCTCCACGTCCGCTATGGCAAGGTGGAAGCGGTGCACGGCGCCAACCTGAAGGTGGAGGCCGGCAAGATCGTCACGGTGATCGGCCCCAATGGCGCCGGTAAGTCGACCATGCTCAATGCGATCATGGGTGCGCTGCCGGTGACGGGGTCGTCGAACGGTTCGGTGAGCTACCTCGGCCACGACATGGCCGGCATTCCGGTGGAGGGGCGCGTTGCGCGCGGCATGTGCCTGGTCCCGGAGAAGCGCGAGCTGTTCGCGTCGATGACGGTGGAGGACAACCTGCAGCTGGGGGCCTTCCGCCGCAAGCGCGCCGGCGAGAAGAACTACCTGGACCAGATGGACGTGGTCTACGACCAGTTCCCGCGCCTGCGCGAGCGCGCACGCCAGGACGCCGGCACGCTCTCCGGTGGTGAGCGCCAGATGCTTGCGGTGGGCCGCGCGCTGATGGCAAAGCCGCAGTTGCTGATGCTGGACGAGCCCAGCCTTGGCCTGGCACCGCTGATCGTGAAGGAGATCTTCCACATCATCAGCAACCTGCGCCAGACCGGCGTGGCCACGCTGCTGATCGAGCAGAACGCACGCGCCGCGCTGCAGGTGGCGGACTACGGCTATGTGATCGAGACCGGCGATATGGCGATGGAAGGGCCGGCCGACGAGTTGGCGGCGAATCCGAAGGTGATCGAAACATACCTTGGATTGGCAAAAAAGGCGGCTTGATCCGCTCGGTTTTCGCCAGAGGAATGAGGGCCTGCGGATGCAGGCCCTTTTCTATTGGTGGTGTGAATAACTTTGGGGATAACCCAATTCCGAGGCGCTTCGGACGGGTGTCGGCACCGGTGCGCTGATGTAGGTACGCCAATATCCATTGGAATGATTTTTGCCAATCCAATTTACGGAATAACATCCATACAGATAATAATTTGCGGAATTTTATCTGTGGGATGAATGCAATTTTGCAGAATTTTTGTTCTGCAAGTCATCTGGTGAATAAAGTATTGGTGCCGCTGCCTGTATCTTTCGCTGCGGTCTCCAGCAGCCAATCCCGGAAGCAGGTCAGCGCCGGATGATCGCGCCGTTCCTTCGGCGCACACAGGAAATAGCCCCGTTGCAGCGAAATTGGCAGGTCAAACGGCGCCGTTACGCGTCCGGCGGCAATTTCGTCGCGTACCAGGCACCGCTGCAGCACGGCGACGCCCATGTCGGCGCGCACCGCCTGGATCAGGATCGAGACCTGGTCGAACGCTGTGGATAACCTTGGCGCAGCGTTGGGTACGCCGGCGGCCTGCAGCCAGTTTTGCCAGTTCGCCGGCGCGGTGGTGTGGTAGAGCAGGGGCTCGTCCAGCAACTCCGCGGGAGACTGCCAGCGGCCGGCCTCGCGCCGTGCCCGCGCGCGGTCCGGATGGCAGACCGGCACCATTTCACGTCCCACCACGTAGTCGACCTGCAGGCTCGGCCACTTGCTGGCTTCACCGGCCAGGATGGCGGCGTCCGGTGACGGGCCGGAGAGGTCCTCGTCGCGCTGGTACGGGACGAAGTCCAGCCGGATTTCCGGATGGCGGCGGTGGAAGTCCGGCAGGCGCGGCACCAGCCAGACGCTGGCCAGCGTGGGCACGATCGATAGTGTCAGGTGGTGCCGGCGGTCGCCGGCGCGCAAGGCGGCGCTGGCGTGCTCGATCGCGGCCAACGGCTCGGCCACGGCATCGAGCAATTGCTGGCCGGCATCGGTCAGCATCAGGCGGTGCGCATTGCGTTGCAGCAGCGGCTGGGCGAAGTGCGCTTCCAGCCGTGCAATGGCGCGGCTGACAGCACCTTGCGTCACGCACAGCTCGTCGGCTGCGCGCGTGAAGCTGCCCAGCCGTGCCGCGGCGGCAAAGGCGTGCAGTTCGGACATCGATGGGGAATGCAGCCGCATGGCGGGGAGGGCGGGGCCGGGGGGAAGTTACTACCGGAGCGGACGCCGCAAGAATGATCTTTGGTAATGCAAACGTGCAATATAGTCGTTTGTGCACAGCCGGTAAACGGCTGACACTCGCCCGGTTCATGCACATAACCAACAGGAGAAACCCCATGATCCGAGCCCGGATATCCCGCCGCCAGCTGCTGCTGTCCGGCACCGCTGCCGCGGCCACGCTGGCCTTTGCCGGCAGCGCCTTCGCGCAAGGCAACTACCCGACGCGCCCGATCCGCCTGATCGTGCCGTTTGCGGCAGGCGGCTCCACTGACCTGTCGGCGCGCCTGGTGGCCGAGTTTGCCGGCCGCGAGCTGGGCCAGACGATCGTGGTCGAGAACAAGGGTGGCGCCGGCGGCTCGGTGGGCATGGAGCAGGTGGCCAACGCCGCGCCGGATGGCTACACCATCGGCATGGCCACGGTCAGCACGCACGGCTCTAACCCCGCTGTATACCCGAAGCTCAAGTACGACCCGATCAAGGACTTTGCCCCGGTCACCAACGTGGTGTCGATGCCAAGCGTATTCACGGTGCACCCGAGCGTGCCGGCGAAAACCATGCAGGAGTTCATCGCGCTGGCCAAGGCCAATCCGGGCAAGTATTCGGTTGCCTCGCCGGGCACAGGGACCCTCGGCCACGTAAACCTTGAGAACTTCCAGATGCTGGCGAAGATCGAGCTGCTGCATGTGCCGTACAAGGGCGCCGGCCTTGGGCTCAATGATGCGGTGGCGGGGCAGGTCAATGCCATCTCGGACAACCTGGCTTCCGCGCTGCCTCACGTGAAGTCGGGCCGCCTGCGCGCGCTGGCGGTGCTTGGCGCCACGCGCTCGCCGCAGTTGCCAAACGTGCCCACCTATGCGGAACTGGGCTACAAGGAGATGGGCGACGGCGGTTGGTTCGGCATCGTCGCGCCCGCGGGCACGCCGCCCGCCATCGTGGCAAGGCTGAACCAGGCCATCCACAAGGCCATGCAGAACCCTGAATTCAAGCGCAAGGTGGAAGAGTCCGGCGGCACATTGGTGCCGACCACGCCGGAGCAGTTCAAGGCCCAGATCCAGCAGGCCATGGCGCGCTATGCCCGCGTTGCCAAGGCCGCCAACATCCAACTGGACTGACGCATGGCTGAAGCGAACCACCTGGCCGCCGCGCTGCCGCCGGTCATTGTGCGCCTGCCGGAAGGGGAGGTGCTACCGCTGGTGTGCGACTCGCCGCACAGCGGCACCGCCTACCCGGCCGACTTCGGCGCGGCGATCCCTGCCGCGCGCCTGCGCGGGGGCGAGGACACACACGTCGACGCTCTGTGGGAGGCCGTGCCCGCAGCAGGCGGTACGCTGCTGGCGGCGACTTTCCCGCGCGTCTATATCGACCCGAACCGGATGGCCGACGATATCGATCCGGCCCAGCTCGACGGCGTCTGGTCGACAGCGCTGGCCCCAGGGCCGAAAACGCAACTGGGCTACGGCCTGATCTGGAGCCGGATCGATGCCAGCACGCCGATCTATGACCGGCGCCTGTCCGTAGCGGAAGTGCAGGGCCGTATCGACGGCTACTACCGGCCGTACCATGCGGCGCTGGCCGAGGCCGTGGAGAGCGCCTACCAGCGCTTTGGCGCGCTCTGGCACCTGAACCTGCACTCCATGCCCAATAACGCCTACGAGCGGCTCAAGATCGACAGCCCACACCCGCTGGCGGACTTTGTGCTGGGCGACCGGGACGGCACCACCTGCGAGCCGGGGCTGGTCGACCTGGTCGAACGGGAACTGCGCGGCATGGGCTACACGGTGGCGCGCAACGACCCATACAAGGGCGTGCAGCTAATCGCACAGATCGGCCGGCCGGCCGAGCGGCGCAATAGCCTGCAGATTGAGATTCGGCGGCCGCTGTATATGGACGAGGTGACACGCGAGCGCAATGCCGGGTTCACCACCTTGCAGCGCGATCTTGGCAAGCTGACCGAGCAGGTTGCGGGCTACATCCGCGCGCAACTCTGAGGCGCTTGTTCCACGTGAAACATCCGGCCGGGCCATGTGCCCGGCCTTTTTGTTTCACGTGGAACATAACGTCGCTTTCAAGCGACTCGCCGGGTATCGCCAACGCCATGTTTCACGTGAAACATGGTTACCGTCGGAAAGCGGCTTGTCGATTGCCGCTATAATTTCGCATTCCCGTATTTTCCCGCCAGCCTCCCGGAGGAGGTGTCCCATGCTTTACCCAAAAGAATTCGATGTCATCGTCGTCGGCGGTGGCCATGCCGGCACTGAAGCTGCACTCGCCGCGGCCCGTATGGGCTGCCAGACGCTGCTGCTGACTCACAACATCGAGACGCTGGGCCAGATGAGCTGCAACCCGTCCATCGGGGGCATCGGCAAGGGGCACCTGGTCAAGGAAGTGGACGCCATGGGCGGTGCCATGGCCGCAGCCACGGACGAGTCCGGCATCCAGTTCCGCATCCTCAACTCCAGCAAGGGCCCGGCGGTACGCGCCACGCGCGCCCAGGCGGACCGCGTGCTGTACCGCAAGGCGATCCGTACGCGGCTGGAGAACCAGCCGAACCTGATGCTGTTCCAGCAGGCCGTGGACGACCTGATGGTGGAGGGCGACCGCGTAGTCGGCGCTATGACGCAGGTCGGCATCGCCTTCCGCGCCCGCGCGGTGGTGCTGACCGCCGGCACCTTCCTGGACGGCAAGATCCACGTCGGGCTGGACAACTACACCGGCGGCCGCGCCGGCGACCCGGCAGCGGTGTCGCTGTCGGCGCGCCTGAAGGACCTGAAGCTGCCGCAAGGCCGCCTGAAGACAGGCACGCCGCCGCGTATTGACGGCCGCACCATCGATTTCTCGGTGATGGAAGAGCAGCCTGGCGACCTGGATCCGGTACCGGTGTTCTCCTTTCTGGGCCGTCCGGAGCAGCACCCGCAACAGCTGCCATGCTGGATCACCCATACCAACAGCCGTACCCACGACATCATCCGTGGCGGGCTGGACCGCTCGCCGATGTACACCGGCGTGATCGAAGGGGTAGGGCCGCGCTACTGCCCGAGCATCGAGGACAAGATCCATCGCTTTGCCAGCAAGGAAAGCCACCAGATCTTCCTGGAACCCGAAGGCCTGACCACCAACGAGTTCTACCCCAACGGGATCTCGACCAGCCTGCCGTTCGACGTGCAGCTGGAACTGGTGCACTCGATCCGCGGGATGGAGAACGCGCATATCCTGCGCCCCGGCTATGCGATCGAGTATGACTACTTCGATCCGCGCGGGCTGAAGGCATCGCTGGAGAGCAAGGCGATCCGCGGCCTGTTCTTTGCGGGGCAGATCAATGGCACCACCGGCTATGAAGAAGCCGCCGCGCAGGGCCTGCTGGCCGGCATCAACGCTGGCTGCTATGTGCGCGAACGCGATGCGTGGACGCCGCGCCGTGACCAGGCCTACCTGGGCGTGCTGGTCGACGACCTGATTACCCGCGGTGTGACCGAGCCGTATCGCATGTTCACCAGCCGCGCGGAATTCCGCCTGAGCCTGCGAGAAGATAATGCCGATATGCGCCTGACTGAGGTCGGCCGTGAACTGGGCGTGGTCGACGATGCGCGCTGGGATGCCTTCAACCGCAAGCGCGACGCTGTTTCACGTGAAACAGAGCGCCTGAAGAGCACATGGGTCAACCCGGCCATGCTGCCAGCCGAAGATGCCATGCCGCTGCTGGGCAAGCCGATCGAGCGCGAGTACAGCCTGGCCGACCTGCTGCGCCGGCCCGAAGTCCGCTATGAAGCACTGATGGCGCTGCAGGGCGGCCGCCATGCCCCGGAAACGCCGCTGGACGCCGAGCCGATGCTGGCGGAGCAGATCCGCGAGCAGATCGAGATCGGCATCAAGTACCACGGCTATATCGCCCGCCAGGCGGCCGAGGTCGACAAGCTGGAAGCCAATGAGTCGACCCGCCTGCCGGAAGGGCTGGACTACACCGAAGTGCGTGGCCTGGGCTTCGAGGTCAGTCAGAAGCTGAACCAGCATCGTCCGGAAACGCTGGGCCAGGCCTCGCGCATTTCCGGCGTGACGCCGGCCGCGATCTCGCTGCTGCTGGTGCACCTGAAGAAGAAGGGGCTGGGGCGCATGCGCGCTGAGTCGGGCGCACCTTCCGGCAACTCCGAAGAGGCCGCCTGAGTGCCCGGTCCGCGACACACCATGACCGACGACGCCGCGCAGCGTCGTCGCCTTGAAGCCGGTCTGGCCGAGATCGGGCTGGCGCTGGCGCCGGCCCAGATCGACACCTTGTTTGCCTACCTGGCGCTGCTGCGCAAGTGGAACGGCGTCTACAACCTGACCGCAATCCGCCACCCCGATGAGATGCTTACGCATCACATGCTGGACTCGCTTGCCGCCGTGCCGGCACTGGCCGAAGCCGCGCGCGCCGCAGAGGTAGGCACGCCGGCGCGGGGCAGGGTATTGGACGTGGGCTCGGGCGGCGGCATGCCCGGCCTGCCGCTGGCCATCGCCTGTCCCGACGTGTCGGTGCTGATGGTGGACATCGTGCAGAAGAAGACCGCCTTCCTGACCCAGTGCCGTGCGCAACTCGGGCTTTCCAATGCCGCGGCGCATTGGGGGCCGGTAGAGAAGCTGGACGATGACGATGGCTTTGCCGTGATCACCTCTCGCGCGTTTGCCGAGCTGACTGACTTCGTGAACCTGTCGGGCCAGCTCCTCGCACCGCACGGCAAGCTGATCGCCATGAAGGGTGTTTATCCACAGGCCGAGCTGGACCGCATGGAAGCTGCCGGGCTGATGGCGCAATGGCAGGTCGATGCGGTGCCCCACATCACTGTGCCCGGGCTGGATGCCGAGCGCCACCTGGTGGTGCTGTCGCGGCGCGCAAGCGCCAACGCATGACGTACGCCGTGGCGCTGCGTGCAGCGCCACGAACTGCCAGCCCCGCGCTGGCCGGATGAATTGAAGCAGGAGCCTCAGTAGCTTATGGCCAAGGTATTCGTGATCGCAAACCAGAAGGGCGGGGTAGGCAAGACCACCACCACGGTGAACCTCGCCGCCGGCCTGGCCGCGCAGGACCAGCGCGTGCTGCTGGTCGACCTGGACCCGCAGGGCAATGCCTCGATGGGTTCGGGCATCGACAAACAGGCGCTGGAGCACAGCGTGTACCAGGTGCTGGTGGGCCTGGCCAGCATCAAGCAGGCGCGCCAGCGTTCCGAGACCGGCAGGTACGACGTGCTGCCCGCCAACCGCGAACTGGCCGGCGCGGAAGTGGAGCTGGTCGAGCTGGACCAGCGCGAGCGCCGCCTCAGGCAGGCCATCGAAGAGGTCAATGACGAATATGACTTCGTGCTGATCGACTGCCCGCCGTCGCTGTCGCTGCTGACGCTGAACGGCCTGTGCGCCGCGCACGGCGTGATCGTGCCGATGCAGTGCGAGTACTTCGCGCTGGAAGGGCTGTCGGACCTGGTCAACACCATCAAGCAGGTGCACGCCAACCTGAACCGCGACCTGCAGGTGATCGGCCTGCTGCGCGTCATGTTCGATCCGCGCGTCACGCTGCAGCAGCAGGTGTCGGCGCAGCTGGAATCGCACTTCGGTGAAAAGGTCTTCAAGACCCTGATTCCGCGCAATGTGCGCCTGGCCGAGGCGCCGTCCTATGGCATGCCGGGCGTGGCGTTCGATCCGTCATCGAAGGGCGCAAAAGCGTACCTGGATTTCGGCGCCGAGATGATCGCGCGCGTCAGGCAGCTGGGCTGAAGGAGAGGGCAAGCATGAGCACTGCAAAGAAAAAGGGCCTGGGCCGCGGCCTCGAAGCGTTGCTGGGCGGGCCGGCCGAAATCGTTGAATCGGTGAAGCAGGAGGGTGCGCCCACGGTGCTGCGCCTGAGCCAGCTGCAGCCGGGCAAGTACCAGCCGCGCACGCGCATGGATGAAGGCGCGCTGCAGGAGCTGGCCGCCAGCATCCGCGCGCAGGGCCTGATGCAGCCGATCCTGGTGCGCCGCGTGGCCGAGCCGGACCGCTATGAAATCATCGCGGGCGAGCGGCGCTTCCGCGCGTCCAAGCTCGCCGGCCTGGACAAGGTGCCGGTGCTGGTGAAGGACGTGGCCGATGAAGCCGCGGCCGCGATGGCGCTGATCGAGAACATCCAGCGCGAAGACCTGAACCCGCTGGAAGAAGCGCAGGGCATCATGCGCCTGATCCGCGAATTCAGTTTCACGCATGAGCAGGCGGCCGAGTCGGTCGGCCGTTCGCGCAGCGCGGTGTCGAACCTGCTGCGCCTGCTGAACCTGGCCGCGCCGGTGCAGACCATGCTGATGGCGGGCGACCTCGACATGGGCCACGCGCGCGCGCTGCTGGCGGTGGACGGCGCCAACCAGATCACGCTGGCCAACCAGATCGTGAACAAGCGGCTGTCGGTGCGCGAGACCGAGAAGCTGGTGGCCTCCACGCTCAAGCCGTTCGACCTGAAGTCGCTCAAGCAGAAGGGCGCCAACAACGTGCGCGACGTGGCACGGCTGGAAGAAGAATTGTCCGATGCGCTGGGCCTGGCGGTACAGATCAAGCTGGGCATGCGCGGCAAGGGCCAGCTCACCATCCACTTCAGCGACAACGACGCGCTGGAAGGCGTGCTCGTGCGCCTGCGCGAATCCACCGAAAAGCAGAAGGTCGCCTGAGGCAAGATGCGAAGGCGCACGTAACTTCGCGTGCGCAATTCGGTGCGATTAACGGACATTGCGGCGATGACTGTTGCGTGTACGCTGCAGTGGTCGTTCCAAGGGCAGGTATACGTACGGCGTGCCCGGTAATCCCTCATCATGCGCAGGGTTCGCTGCGCAATCCAATTACGTCAAACATCATTGCTGCGCAATTTTTGCGCGGCCATCATGCCATCGTGATGGCAACCGTTGTGCACAACGCACTGCAAGGTAAATGTAAGCGGATTGACGCCAATCAGTAGTTCCCCTTAAAATCGTGCGGTTTGAATTCTGGTCGGGCCGAAAAGTTCCGGCCTGGAATGAGGCAGGCAGGTAGTGGTTCAAGACCGTCAGCAGCGAGGCGCCGGGTCCCGTCAGGAAGATGACTGGGATGACTGGAAAGAAGGCGCAGAACGTGAGGAAGAGGCTGTCGATCCGCTGTCGCACGCCGAGGCGGTGACGCTGTTTGGCGAGCGCGCGTTGCGCCCTTCGCGCATGACCCCGGGCAAGGTTGTCCTGGCGCAGGTGTTGGTTTCCCTGCTGTCGGCACTGTGCTGGGCGCTGTTCGCGAAAGAGGCGGGGCCGTATGGGTGGTCGGCGCTGTTCGGCGGCATGGTGTGCTTCGTGCCGAGCGGATTCTTCGCCTTGCGCCTGTGGCTGGCGCGCGACCGGGCGTCGGTCGGCGGGCTGGTGCTGGGTGAGGCGATCAAGGTCTTCGGCACCGTGGCACTGCTGGTGCTGGTCGTGGTGCTGTACCGGGATCTGCGCTGGGTGCCGATGCTGGTCACGTTCCTGCTGGCGCTAAAGACATATTGGGTGGTGGCCCTGGCGATGCGCTAGGCCAGCCGCTCGAAAACGGTGCTTCACCCGGAGGTGGGGCACCGAAACGGAATATCAAGAGTTTTCCGTGACGGTTTCACCGCGGGTTTCATCGCAGTGACACCGGACACGGCCAAGGTTGGACCCCGCTTGCATCGCGGTGACCGGCGAATCCGCCGAAGGCAATGCAAGACGCGTACCGGGCGTTTGCCAGACAGTGGCGGCGCGCGGCCTGAAGATTTCGCAATATACCGTTCGTATCGACATGTCTGATGCTACCCAAGGCGCCGAACACGCGCTGACACCCTCCGGCTATATCGCCGAACACTTGCAGAACTTGAACTCGGTCGGCGGCAAGCAAGCGTCGGTGGTCGATTTCTCCGTGCTCAACTACGACACGGTGTTCTGGTCCGTGCTGTGCGGCGCCATCGCCGTGCTGTTCCTGTATGTCGCCGCGCGCCGCGTCACCGCCGGCGTGCCGGGCCGCTTCCAGGCCTTCGTCGAGATGATCGTCGAGATGGTCGACGACCAGGCCAAGGGCATCATCCACGGCGACCGTTCGTGGATTGCGCCGCTGGCGCTGATGGTGTTCTGCTGGATCACCATGATGAACGCGATCGACCTGATTCCGGTCGACTGGGTCACCGGCCTGAACAGCCTGCTCGGCGTCTTCCACATTCACCTTCCCCACCACCGCGCAGTGGCCACGGCCGACCTGAACGGCACGCTGGGCATGTCGTGCTCGGTGCTGGTCCTGATGATCTACTACAGCTTCAAGATCAAGGGTACGGGCGGCTTCATGCACGAACTGTTCTCGGCCCCGTTCGGCGCCAAGTGGTACCTGGCCCCGTTCAACCTGGTCCTGAACCTGATTGAATTCCTGGCCAAGGCCGTTTCGCTCGGCATGCGGTTGTTCGGCAACATGTACGCCGGCGAACTCGTGTTCCTGCTGATCGCGCTGCTGGGTTCCATCTGGACGTTCAGCGCCGACCTGTCCGCGCTGGGCTTTGTCGGCCACGTGGTGGCCGGCACGGTATGGGCGATCTTCCACATTCTGATCGTCCTGCTCCAGGCCTTCATTTTCATGATGCTGACGCTGGTGTATATCGGCCAGGCTCACGATCACCACTGATTTCCGGTTTTTGGTTTTTTGGTTTTTTGGTTCTAAGTCTCTCTAAATTAAAGGAGTCATCATGCAAGCATTTCTCGCCAACATCCAGGGTCTGACCGCCATCGGTATCGGCATCATCATCGGCCTGGGCGCTATCGGCGCCTGCCTGGGTATCGCCCTGATGGGTGGCAAGTACATCGAAGCCTGCGCACGTCAGCCTGAGCTGATGAACCCGCTGCAAACCAAGATGTTCCTGCTGGCTGGCCTGATCGACGCTGCATTCCTGATCGGCGTGGGTGTTGCAATGCTGTTCGCCTTCGCCAACCCGCTGCTGGCTGTCATCAAGTAATTCTTTTCGGTCTGCATGATGCTGACGGGCGGCGCGGGCCACTAGCCTGGCCGCCCTTGCGCATTTATCTGTAGTTTGATTACCGAAAGGAACACACCATGAATCTGAACGCAACGTTTTTTGCGCAGATGGTCGTGTTCTTCATCCTGTGGTGGGTTGTTGCCAAATTCATTTGGCCGCCGCTGGTGAAGGCGCTCGACGAACGCGCAAAGAAGATCGCCGATGGCCTCGCCGCTGCCGAGAAGGGCAAGGCCGAGCTCGAACTCGCCAACAAGCGTGTGGACCAGGCTATGGCCGAAGCCCGCACCGAGGGTGCACAACGCGTCGCTGACGCCGAGAAGCGCGCCCAGCTGACGGCGGACGAGATCAAGCAAAACGCCCAGGCAGAAGCCGCACGCATCATTGCCCAGGCCAAGGCCGAAGCAGACCAGCAGGTTACCCGTGCACGCGAAGAACTGCGTGACCAGGTTGCCGTGCTGGCCGTCAAGGGTGCCGAGCAGATCCTCAAGCGTGAAGTGAACGCGCAGGTCCACACCGACCTGCTCAATCAACTCAAGGCTGAGCTCTAATCATGGCTGAAACCGCAACCATTGCCCGTCCCTACGCTGAGGCGCTGTTCCGCGTCGCCAGCGAATCGAGCGCAGGCAATCTGGGTGCATGGTCCGAGCTGGTGTCGGAGATGGGGCAGGTTGCTGCCAATCCCGACATGAAGGCGGTAGCCGGCGATCCGAACGTTCCCGGCGAGAAGCTGGCCGAACTGTTCCTGTCGGTGCTGAAGTCCCCGCTGAATGACGAGGCTCGCCGCTTCGTCAAGCTGCTGGTGGATAACGGCCGCCTGACGGTGATGCCGGAAATCGCCGAGCAGTTCCATGTGCTCAAGAACGCCCGCGAAGGGTCGTCGGATGTCGAGATCACCAGCGCATTCCCGCTGGAAGGTTCGCAGTTGAACGACCTGGTCGCTGCACTCGAACGCAAGTTCGGCCGCAAGCTGTACGCGAAGGTGGCGGTGGACCCGTCCCTGATCGGCGGCGTGAGCGTCAAGGTCGGCGACGAAGTGCTCGACACCTCCGTGCGTACGCGCCTGGCTGCCATGCAAGCCACGCTGACCGCCTGACCGCACCGGCCGACGGATTGAAGAATTAGGAGCATTGTGATGCAACTGAACCCCTCAGAAATCAGCGAGCTGATCAAGACCCGCATCTCGGGCCTTGGCGCTGAAGCTGAAGTGCGCAACACCGGCACGGTGATTTCCGTGACCGATGGCATCTGCCGCGTGCACGGCCTGTCCGGCGTGATGCAGGGCGAGATGCTGGAATTCCCCGGCAACACCTTCGGCCTCGCGCTGAACCTCGAGCGCGACTCGGTCGGCGCCGTGGTGCTGGGTGACTACGAACACATTTCCGAAGGCGACACGGTCAAGTGCACCGGCCGCATTCTGGAAGTGCCGGTGGGCAAGGAACTGCTGGGCCGCGTGGTCAACACGCTGGGCCAGCCGATCGACGGCAAGGGCCCGATCAACGCCAAGGAAACGGACGTGATCGAGAAGGTCGCCCCGGGCGTGATCGCGCGTCAGTCGGTGAGCCAGCCGGTGCAGACCGGCCTGAAGTCGATCGACTCGATGGTGCCGATCGGCCGTGGCCAGCGTGAGCTGATCATTGGCGACCGCCAGACCGGCAAGACCGCCGTGGCTGTCGACGCGATCATCAACCAGAAGGGCAAGGGCATGTACTGCGTGTACGTCGCCATTGGCCAGAAGGCTTCGACGATCGCCAACGTGGTGCGCAAGCTGGAAGAGCACGGCGCGATGGAATACACCGTCGTCGTGGCCGCCGCCGCTTCGGACTCGGCCGCCATGCAGTACCTGGCTGCCTACGCCGGCTGCACCATGGGCGAGTACTTCCGCGACCGCGGCGAAGACGCGCTGATCGTCTATGACGACCTGACCAAGCAAGCCTGGGCCTATCGCCAGGTGTCGCTGCTGCTGCGCCGCCCGCCGGGCCGTGAAGCGTACCCGGGCGACGTGTTCTACCTGCACTCGCGCCTGCTGGAGCGTGCCGCGCGCGTGAACGCCGAGTACGTCGAGAAGTTCACCAACGGCGCCGTCAAGGGCAAGACCGGTTCGCTGACCGCGCTGCCGGTGATCGAAACGCAGGCCGGCGACGTGTCCGCGTTCGTGCCGACCAACGTGATTTCGATTACCGACGGCCAGATCTTCCTGGAAACCGACCTGTTCAACGCCGGTGTCCGTCCCGCCATCAATGCCGGTATTTCGGTGTCGCGCGTGGGTGGTGCTGCCCAGACCAAGGTGGTGAAGAACCTGGCCGGTGGTATCCGTACCGACCTCGCCCAGTACCGTGAACTGGCTGCTTTCGCGCAGTTCGCTTCGGACCTGGACGATGCCACCCGCAAGCAGCTGGAGCGCGGCCGCCGCGTGACCGAGCTGCTGAAGCAGCCGCAATACCAGCCGCAGCAGGTGTGGCAGCTGGCCGCGTCGCTGTTCGCCGCCAACAACGGCTTCCTCGACAACGTGGAAGTGAAGGACATTCTGCCGTTCGAGAAGGGCCTGCACGACCATCTGAAGACCAAGTACGCCGACCTCATCAACCGTATCGAAGAGACCAAGCAGCTCTCGAAGGAAGATGAACCCGCCCTGCGTGCCGCGATCGAGGATTTCAAGAAGTCCGCCGCGTTCTAACCGCGCAATTCTCCGATACCGCCGCCGCGCCTGGCTAACGCCGGCGCGGCGCTGGTTCGGACGGAGAGGAAAGTATGGCCGGAACGAAAGAGATTCGAACCAAGATTAAGAGCGTGCAGAACACGCGCAAGATCACCAAGGCGATGGAGATGGTCGCCGCATCCAAGATGCGCAAGGCGCAGGAACGGATGCGCAATGCCCGTCCCTATGCCGAGAAAGTGCGTAACATCGCGGCGCACCTGGCTTCGGCCAACCCCGAGTTCAAGCACCCGTTCATGCAGGAGCGCGAAGTCAAGCGCGTCGGCATGATCGTGGTCACGACCGACAAGGGGCTGTGCGGCGGTCTGAACACGAACGTGCTGCGTGCGGTGACCAACGAGCTGAAGAGCCTGCAGGGTCGCGGCGTGGCTGTGCAAGCCACTGCCATCGGCAGCAAGGGCATGCAGTTCCTGAGCCGCATCGGCGCCAAGGTGGCCTCGAATGTGGTGCAGCTCGGCGACACCCCGCACCTGGAAAAGCTGATCGGCGCGATCAAGGTCCAGCTCGATGCATTCACCAATGGTGAAGTCGATGCGGTGTACATCGCGTACACCAAGTTCATCAACACGATGAAGCAGGAACCGATGGTTGAGCAACTGCTGCCGCTCGCCGCCGACAAGCTGTTGCAGACGGAAGAAGAGAAGCGCGCCTACTCGTGGGACTACATCTACGAGCCTGACGCGCAGACCGTGGTGGAAGAGCTGCTGGTTCGCTACGTCGAGGCGCTGGTGTACCAGGCCGTGGCCGAGAACATGGCGTCCGAACAGTCGGCGCGCATGGTGGCTATGAAGGCGGCATCCGACAATGCCAAGAACGTGATCGGCGAACTGCAGCTGGACTACAACAAGACCCGGCAGGCAGCGATCACCAAGGAATTGTCAGAGATCGTCAGCGGTGCGGCAGCGGTCTGAAGCGTTAAGAATTCAAGCTATCGGAGATACGAAATGAGTATCGGAAATATTGTGCAGTGCATCGGCGCCGTGGTGGACATCGAGTTCCCACGCGACGCGATGCCGAGGGTGTACGACGCGCTGGTGCTGGAAGACAGCGGCGAAACGTCGTTCGCCGAAAAGGGCCTGACGTTCGAAGTCCAGCAGCAGCTGGGTGACGGCGTGGTCCGTACCATTGCCCTCGGTTCGTCGGACGGCCTGCGCCGCGGCATGCCGGTGAAGAGCACCGGCGCGCCGATCTCGGTGCCGGTGGGTCAAGGCACGCTGGGCCGCATTATGGATGTCCTGGGTCGCCCCATCGACGAAGCTGGCCCGATCGCTTCCGACGAGCGGCGCGCGATTCACCAGAAGGCGCCGAAGTTCGACGAACTGTCGCCTTCCACCGACCTGCTCGAAACCGGCATCAAGGTGATCGACCTGATTTGCCCGTTCGCCAAGGGCGGCAAGGTGGGTCTGTTTGGTGGCGCAGGCGTGGGCAAGACCGTCAACATGATGGAGCTCATCAACAACATCGCCAAGCAGCACAGCGGTCTGTCGGTGTTCGCCGGCGTGGGCGAGCGTACCCGTGAAGGGAACGACTTCTACCACGAAATGAAGGACTCGAACGTGCTCGACAAGGTGGCCATGGTGTTCGGCCAGATGAACGAGCCGCCGGGCAACCGTCTGCGCGTGGCACTTTCCGGCCTGACCATGGCCGAGAAGTTCCGCGACGAGGGCCGTGACATCCTGTTCTTCGTCGACAACATCTACCGCTACACGCTGGCTGGTACCGAAGTGTCGGCACTGCTGGGCCGTATGCCTTCCGCCGTGGGCTACCAGCCGACGCTGGCTGAAGAAATGGGCAAGCTGCAGGAGCGTATTACGTCGACCAAGACTGGCTCGATTACGTCGATCCAGGCCGTCTACGTGCCTGCGGATGACTTGACCGACCCGTCGCCGGCTACCACCTTCCTGCACCTGGACTCGACCCTGGTGCTGTCGCGTGACATTGCCGCTCTCGGTATCTACCCCGCAGTGGACCCGCTCGACTCGACCTCGCGTCAGATGGACCCGCAAGTGGTTGGCCAGGAGCACTACAACGTTGCGCGCGCCGTACAGCAGACCCTGCAGCGCTACAAGGAACTGCGCGACATCATCGCGATTCTGGGCATGGACGAACTGTCGCCGGAAGACAAGATGGCCGTGAACCGCGCTCGTAAGATCCAGCGTTTCCTGTCGCAGCCGTTCCACGTGGCCGAAGTGTTCACGGGTTCGCCGGGCAAGTACGTGCCGCTGAAGGAAACCATCCGTGGTTTCAAGATGCTGGTGGATGGCGAGTGCGATCACCTGCCCGAGCAGGCGTTCTACATGGTCGGCTCGATCGACGAAGCCTTCGAAAAGGCCAAGAAGCTCCAGTAAGCGGCGTCTTTCGCCTTCATGCGTCGTTGCGGCTGCCTTGCCGTAGTTAATCTACTGTCTGCGGCGGCCGCGCCTGGCACGAAGGCGAAATACTTGCTTCCCGGAAACGGGAAGCCAAAGCTTTCAGGAGAAAGGATCTGATATGGCAACCATTCTTGTAGACGTCGTCAGCGCGGAAACGTCGATCTTCTCCGGCCAGGCGAAGTTCGTGGCGCTGCCGGGCGAGTCGGGTGAACTGGGCATTCTGCCGGGTCACACGCCGCTGATCACGCGCATCCAGCCGGGTGCGGTGCGGATCGAGAAGGAAGACGGCAGCGAAGAGTTCGTGTTCGTTGCCGGCGGCATTCTCGAAGTCCAGCCCAAGCACGTCACCGTGCTGGCCGACACCGCTATCCGCGGTGGCGACCTGGACGAAGCCAAGGCGCGGGAAGCCAAGCGTGCTGCCGAAGAGCTGATGCAGAACCAGAGCAGCGATCTGGATCTGGCGCGCGCTCAGAGTGAGCTCGCCGTGGCGGCTGCCCAACTGGCTGCCATCGCCCGCCTGCGTCGTAAGAAGTAAGCAATTAGTCGGTTGTCGCGCTGTTGTTTTTCTGGCGCGACAATGAAAAAAGGCAGCCGATGGCTGCCTTTTTTTTGGGCGTGGCGATATGCTTTTGTCCTGCCTGGACAAAAAAAAGCGCGCGGGCCGGGGAGGCTCCGCGCGGACGGGAAAATCCCTTCGAGGGGTCAATTCGAAGGAACGGGTTCGGTCCAGGCCGACAATCAAGGCGCAACGGATATCCAATATCCGACCAGAGGCCGCAAAGGCCACGCGCTGCAACGGTCTACCTGGTGCTCCGGTCCAGCGGCGATCTGCTGGATCGGAAAATCGGTTATTGCTTCAAAAAGGCTTTCTTCACCACACCCCTTTAAGTCTGAACAGCCTTATTCACTGGGGCGCCACACGCCGCGGACAGCGGGTGTGTCAATGCATTGTGGGGGAAACTCCCCGGCATGGCAGTAACAAAATGTATCGTTTTGCAAGAAGTTGAAAGCCCGAGGTGCCAGGATCTGGCGTGTTCGGCATATTTTCACGCGTTCACGTCACGTTAACCGCAGAAAGGTGTCGTTGCATTATCTTTAATGACGCGATTTACGTGTTCGCTCCCCCACCAATCTCTGCGTGACAATTCCGGTTACGATTCAGGACGCCTGAGGCCTTCGAGTTGTTTTTGCATGTCCGCGGGCCCGCCCTTGTCCACCCGGAGACGCGATGCGCCCTGAGATGCAGCAAGCCATACAAGCCATGCTGGCGATGAAGACCGTGGCCGTGGTCGGCCTGTCCGACCGCCCGGAGCGTCCCAGCCATGAGGTAGCGGAATTCCTGCAGGACCACGGCTTCCGGATCGTGCCGGTCAATCCGCGTCATGCCGGCGAACGCATTTTGGGCGAGACCTGCCACGCCACGCTGCGCGAAGCCGCCGACGCTGCCGCGGCAGCAGGCAGCCCCATCGCGTGGGTCGACATCTTCCGCCGTGCCGAGGAAACGCCCGGCGTGGTCGATGAGGCCATCGCCGTTGGCGCACAGGGTGTCTGGCTGCAGTTGGGCATCGTCAACGACCAGGCAGTGCGCCGCGCTTCCGATGCCGGCCTGCTGGCGGTGCAGGATTGCTGCAGCAAGGTCGAGCTGACGCACCAGCTCGGGCTGGACTGATTCCCGTCAGGCACCGCTTCTACTTTCCGCTTTCCCTTCAGCCGCCAACCATGGCCATCGATCCGCAACTGCTTGCCTATTACCGCCGCCTGGCGGAGCGTTACGCCAATGCGCCCGCGCCGGCCGACATTCCCGCGCAGCGGGCCCGTTTCGCCGAGATCGCGGCGGCGTCGCTGTTGCCGGATCCGCCAGGCATCACGGTGCAGGACCTGGAGCTTGCGCTCGCTGGCCGCACGCTGGGCGCCAGGCTGTTCCGCCCGGCCGGCAAGACCGCGCCGCGGCTGGTGGTCTACTTCCACGGTGGCGGCTGGGTGATCGGCTCGGCGCAGACGCACCATACGGTTGCCGCCTTGCTGGCGGCCGACACGGGCTGCGCGGTGGCCAGCGTCGACTACCGCCTCGCCCCCGAGCACGCGTTCCCTGCTCCCTGCGACGATGCTGCCGAGGCCGTGCAGTGGTTCACCGCTCAACGCCAGGCACTCGGGCTGGCGACCGACTTCCTGGCCGTGGCGGGTGACAGCGCCGGCGGCCACCTGGCGGCGCAGGCAGCGCAGCAACTCAACAGCGGCGGCGCGGCGCGGGTCGATGCGCAGCTGCTGATCTATCCCGTGACGGCGCCGGTGCTCAGCACCGAAAGCTACCGCGCCTTTGCCGACGGTCCTGGCCTGACGCGTGACGAGATGGCCTGGTTCTGGGCCCAGTTCATCGGCGCCGAGGCCCTGGCGCAGGGCGCCGCCCATCCCGACCCCCGTGTGCACCTGATGGCCGCGCCGCCGGTGCGCCCGCCTGCCACCGTGCTGATGGTGGCCGCGCATGATGTGCTGCGCGACGACGGCTTGGCCTATGCCGACTTCCTGGTGCGCCACGACGCCCCGGTGATTACCATCGAGGCCGGCGGCATGACCCACGGTTTCGCGCGGCTGCAGCCCGATGCCGAACGCGCGCGCGAATGGATGCGGCGTGCCGCAGCGGCCTTCGCCGGGATGATCGACGACGTCTGAGCGGCATCCGCCCGCAGCCATCCCTTAGAATGGCGGTCTTACGAGGATGACCATGACCGCACTGCAGAACGATACCTTCCTGCGCGCGCTGCGCCGCCAGCCGACCGAATACACGCCGCTATGGCTGATGCGCCAGGCGGGCCGCTACCTGCCCGAGTACAACGCCACGCGGGCCCGCGCCGGCAGCTTTCTCGGGCTGGCCAAGAACCCGGCCTACGCCACGGAAGTGACACTGCAGCCGCTGGACCGCTATCCGCTGGACGCGGCGATTCTCTTTTCCGACATCCTGACCGTGCCCGACGCGATGGGCCTGGGCCTGTCGTTCGCGCAGGGCGAGGGCCCGCGCTTTGCGCATCCGCTGCGCACCGAAGCCGACGTGCAGAAACTGGCGGTGCCGGACATGGCGTCGCTGCAGTACGTCTTTGACGCGGTGAGCGAGATCCGCCGCGCACTGGTCCAGGACGGCCGCCAGCGCGTGCCGCTGATCGGCTTTTCCGGCAGCCCCTGGACGCTGGCGTGCTACATGGTTGAAGGTGGCGGCTCGGACGACTTCCGCACGGTCAAGGCGATGATGTACGGCCGCCCGGACCTGATGCACCGCATTCTCGAGATCAACGCCCAGGCGGTGACGGCATACCTGAATGCCCAGATCGAAGCCGGCGCACAGGCCGTGATGATTTTCGACACCTGGGGCGGGGCGCTCGCCGATGGCATGTACCAGGCGTTCTCGCTGGCCTATATGCGCCGGGTGCTGGCCGGCCTGAAGCGCGAACACGATGGGCAGCAGGTGCCCGCGATCGTCTTTACCAAGGGCGGCGGCCTGTGGCTCGAGGCGCTGGCTGACACCGGCGCCGACGCGATCGGGCTGGACTGGACCGTCAACCTGGCCGAAGCGCGCCGGCGCACCGGCGGGCGCGTGGCGCTGCAGGGCAATATCGACCCGACCGTGCTGTTCGCCCCCGAGGCCGCGATCCGCGAGCAGGTGCGCGGCGTGTTGGACAGCTATGCCGCCGCCGGGGGCAGTGATGGTCACGTATTCAACCTGGGCCACGGCATTTCGCAGTTCACGCCGCCGGAGAACGTCTCGGTGCTGGTGGATGAAGTGCATCGCCACAGCCGCAAGCTGCGCGCTGAGCAGAAGTGACGGTGACAGTATGCGGTCGGCCTGGCTGCTGCTGCGGCGCCCCGCGCTGCAGCGCGCCGGCGCGCCAGCGTACCCAGTGCTGCGGGAGCCGCGCCGCCGGACCCTGTCAAGTTAACTTTTTCGCCAGCATTCGCCAAAAAGGTGCTCGGGCCTGACTGGCGGCACTTGACTTATGCACACCGATAGGTTTGCCGCAGTGCGGGACAGGGTTTTTCCCTAACCTATCCGGGGGATGTTTGCAAGCCTTTGATTTTTAAGGCTTTGGAAGAATTGCAAAGGAAGGCCCGATGCCGGTGGATCCCTTGTTTCTCGGGGCTTTCCGGTCAGCCAGTGCGACTTTTCAACAAAGTTATCCACAGGGGCGGTGGAATAAGTGGAAAACCAGTCATCTATCATCGACTTAGGGCCACATTTGAAGTTTTACTTTAAGTTGATGTTGCGCCGCACACTAGATTTACACCCTCATTACGCCTGCCGCCCGTTGCACAAAGGTTGCGCAAAGGCGGTGCACCAGGAAGGGCCGCATGGCGCCAATTAGCGGCGCGCTCCCACTGATCGAGGGCAGCACGGCGGAGGGCGCCGTGATGCCGTCCGCCGCCGCCCAGCCGGTCATCCGGGTCGCGCTGGACACCCCCGCCGACGACTGCTTCGACTATCTCGCCACGCCCGAGGTCGCCCCGGGTGACCTGGTGGTGGTGCCGTTCGGCCGCCGCAGCATGGTCGGCGTGGCGGTGGCGTACGCCAACCACTCCGATGTGCCCGCCGACCGGCTGCGCCCGGTGGCGCAGCGCCTGGACTGGATGGCGCCGCTGCAGCCCGACTGGATCGAGCTGGCCGCCTTTGCCGCGCGCTACTACCAGCGCCGCCTGGGCGAAGTGATGCTGCCGGCCTTGCCGCCGGCCTTGCGTGAGGCCGAGAGCTGGTCAGGCCTGGCCCAGCGTGCCCGCACCGACGAATACCGCCTGTTGCCTAGGCATGCAGAGGCCTTGCTGGCTGCCGTGCCGCCACGCGCACGCAGCGTGCGCGCCCTGGCGCAGGCGCTGGCCGAGCGCGCCGCCGCGGCCGAGCCGCTGACGCTGGCCGACGCCCGCGTGCTGTGCGCAGCGGCACCGGCGCGGCTGGCCGAATGGCAGGCCGCCGGCTGGGTCGACGCCAGCCGCACCGCGCGCACCCTGCTGCCGACAGGCCCCGCCCAGCCGCCATCGGCCGCGCCGCCGCTGCACGACGAGCAGCGCGCCGCGGTGCAGGCCATTGCCGAGGCCGAAGGCTTTGCGCCGTTCCTGCTGCACGGGGTGACCGGCAGCGGCAAGACCGAGGTCTACCTGCATGCGATGCAGGCGGTGCTCGAACGCGACACCCAGGCCCAGGTGCTGATGCTGGTGCCCGAAATCAACCTGACCCCGCAGTTGCAGGCTCGCATCGCGGCGCGCTTCCCGCACCTGCCGCTGGCGGTGCTGCACAGCGGCCTGGCCGACCAGGAGCGCAGCCTGCAGTGGCTGGCCGCCCACCGCGGCGAGGCCCGCATCGTGCTGGGCACGCGCATGGCGGTGATGGCGTCGCTGCCGGCGCTGGCGCTGATCGTGGTCGACGAGGAACACGACACCTCCTACAAGCAGCAGGAAGGGCTGCGCTACTCCGCGCGCGACCTGGCGGTGTGGCGCGCCAAGCAGCGCGGCATTGCCGTGGTGCTGGGTTCGGCCACGCCGTCGATGGAGACCTGGTGGCGGGCCGGGCAGGGCACTTACCGCAAGCTGGTGCTGCGCGAGCGCGCCCAGGCCGAAGCGACCCTGCCGACGGTGCGCCTGGTCGACCTGAACCACGAGCGCCAGCGCCAGCGCACGCTGTTCGAAGGCTTGTCGGTGCCGCTGCTGGAAGCCATCGACGCGCGCCTGGCGCGCGGCGAGCAGAGCCTGCTGTTCCTGAACCGCCGCGGCTACGCGCCGGTGATTGCCTGCGACAGCTGCGGCTGGCTGTCGGGCTGCCCGCGCTGCTCGGCGTACCTGGTGCTGCACCGCCCAGAGCGGCGCCTGCGCTGCCACCACTGTGGCCTGGAGGCGCCGGTGCCGCATCACTGCCCGGACTGCGGCAATGTCGACATCGCGCCGCTGGGGCGCGGTACGCAGCGTATCGAAGAGGCATTGGCGGCGCGCTTCCCGCAGGCCCGCATCGCCCGCATCGACGCAGATTCCACGCGCCGCAAGGGCAGCGCGCAGGCCATGTTCGATGAAGTCCATGCCGGCGAAGTCGACATCCTGGTGGGCACGCAGATGGTGGCCAAGGGGCACGACTTCCAGCGCGTGACCCTGGTCGGCATCGTCCATCCGGACGCGGCCATGTTCAGCCACGACTTCCGCGCCGCCGAGCACCTGTTCGCCTCGCTGATGCAGGTGGCCGGGCGGGCAGGGCGGGCCGGCCTGCCGGGCGAGGTGCTGATCCAGACGCGCTACCCGGACACCCCGGCATTGCAGGCGCTGACGCGCCACGACTATGATGGATTCGCGGCCAGCCAGTTGCGCGAGCGGCGCCAGGCCGGGTTGCCCCCGTTCTGCTACCAGGTGCTGGTGACCGCCGAGCACAGCCAGCTGGAACGGGCGCTGCATTTCCTGGAAGTGGCGCGCCGGCATGCCGATACCTGCGCGCTGGCGGCCGAGGTGCAACTGCACGACCCGGTGCCGATGTCGATGGTGCGCATCTTCAACCGGGAACGTGCGCAGATGCTGGTGGAGGCCACCTCGCGGCCTGTGCTGCAACGCTTTGTGGCTGAGTGGGTACAGACTTTCGCAGATGTAGGGACGGAGGCAAAAGGGGTGCGCTGGCAGCTTGAAATCGATCCGTTGCGGATCTGAGCCGGCCAGCGTGGCAAAAAAAGGTGCAACCCTGGCATTAGGGTTTTCGATAGGGTTGCACTAGGTTGCACCTTGGTGATTTTCGGGAGTAAGATCGCGCCAGCTCACAGGCTGCGGCCGGTCGCGCGCCCGTGCCTGCCGGCATGGACGAGGTAGCACCGGCGGCGGCTCCAGTCTTTCGGAGAATTGCCCGCATGGCCACCACCACTCTCGGCGTCAAGCTCGACGACGCCTCGCGCGACCGCCTCAAGCGCGTTGCCCAATCCATCGACCGCACGCCGCACTGGCTGATCAAGCAGGCCATCTTCACCTACCTCGAGCAGATCGAGCGCGGCCACCTGCCGCACGAGACCGGCGCCGCCGGTAGCGCCGACGCGGATGGCGCCGACGGAGCTGAGCTGGTCCATGGCGATGCGCCGCAGCCGTTCCTGGAGTTCGCCCAAAGCATCCAGCCGCAATCGGTGCTGCGTGCCGCCATTACCTCTGCCTATCGTCGTCCGGAAACTGATTGCGTGCCGGTGCTGCTGGAGCAGGCCCGCCTGCCGCTGCAGCAAGCCGAGGCCGCCATCAAGATGGCCAAGACCCTGGCCACGCGGCTGCGCGAGCAGAAGGTCGGCACCGGTCGCGAGGGCCTGGTGCAGGGCCTGATCCAGGAATTCTCGCTGTCGTCGCAGGAAGGCGTGGCGCTGATGTGCCTGGCCGAGGCCCTGCTGCGCATTCCCGACAAGGCCACCCGCGACGCGCTGATCCGCGACAAGATCAGCGGCGCCAACTGGCAGTCGCACCTGGGCCAGAGCCCGTCGCTGTTCGTCAACGCCGCCACCTGGGGCCTGCTGCTGACCGGCAAGCTGGTCGCCACGCATACCGAATCGGGCCTGACCAAGGCGCTCACGCGCATCATCGGCAAGGGCGGCGAGCCGCTGATCCGTAAGGGCGTGGACATGGCCATGCGCCTGATGGGCGAGCAGTTCGTCACCGGCGAGACCATCTCCGAGGCGCTGGCCAACGCGCGCAAGTACGAGGCCGAAGGCTTCCGCTACTCCTACGACATGCTGGGCGAGGCCGCCATGACCGAGGCCGACGCGCAGCGCTACCTGGCCTCTTACGAGCAGGCCATCCACGCCATCGGCCAGGCCTCGCGCGGGCGCGGCATCTATGAAGGCCCGGGCATCTCGATCAAGCTGTCGGCGCTGCACCCGCGCTACAGCCGCGCGCAGCATGAGCGCGTGGTGGGCGAGCTGTACGAGCGCCTGAAGTCGCTGACGCTGCTGGCGCGCCAGTACGACATCGGCATTAATATCGACGCCGAGGAAGCAGACCGCCTCGAGATCTCGCTGGACCTGCTGGAACGCCTGTGCTTCGAGCCCGAGCTGGCCGGCTGGAACGGCATCGGCTTCGTGGTGCAGGGCTACCAGAAGCGCTGCCCGTTCGTGATCGACTACCTGATCGACCTGGCCCGCCGCAGCCGCCACCGCCTGATGATCCGCCTGGTCAAGGGCGCGTACTGGGACAGCGAGATCAAGCGCGGCCAGGTCGACGGCCTGGAGGGATACCCGGTCTACACGCGCAAGGTCTACACCGACGTGTCGTACATCGCCTGCGCGCGCAAGCTGCTGTCGGTGCCGGACGCGATCTACCCGCAGTTCGCCACGCACAATGCGCATACGCTGTCGGCCATCTACCAGATCGCCGGCCATAGCTACTACCCCGGCCAGTATGAGTTCCAGTGCCTGCACGGCATGGGCGAGCCGCTGTACGACCAGGTGGTTGGCGCCACCGCGGACGGCAAGTTCAACCGCCCGTGCCGCATCTACGCGCCGGTCGGCACGCATGAGACGCTGCTGGCGTACCTGGTGCGCCGCCTGCTGGAGAACGGCGCCAATACCTCGTTCGTGAACCGCATCGCCGACGACACCATCTCGCTGGACGAGCTGGTGGCCGACCCGGTCGCCGTGGTCGAGGCGATGCACCGCGACGAAGGCGTGCTGGGCCTGCCGCACCCGCGCATCCCGTCGCCGCGCACGCTGTACGGCAAGAGCCGTCCCAACTCGGCCGGCATCGATCTCGCGAATGAGCACCGGCTGGCCTCGCTGTCGTCGGCGCTGCTCGCCGGCACCAGCGAACGCGCCGTGGCCGAGCCGCTGCTGGGCGCCGAGGTGCCGCGCGCTGCCGACGCCATCACCGCGCCGGTGCTGAACCCGGCGGACCACCGCGACGTGGTCGGCCATGTCACCGAGGCCAGCCAGGTCGACGTCGACGCCGCGCTGCAGGCCGCCGTCAATGCCGCGCCGATCTGGCAGGCGACGCCGCCGGACGTGCGCGCGGCCGCGCTGGAACGCGCCGCCGATCTGATGGAAGCCCAGATGCAGTCGCTGATGGGCATCATCATGCGTGAGGCCGGCAAGACCTTCTCCAATGCCATCGCCGAAGTGCGCGAAGCCGTGGACTTCCTGCGCTACTACGCTGCCGAGGTGCGCCGCAGCTTCGACAATGAGACCCACCGCCCGTTGGGCCCGGTGGTCTGCATCAGCCCGTGGAATTTCCCGCTGGCGATCTTTACCGGCCAGGTGGCCGCGGCGCTGGCCGCCGGCAACCCGGTGCTGGCCAAGCCCGCTGAGCAGACCCCGCTGATCGCCGCCACCGCGGTGCGCCTGCTGCGCGAAGCCGGCGTGCCGGCCGGCGCGGTGCAGCTGCTGCCGGGCCGCGGCGAGACCGTTGGCGCCGCGCTGGTGGGCGATGCCCGCGTCAAGGGTGTGATGTTCACCGGCTCGACCGAAGTCGCGCGCATCCTGCAACGCAACGTCGCCGGCCGCCTGGACGCCGCCGGCCGCCCGATCCCGCTGATCGCGGAGACCGGCGGGCAGAACGCGATGATCGTCGACTCGTCGGCGCTGGCTGAACAGGTGGTGGGCGATGTCCTCAGCTCCGCTTTCGATTCGGCCGGCCAGCGCTGCTCGGCACTGCGCGTGCTGTGCCTGCAGGAAGACGTGGCCGACCGCGTGCTGGAAATGCTCAAGGGCGCCATGCAGGAACTGAACATGGCCAACCCGGACCGGCTGTCGACCGACGTCGGCCCGGTGATCGACGAAGAAGCGCGCGGCAATATCGTGCGCCATGTCGACGCCATGCGCGCCAAGGGCCGCCGTGTCCACCAGGCCGACCCCAACGCCGCGCAGGGCGCCAGCTGCCGCAACGGCACCTTCGTGCCGCCGACGCTGATTGAACTGGACAGCATCGAGGAACTCAAGCGCGAGGTGTTCGGCCCGGTGCTGCACGTGGTGCGCTTCCCGCGCGCGACGCTGGACACCATGGTCAGCCAGATCAATGCCACCGGCTACGGCCTGACGCTGGGCATCCATACCCGCATCGACGAGACCATCTCGCATATCGTCAGCCGTGCCCATGTGGGCAACCTGTATGTCAACCGCAATATCGTCGGTGCCGTGGTGGGCGTGCAGCCCTTTGGCGGCGAAGGCCTGTCGGGCACCGGCCCCAAGGCGGGCGGCCCGCTGTACCTGCACCGCCTGCTGTCGGTCTGCCCGCAGGATGCGGTGGTACGCAGCGTGCGCGCGTCGGAAGCAGGCGGCGGCGAGGCGGCCACGCTGCGCGACGAGGCCGCAGCGGCCTTCCAGGCCTGGGCCGCGGCCGAGCTGCCGGCGGTAGCCGCCGCCTGCGAGCGCCTGGCCGCGGCATCGCCCTCGGGCCTGACCGTGACGCTGCCCGGCCCCACCGGCGAGCGCAACACCTACACCCTGCTGCCGCGCGAGCGCGTGCTGTGCCTGGCCACGCAAGAGGCCGACCTGGCCCTGCAGCTGGGTGCCGTGCTGACCGTCGGCGCCGACGCCGTATGGCCGGAAAACCCTGTCAGCCGGGGGCTGTTTGCGCGCCTGCCTAAGGGCGTACAATCGCGCGTCCGCATGGTGGCCGACTGGACCGCGGCGGACATCGCTATCGATGCGGTGCTGCACCACGGCGACTCCGACCAGCTGCGCACGGTGTGCGAACAGGTGGCAGTGCGCCCCGGTCCGATCATCGGCGTGCAGGGCCTGGCGCAAGGTGAACCGAATATCGCGCTCGACCGTTTGCTGATCGAGCGCTCGCTCTCGGTCAACACCGCGGCCGCGGGCGGCAATGCCAGTTTGATGACGATCGGCTGAGGCAACCCTCGGACGTCGTCATGTCGAAGCGCGCAGCGGTGGCGGCGATCCCGCCCCGTTGCGCACAGGAAGCAAGGCGCGGCACTGCCAGGCCGCGCCAATATAACTGCCGGCAACGGCACCACATCGGCACCATTTGGGACCCAAGGAGATCTGATGAACTCGACATTCCACAAGACGGCAATGACCGTTGCCCTGACCCTGGCTGGCCTGACCGCCGCCTCGGCCGCGTTCGCGCAGGCCCAGGAAATCAAGCTGGGCTTTGCCGGCCCGATGACTGGCGGCCAGGCGCAGTACGGCAAGGACATGCAGAACGGCATCGTCCTCGCGATCGAGGACATGAACGCCACCAAGCCCAAGATCGGCGGCAAGGAAGTCAAGTTCGTGCTGGTCTCCGAAGACGACCAGGCCGACCCGAAGACCGGTTCGGTGGTGGCGCAGAAGCTGGTGGATAACGGCATCCAGGGCATGCTCGGCCACTTCAACTCGGGCACCACCATCCCGGCGTCGATGGTCTATAACCGCGCCGGCATCCCGCAGATCGCCATGGCGACCGCGCCGGAATACACCAAGCAGGGCTTCAAGACCACCTTCCGCATGATGACCTCCGACACCCAGCAGGGTTCGGTGATCGGCGCCTTCGTGGTGAAGAAGCTGGGCGCGAAGAACATCGCTATCGTCGATGACCGCACCGCCTACGGCCAGGGCCTGGCCGACGAGTTCGAGAAGGCCGCCAAGGCCGCCGGCGGCAAGATCGTGCGCCGCGAGTTCACCAACGACAAGGCGGTGGACTTCAAGGCCGTGCTGACCAACATCAAGCGCAGCAACCCGGACATCATCTTCTACGGTGGCGCCGAGACCCAGTCCGCGCCGATGGCCAAGCAGGTCAAGGAACTGGGCATGAAGGCCCCGCTGGTGTCGGGCGAAATGTCCAAGACCGACAACTTCCTGAAGCTCGCCGGCCCGGCTGCAGAAGGCACCGTGGTGTCGCTGGCCGGCCTGCCGCTGGACCAGATGCCTGGCGGCTCCACGTATGAGAAGAAGTACGAGAAGCGCTTCGGCTCGAAGGTGCAGACCTACTCGCCGTACGCCTATGACGGCGCCACCGCGATGATGTCCGCCATGGTCAAGGCCGGGTCGACCGATCCGGTGCGTTACCTGCCGGTGCTGGCCGCTACCAATATGCAGGGCGTGACCACCAAGATGCTGGCGTATGACGCGCGTGGCGACCTGAAGGATGGTGGTATCACTGTCTATAAGGTGGTGGGTGGCAAGTGGACGGTGCTGGAGACGGTTGGCGGGAAGTAAGCTGCTGGCTGTTGTTGCTGGTTATGGGAGACGCCGCCTTTTGGGTGGCGTTTTTCCTTTTGGGGGGGATGGCGCCACGGCGCCAAGCCCCCAAACAATTCCGTATCTCCCCCGTTGGCGCATAATCCCGCACTCGCACATTTTTTCAATCCATAGGAGCAGTACGTGTCCGAGCAGGAAGCCAGCTACGACCACGCCATCGGGCTAGCCAACCAGGGGCGCTTCACCGAAGCCCTGCAGATTGCCGACCAGCTGTCGCAGGCCCGCCCCGAGGTGGTTGATTTCGTCACGCTGCGGGCGCGGCTGCACTTTGACAACGGTGACGCCAACGCCGCGCTGGCGGTGCTGGACGAGGCGCTGGCGCGGCTTGACACGCAGCCGCTGCAGCCGCCGCACCGCTGGGCCTCGCGCGGGGTGATCGCGCACCGCTACGGCGCCATGCTGATGAGCCTGGGCCGCGATGCCGAGGCGCGCCCGTGGCTGCATGAGGCCGCGCAACGCAGCGGCCTGCTGACGGGCGAATGGGCCGCGCATTTCCACGCCGGCCTGGCTGCCCTGCGCATGGGCGACATGGCCGCCGCGGCGCGTTACTGGCATGACCTGATGGTCCGCAATCCCGACCTGGGCGCCGACGACATCGCACCGCTGGTGACGGACTACATCGCCCGGGCCGAGGCCGCCGGCGTGCCGGTGGAGCCGCTGATGCGCGTCTGCCTGGGCCGCGTGGCGCTGGACAACCCGCATCTGCTGGAGCTCGATCCCGCCGCCGGTGACACCGTGGCCGCCGACCAGGCCGCCCGTGTGCTGGCCGAGCACCCTGACCACCCCGAGGCGCGCCGCCTGCGTGCACCGCTGCGCCACGGCGTGGGCGACGTCCAGGGGGCACTGGACGACCTGGCGGTCTACCTGCGCCAGGTACCCGACCCGCAGAGCCAGGTACGCGAACTGGCCTGGCGCCACCAGCTGGCGCAGCGCGCCGACAGCACCCAGCCGGCCGATCGCGAGCCGTGGCTGCGCTTCACGCTGACTGACCAGTCCGACGACGGTGCCGGCTACTACCGCGCCGCCATGGCGCTGGGCGAGTTCATCGACGAGGTGCCGGCCGCCGAGGCCGCGCTGCGGCCGGTGCTGGTGCAGGCCGGCCGTGCCGGCGTGGCGCGCTTCGACCAGTACTTCGCCACCGGCCAGGGCGATGCCGCGGGGCACGGCGGCAATGCCGACCCGCATGTCTATTCGCTGCTGTGCCGGCTGTTGTCGCGCAGCCTGCCGGCCGACGCCGCGCACGTGGACGAGCGCATCGCGCTGCACCAGCAGGGCATGGCCGCCAGCGAGTTCATCGACCACTGGATCGACCTGCTCGACTGCCACGCCGACGCGGGCCAGCACCAGAAGGTGGCCGAGCTGGCCGGCGAGGTGCTCAACCGCTACCCGCTGGAGCGCAATCCGGCCGACGTGACCTGGGCCTTCAGCCGCATGATCGCGGCCTGGAAAGCCATGGGCGGCGCCGAGCCGACCGAGGCCGCGCGCGCCGCGATGATGCATATGGATGCCCGACTGGATGCGCTGCCGGTGGAAGCCCGCAGCGAGGCCGCGCACCCGATGGCGCATGCGCGCGCGCACTTTGCCGCGCTGCTGCAGGCGCAGGTGGCCGGCATGGACGAGCACGACCGCACCGATGCCCTGGCCGAGATCGAGGCCCAGCAGCGCCGCGCGCTGCTGGTGGAGGACGCCTGGCTGTACAACCGCTTCGGCCAGGTCTGGCGCGACGTGGGCGAGCCCGAGCGCGCGCTGCCGCTGTTCGAGCAGGCCGTGGCGCTGACCGAGGGCGATCCGCTGGACCAGGCCGGCCCGCGCGTGCAGCGCGGACTGGTCCACAACGCAGCGCGGCGCCACGATGCCGCGCTGGCCGACTTTGTCGCCGCCTTCGCCGTGCGTGACGACTGGGATGCCGAGGTGTACCTGCGTGCCGTGCAGTCGGCGCTTGGCCTGGACCAGCGTGAAACCGCGCTGGGGTATTTCGAGAAGGCCCGTGCCCGCAGTGCCGCGCAGGGCTCGACGCGCACTTTATATGCACAGGTGGAAGCCGCGCTGAAGGCAACCCGGCCGATGTGGAAAGTCTGGGGCGTCTGAAACGTCGCTCCGGACCCGCGAACGGTCTGACCATGTAAAGGATGTAAAAAACGCCATCTGTAGATGGCGTTTTTTACGCGCAGATGACAGAAGTTGTGCGCGTGTTTTGTGCGGTGTCGGACAATCACTGACATGGATTATGAAGTGCTTACATTACCATGTCGCCATGAATGGACTGAGCCAACTTTTTCCAAGCCTCCCGCTCGCGCCCGGCGGCCTGTTCTGGGTCGGGCTGGCGCTGGTCGGCGCCGGCCTGGCCGGTGAGCTGAGCCGGCGCTGGCTGCGCTGCCCGCGCATCGTCGGGTATGCCGCGGCGGGGCTTTGCGCCGGCATGCTGGGGCGCAGCATCGTCGACGAGAACATGATCAACCAGACCCGTATCCTGATCGATATGGCGCTGGCGCTGGCCTTGTTCGAACTCGGGCATCGCCTCTCGCTGACCTGGCTGCGCGCCAACCGCTGGCTGCTGCTGACCAGTGCCTTTGAAAGCCTGCTGACCTGGGGCCTGGTGGCGGCGGTGCTGCAATGGATTGGCGCCTCGCCCGGCGTGGCGATCCTGGCCGGCGGCATCGCGGTCAGCACCTCGCCCACCATCGTGCTGCAGCTCAAGAATGAGTTGCGCGCCGACGGCCAGGTCACTGAGCGCCTGATGGCGATGGCTGCGCTCAACAGCATCTACGCCGCCGCCATCGTGCAGGTCGCCACCGGCTGGCTGCATTCGGAATACGGCAACCTGGGCGCGGCGCTGCTGCATCCGCTGTACCTGCTGGTGGGCTCGTGCCTGCTGGCATGGGTGGTGGGCAAGCTCGGCCATGCCATCTATGACCGCATGTCGGCCGACGATCACTACAGCTTCCTGGTGCTGGTGGGCCTGGTTCTGTTCACGCTGGCGCTGACCCGGGTACTAAAATTGTCGATGCCGCTGACGCTGATGCTGGCTGGTGTCGTGTTCAAGCACCAGGACAACCAGCCGCATGTATGGCCGCCGCATTTCGGCAGCGCGGGCAGCCTGCTGATCATCGTCATGGTGGTGTCGCTGGGCTTGCCGCTGACGGCACAGGACTGGGCCGTGGGCGGCGTCTACGCCATCGCGCTGGTGGTGCTGCGCCATGTGGCCAAGCTGGCGGGAGTGGTGTCGCTGGGCTCGTTCTCGGGCCTGAGCCTGCGCCAGTGCATGGCCCTGGGGCTGGCGCTGGCGCCGATGTCGGGCCTGGCATTCCTGCTGATGCATGACGTGGCGCGCCTCTACCCCGGTACCGGCCAGCCACTGGCGGCCATCATCCTATGCGCGCTGGCCATCGAACAACTTTTCGGTCCGGTGATCGCGGCCTGGGCGCTGCGCTACGCAGGCGAAGTCCGCGTCGACATCCGGGCCAATGGAGGAGGGCGCTGATGTCGCTCGAACCGTTCAAGCACTCAGAAGCGCTGACTTTCGGCGTGGAGCTGGAACTGCAGCTCGTCAACCGGCATGACTATGACCTGGCGCCATTCGCGCCCGACCTGCTGCGCGCGCTCAAGGGCGCCGAGCATGCCGGCGACATCAAGCCGGAGATCAGCCCGTCCATGATCGAGATCAGCACGGGGATCTGCCACAGCTACCAGCAGGCGCTGGAAGAACTGACCGTGATGCGCGACCTGATGGTGGCGGCCTCGCGCTCGCTGAACCTGGGCATTGCCGGCGGCGGCACCCACCCGTTCCAGCAGTGGGCCGACCGTACCATCTCGGATTCGCCGCGCTACCAGTACATCTCCGAGCTGTACGGCTACCTGGCCAAGCAGTTCACCGTGTTCGGCCAGCATGTGCATATCGGCTGCCCCAGCGCCGACGAATCGCTGTTCCTGCTGCACGCCATCGGCCGCTATGTGCCGCACTTTGTGGCGCTGGCGGCATCCTCGCCCTATGTGCAGGGCGTGGATACCGGCTTTGCCTCGGCGCGGCTGAATTCGGTCGCGGCCTTCCCGATGAGCGGGCGTGCGCCGTTCCTGCTGACGTGGGACGCCTTCACCGCGTATTTCGAGAAAATGCGCAATACCGGCGTGATCGAGAGCATGAAGGACTTCTACTGGGATATCCGGCCCAAGCCGGAGTTCGGCACCATCGAGGTCCGCGTGATGGACACGCCGCTGACGGTGCAGCGCGCCTGCGATATCGCCGCCTATATCCAGATGCTGGCGCGTTACCTGCTGCTGTCGCGTCCCTTCATGCCGCAGGAAGACGATTACCTGGTGTACACCTTCAACCGCTTCCAGGCCTGCCGTTTCGGGCTGGAGGGGGAGTACGTGCATCCCAACGAACTGACGCGAATGCCGATCGCCGACCATATCCTGTCGATCTGCGACGCGCTGGTGCCGCACGCCGAGGCACTCGGCTCGCTGGAGGCGCTCGCCAATATCCGCGCGCTGGCCGAGCGCCGCGACGGCGATGCCGAGTGGCTGCGCCAGGTCGATGCCGATGCGCGCAGCCAGCGTGAAACGGTGCGCAAGGCGTGTGACCGGTGGGCTGCCTGAGCCTGCGCCGGGCTGCCCCCTGTCTTATTTGACGCTGTAGCCGCGCCCCTGCATGCAGGCGCCCCAAGCCTGGTAGTACGAGCCCATCGCCTGGCTGGTATTGGCCGCCGCCTGCTGGTTGGCCGCGTTCGCCTGGCGGCGCGACTGCCGGTGCGCCACGCCGCCCCCCACCGTACCCGCTGCAGCGCCGACCGCCGCACCCTTGCCGGCATCGCCTGCCATCGCGCCCACCACAGCACCCGCCGCGGCGCCGCCCGCGGCACCCCGTACCCGCTGGCCGCTCTGTGCCTGGGCCGGCGGTGGGGCGTTGGCGGCCTGTGCCGGATCCACGCCGGTCTGCTGCTTGGCCCAGCTGTAGCAGGTGCCGTCGTCGCTGGCCTGCTGTTGCTGGCTCTGGCCCTTGGCCGGATAGGCCATAGGCTTGTTCTGCGCCATGGCCTGGGCCGGGATCAGCGCCGGGGTCAGCGCGATGGCCGCCGCCAGTACGCCGAGGCCACGGTACAGCTTGCGATGCGGGCATTGCTTCATGATGATCTTCCCCCACGGGTGTCGGCTACGCGGCGCTGGATGCACCGACCGGTGCGCAAGTGGCGAGCCGTTCTGTGAAGGCCAGTATTTGCGGCCCGCAGGGGTATGTCAAATCAGCGTTTTGACGGCCTGATGTTATTTGTTTGTGGTGGGTGGCGGGGACAGCAGGAACGCGACCGCTTCCTGCCACCAGGCCGTGTCGACATGCCCGGTCCAGTCGTTATGCCCGGCGCCGCCGATCACCGCCAGCCGCCGGGGTTCGCCCAGCGACGCATAGAGCGCCTGGCCGAAGCGTGCCGGTACGATGGTGTCGCGTTCCGCGACCGCGACCATCACCGGGCGGCCGAAGCCTTTCAGGCTGGCCGCGCTGTCGTAGCGGTCGCGCAGCACCCAGCCGGCCGGTAGCCAGGGATAGTGATGCGAGGCTATATGCGCAAGCTTGTCCCACGGCGTGATCAGCAGCACGCCGGCGACGCTCTCGCGCTGGCGCGCCGCGGCCGCTGCGGCCACGCCCGCGCCCAGCGACTCGCCGATCAGCAGCAGCGGGCCGCCGAACTGGCGCCGGGCCAGCGCGATGGATTGTTCCGCGTCTGCCACGAAGCTGCGCTCACCCAGCGTGCCGGTGCGAGGGCCGTAGGCCGGATACTCGGCCAGGATCACGCGAAGGCCCAGCTTCGTCAGCGCGCTGGCGTAGTAGTCGCGATGCCCGGCGTGCCCGGCATTGCCATGAAAGACCATGGCGGTGGCGCGCGCCGGGCCGGCCGGCTCCGCGACCAGTCCGCGAAAGTCCTGCGGCCCCGGCCAGGCGCGCAGCCCGGGCGAGACCATGTCATCGACCGACGCCTTGTCCGGGAAGTAGAGGAAGTGATCCTGCAGCATGCTGATTCCGGCAAGCAGGACTAGTCCCGCGCCGAGCCAGCGCAGCACCCCGCGACAGACCGATCCAGTCCGCGGCGACACCAGCCGCGCTGGCGCCGGTGCCGGGACGATGGCAGGCATGGCAACGCGCTCAGGCGCCGGCGAACACCGGTTCGCAGCGCACCTCGGTCCTGACCGAGTTGGCGATAAAGCAGGCGTCATGCGCGGCGTGGTGCAGGGCATCGAGCTCTTCACGCGTGGGCTCGCGCTCGCCGCCAAACGTCACCTGCGGGCGCAGCGTTACCACGGTCATCGCCATCTGCCCGTCGGCGTTCCTTGCCATCACACCAGTGGCCGCATCGAGGTAGCGGTCGACGACGAAGCGCTGCTTCGCCGCCAGCGACAGGAACCACAGCATGTGGCAGCTGGACAGCGAGGCGATGAACATCTCCTCGGGATCGACCGCGCTCGCATCCGACATCGGCAATGGCACCACATGGGGCGACGACGATCCCGGGACTTCCGCGCCGCCGTCAAAGCGCAGCACATGCCTGCGGCTGTAGCGGTTGCCGGCGAAATCCTGCCCGTCGCGTTGCCACAGGACCTCTGCGGTGTATGTGGACATGCAAAGACTCCTAGCGTTAGGAAAACCTCAGGCGCCGTGCGGCACGCTTTCGCCGTCGCGCAGGCCCAGGCGCTGGTTGGCCGGCACGGCGACATCGATCAGCTTCGGGCGCGGCAGGTTCAGGTTGCGCATCATCTCGATGAACTCTTCGCGCGTGCGGCCGGCGACGCGGCTGTTGTGGGCGCGCTCCTGGCCGATGGTGGACGAGGTGCGGCCCTTGTAGTCGTGGGCCGGGTAGACCTGCGTGTCGTCGGGCAGCGCAAACAGCTTTCTGGTCAGGCTGTCGTAGAGCGTGCCGGCGTCGCCCGACTGGAAGTCGGTGCGGCCGCAGCCGTCGATCAGCAGGGCATCACCGGTGAAGACGCGGCGTACGATGCCGTCGGGCGTAGGCTCTTCCCACAGGTAGCTCATGCTGCCGGCGGTATGCCCCGGCGTATGGATGGCGCGCAGCACCTGCTTGCCGAAGGCGACAGTGTCGCCGTCGATCAGCTGCTTCTGGGCGGGCTTGATATCGCAGCCGGACGGCGCCGCCGTGTGCGCGCCGGTCTGCAGCGCAAGGTGGCCTGCCGAGGTGATGTGGTCGGCATGGGCGTGGGTCTCGACGACCCACGCGAGGTGCGCGCCGGTGTCTTGCAGCAGCGCCATGTCGCGTTCGAGCTGGTGGTCGACCGGGTCGATCAGCAGCGCGTCCCCCGTGGCGGCATCGATCAGCAGGTAGGTGAAGGTGGACGAGGTTTCGTCGAACAACTGGTGGAAGGTCTGCATGGCGGTCCTCTTCTTTTGCCATCGGGGAACGCCGCCATGATACGCCGCGCCATGCCGTTGGGCACTAGCAGCAGGGGTTGTCAGCACTCCACGATATTCACCGCCAACCCACCCCGCGCCGTCTCCTTGTACTTCGTCTTCATGTCGGCCCCGGTCTCGCGCATGGTCTTGATGACCGAATCGAGCGAGACATAGTGGGTGCCGTCGCCGCGCAGCGCCATGCGTGCCGCATTGACCGCCTTGACCGAGGCCATCGCGTTGCGCTCGATGCATGGGATCTGCACCAGTCCGCCAACGGGGTCGCAGGTAAGGCCGAGATTGTGCTCCATGCCGATCTCGGCAGCGTTCTCGACCTGCGCCGGGCTGCCGCCCTGTACCGCCGCCAGCGCGCCGGCGGCCATCGAGCAGGCCACGCCGACTTCGCCCTGGCAGCCGACCTCGGCGCCGGAGATCGACGCATTGAGCTTGTACAGCAGCCCGATCGCACCCGCGGTCAGCAGGAAGTCGACCACGCCTTGCTTGTTGGCGCCCGGCACGAAGCGGTCGTAGTAGTGCAGCACCGCGGGGATGATGCCGGCCGCGCCGTTGGTAGGTGCCGTGACCACGCGCCCGCCGGCGGCGTTCTCTTCATTGACGGCAATGGCGTACAGGTTGACCCAGTCCATCACCGAGAGCGGGTCCGACAGCGTGCGCTCGGCGCGCTCGGTCAGGCTGCGGAACAGCTCGGGCGCACGGCGCTTGACCCTGAACGGCCCCGGCAGCTCGCCGTCGGTGCGGCAGCCGCGCGCGACGCACGCCTGCATCACGTCCCAGATATGCAGCAGGCCGCTGGTGACTTCCGCCTCGCTGCGCCAGGTCAGCTCGTTCTCCATCATCAGCCGCGCGATGCTCTTGCCGCTGGCGCTGGCCATCTCGAGCATGTCCTTGCCGCTGCGGAACGGGTGCGGCAGCTGCTGCGCGGCATTGAGCACCTGTGTATTGGGTGCGCCCGCGGTCACGACGAAGCCGCCGCCGACCGACAGGTAGCGCGCCTCGCGCAGCGATGCACCGCTGGCGTCGAAGGCATGGAACTTCATGCCGTTGGGATGCTCGGCCATGGCCTCGCGCCGGTAGAAGGCGATGTGCTCCTTCTCGACGAAGGGCACAATATGCTTGCCCAGCAAGGACAGCTCGCGGCTCGCGCGCAGCGCGGCCAGGCGCGTGTCGATCGTATCGGGGTCGATGGTGTCGGGCGCCTCGCCCATCAGGCCGAGGATCACGCCCTTGTCGGTGCCGTGGCCCTTGCCGGTGGCGCCAAGCGAACCGTACAACTCCACGCGCGCGCTGGCCACCTGCGGCAGCAGGCCATCGCGCTCAAGCCCCTGCGCAAACATCAGGGCCGCGCGCATCGGGCCCACGGTATGCGAGCTCGACGGGCCGATACCCACCTTGAACAGATCGAAAACGCTGACTGCCACGGGAAGTCTCCAGGATGTCGATGGCCCGCGCAGGGCTCTTGTCGTTTTGCAGCCTTCGCTCAGAACGGGCGCCGCACGGCGCGGCGCCCTTCATATCGAGCATAGCGCTTTGGCGGGCGCCCAGTGCCGCGGGCGGCCCGTCCGAAGCTCAGTCGACCACGTAGTCGCTGACCGGCACGCAGGCGCAGAACAGGTTGCGGTCGCCGTACACGTTGTCGGCACGGCCGACCGGGGGCCAGTACTTCTGCGTGCGCAGCGATGCCACCGGGTACGCGGCTTCCTCGCGCGTGTACTTGTGGGTCCACTCATCGGCGGTCACGACCGCGGCGGTGTGCGGCGCGTGCTTGAGCGGGTTGTCGTCGCGGTCGAAGGTGCCGTCGGTAACGCGGCCGATTTCCTGGCGGATCGCGATCATCGCGTCGATAAAGCGGTCCAGCTCGTGCAGTGCCTCGCTCTCGGTCGGCTCGATCATCAGCGTGCCCGGCACCGGGAAGCTCATGGTCGGGGCGTGGAAGCCGTAGTCCATCAGGCGCTTGGCCACGTCTTCATTGCTGATGCCGGTGTCCTTCTGCAGCGGGCGCAGGTCCAGGATGCACTCGTGCGCGACCAGGTCGTGCTGGCCGGTGTACAGCACCGGGTAGTACGGCGCCAGGCGCTTGGCCACGTAGTTGGCCGCCAGGATTGCGTTCTCGGTGGCGGCGGTGAGGCCGGCCGAACCCATCATTGCGATATACATCCACGAGATCGGCAGGATGCTGGCCGAGCCGAACGGCGCCGCCGACACGCCGCCGATGCCGCGGTCGTCACGGCGGTAGCCGACGCTGTCCTGGTTGGGCAGGAAGTCCGCCAGGTGCGCACCGACCGCGACCGGGCCCACGCCCGGGCCGCCGCCGCCGTGCGGGATGCAAAAAGTCTTGTGCAGGTTCAGGTGGGAGACGTCGCCGCCGAACTGGCCCGGCGCGGCGGTGCCGACCATCGCGTTCATGTTGGCGCCGTCGACATAAACCTGGCCGCCGTGCTGGTGCACGATCTCGCAGATCTGCTGCACGCCCTGCTCGAACACGCCGTGCGTCGACGGGTAGGTGATCATGATAGCCGCCAGGTTCTTGCTGTGCTGCTCGGCCTTCTTCGCCAGGTCCTGCAGGTCGACGTTGCCGTCCTCATCGCAGGCCACCACCACCACCTTCATGCCGGCCATCTGCGCCGACGCCGGGTTGGTGCCGTGCGCCGACGACGGGATCAGGCAGATGTCGCGATGGCTCTCGCCGCGGCTGGCGTGGTAGGCGTGGATGATCAGCAGGCCCGCGTACTCGCCCTGCGAGCCGGCGTTGGGCTGCAGGCTGACCGCGGCGTAGCCGGTGGCGGCACACAGCATGGCCTCGAGCTGGTCGATCATCTCGCGGTAGCCCACGGTCTGGTCCAGAGGCGCGAACGGGTGGATCTGGCTGAACTCGGGCCACGTCACCGGGATCATCTCGCTGGTGGCGTTCAGCTTCATCGTGCACGAGCCCAGCGGGATCATGGTGCGGTCCAGCGCCAGGTCTTTGTCGGCCAGCATGCGCAGGTAGCGCAGCATCTCGTGCTCGGCGTGGTGCGTGTTGAAGACCGGGTGGGTCAGGTATTCGCTGGCGCGTGCCAGTGCCGCCGGGAAGGCGTCCTGCGCGACGGCCTCGAGCTTGTCGAAGTCCAGTTCGGCGGGCAGCGGCTTGCCTTGCGTGAACACTTCCCACAGCGCGACCACGTCGGCGCGGCTGGCGGTCTCGTCCAGCGAGATGCCGACGCGCGTGGCGCTGATATGGCGCAGGTTGATGCCGCGCGCGGTGGCCGCGGCATGGATCGCATCGGTGTTGAAGCCGGTTTCCAGCGTCAGCGTGTCAAAGAAGCTGGCGTTGGTGCGCGCGAAGCCCAGCGCCTGCAGGCCGGCGGCCAGCGTCGCGGTCAGGCGGTGCACGCGCTGCGCGATGCGCTTCAGGCCCTGCGGGCCGTGGTAGACGGCATACATCGAGGCCATCACGGCCAGCAGCACCTGCGCGGTACAGATGTTCGAGGTGGCCTTCTCGCGGCGGATATGCTGCTCGCGCGTCTGCAGGGCCAGGCGATAGGCCTTGTTGCCCTGCGCATCGATGGTCACGCCCACCAGGCGGCCCGGCATCGAGCGCTTGAAGGCGTCCTTCACCGCCATATAGCCGGCGTGCGGGCCGCCGAAGCCCAGCGGCACGCCGAAGCGCTGCGAGTTGCCCACGGCCACGTCGGCACCCCATTCGCCGGGTGCGGCGATCAGCGTCAGCGCCAGCAGGTCGGCGGCAGCCACCACCAGGCCGCCGGCCGCGTGCACGGCATCGGCGATGGCGCTGTAGTCGTTGACGTCGCCGTTCACGCCCGGGTACTGCAGCAGCACGCCGAAGGCGTTGGCCGCGGCGGCCTCGGCAGCGGGGCCGACCTTGACCTCGATGCCCATCGGCAGCGCGCGCGTGCGTACCACTTCCAGCGTCTGCGGCAGCACGTCGTCGGCCACGTAGAAGGTGTTCGAGTCGTGCTTGTTCACGCGCTGCAGCAGTGTCATGGCTTCGGCCGCGGCAGTGCCTTCATCCAGCATCGACGCATTGGCGATGTCCAGGCCGGTCAGGTCGGTGACCATCTGCTGGAAGTTCAGCATCGCTTCCAGGCGGCCCTGCGAGATTTCCGGCTGGTAAGGCGTGTAGGCGGTGTACCAGGCCGGGTTCTCGAAGATATTGCGCAGGATGACGCCGGGCGTGACGGTGTTGTAGTAGCCCTGGCCGATAAAGCTCTTCAGCACCTTGTTCCTGCCTGCCAGGCCGCGCAGCTTTGCCAGCGCGGCTTCCTCGCTCAGCGGCTCGGTGAACTCGCCCATCGGCATGCCGTCGCGGCGGCGGATAGCGGCGGGGATGACGGCGTCGATCAGCGCGGCGCGGCTGTCATAGCCGAGCACCTTCAGCATGTGCTGCTGTTCGGGAGTATCGGGGCCGATATGGCGGGCGGCGAAGGCGTCGCGCGCCTCCAGTTCGGCCAGCGTGGGCCGGGTTACTTGGGCGGCGTTCATGGGAAGCGGGGCGTTCATTGGCAAGAACCTCGTGGGGTGCGCGCCGGCCGGTGGTCAGCCGGGACGGCGCGCGTCAGTCTGCAGTGGCCGGTCCATCGTTGGACCGGCGCCGCCGGCGTCAGGCGCCGACGCTGGCCTTGTAGGCGTCGGCCGACATCAGGCCGTTGACGTCGTCGCCGTTGGCCGGCTTGAGCTTGAACAGCCACGCGTCGAAGGCGTCGGCATTGACGCTTTCCGGCGCGGCCGTGGCGGCCTCGTTGACGGCGATCACTTCGCCGGCCACTGGGGCGTAGATGTCAGAAGCGGCCTTTACCGATTCGACCACTGCCAGCGCGTCGCCGGCACCGACCGACTTGCCCACTTCGGGCAGTTCCAGGAAGACGATGTCGCCCAGCGCGTCCTGCGCGTGGTCGGTGATGCCGATGGTGAGCGTGCCGTCGGCTTCGACGCGTACCCACTCATGCGACTCGGTGTACTTGAGGTCAGCGGGGAAATTCATGGAGGTTCTCCGGATACAGATCTGTTTCTTGTTGGGTGATGCCTGCCCGGCAAGCGCCGGCAGGCGAGGGCGACCGTTGGTATGAGCCTCAGCTCACGAGTGCCTTGCCATTACGCACAAACGGCAGTTTAACCACAGTCGCGTTGAGTTTGCGGTCGCGGATCTCCACCTGCACGGTATCGCCCACGGCGACATCCTTCGGCAGGCGGGCAAAGGCGATGGACTGCGACAGCGACGGGCTGAAGGTGCCGCTGGTGATTTCACCGTCACCGGCCGGGGTGATCACTTTCTGGTGGGCGCGCAGGACGCCGCCTTTGTCACGCAGGATCAGCCCGAGGAATTGCTGGCGCGAACCGGCCGCGCCCAGTGCTGCCTTGCCGGTGAAATCGCGCTCGCTCTGCAGGTCCACCGTCCAGGCCAGGCCCGCATCCAGCGGCGAGGTGTTGATATCCATGTCCTGGCCGTACAGGTTCATGCCGGCTTCCAGGCGCAGGGTGTCGCGCGCGCCCAGGCCCGCCGGACGCACGCCGGCGGCGTTCAGCTTTTCCCAGACGGCGGCAACGTTTTCGGCCGGCACCACCAGCTCGAAGCCGTCTTCGCCGGTGTAGCCGGTGCGGGCCACCATGATCTCGCCGATGGCCGGGTCCTGGACCACGGCGGCGTTGAAGGGCTTGAGCGTGTCCGACGGCTGGGTCGAGGGGAAGGTGCTCCACACCGTGGTGCGGGCGTTGGGCCCCTGCACGGCGACGATGGCCAGAGGCTGCACGCCTGCAGGCGCAACATCTTCACGGCGCGGCGTGATGGTCACATCGCTGCCGGTGGCGGCATTGCGCGCGCGGATCCATTCGATGTCGCCCAGCGCGGTGCTGGCGTTGACGACCAGGCGGAAGCGGTCCTCGGCAAAAAAGTAGACGATCAGGTCGTCGATCACGCCGCCTTTCTCATCCAGCATGCAGGAGTAGAGCGCCTTGCCCGGGGTCTGCAGCTTGTCGACATTGTTGGCCAGCAGGCCGCGCAGGAAGCTGCGGGTATTGGCGCCGGTGAGGTCGACCACGCACATGTGCGACACGTCGAACATGCCGGCGTCGGTGCGCACGGCATTGTGTTCTTCGATCTGGGAGCCGTAGTTGACCGGCATGTCCCAGCCGCCGAAATCAACCATGCGGGCGCCGAGGGCGCGGTGGATGGCGTTGAGGGGCGTGGCCTGGAGCGTCATGGAATCCTCGGGGGCAATCTCGGTTGGCGAAAACAAAAAAGGGCCATCCGCCGCAACGCTCGCCGCGCCTGAATGTGGCGTAGCAATCCGCTGCGGCGGATGACCCCTCTGTCCTCGATACCTGAGAGATTACAAGGCGGATCCTGCAGGACCCCATCCTCGTGCGCCCCTTCGGTGGGCACGCTCGCCACGAATGGCGGGTGCCGCTCTCCAGAGTGCGGCATGCATCGTGTGCATATTGCATGCCGATCCGATCGGTCCGTGGTGCCTGAGAGTTTTCGGGTGATACCCCTTCGGCGGCGCAGGCGATGCGCGCTCTCCCGGTCGGATGCGCGCAATGTACGGGAGGCCCCGGCCTTTGTCAAACCGGCCAGGGAGCCTGCCGTACCTGTCGCTGCGGGTCTGGCTTACTTCTTCTTGTCGTCGGTGACAACGTTACCGATCACGCCGCCCACGGCCGCGCCACCCAGCGTACCCAGCGCACTGCCTTCGGTGAGGATGGCGCCGCCCACGGCACCCGCGCCCGCGCCAATGGCGGTATTACGCTGCTTCGGGGTCATGTCCGCGCAACCGGCAAAGGCCGCGACGGTCGCGCCGATCAGGGTCACCTTGGTCAAAGTCTGCAGGGTTTTCATTATTGGCTCCGGTGTGATGATTCAAGCATGTCACCCCTGCCGCGCAGGCCGGGGGGACATATCAGTTAGAGCGTTGCGTTGCGCGATTGGCTCCGGCCTTTACGAAGTGTTACGCCAGTGACACAACCGGCCCTGTCAACGCGGTTTGCGCTGACTGACCTGCCGCGGCCAGCGTGTTAACATCGTCAGCTTTGCCGCCGAGCCCGTTTTTGGGGTGCCGGCGTGTCCCGCCTGGCCTTCCGCTGTTCCTGCTGATTTCCCCGCCTCCAACCGCATCCCTCGCATGACCCATGGCCTGAACCCCGCCCAATCTGAAGCCGTCCGCTACCTGGACGGCCCTTGCCTGGTGCTGGCCGGGGCGGGCTCCGGCAAGACCCGGGTGATCACGCAGAAGATCGCGCATTTGATCGAGGACAAGGGTTTCGAGCCGCGCCATATCGCCGCCGTCACCTTTACCAACAAGGCCGCCAAGGAGATGCAGGAGCGTATCGGCAAGCTGATGGAGGGCAAGACCACGCGCGAGGGCAAGCGCATCCCGCTCAAGCAGCTGACGGTCTGTACCTTCCACTCGCTCGGGGTGCAAATCCTGCGCATGGAGGCCGAGCACGTGGGCCTGAAGCCGCAGTTTTCGATCATGGATTCGGATGATTGCTTCGGCCTGATCCAGGAGCAGCTGGGCACCACCGACAAGAAGCTGATCCGCGGCGTACAGGGCACGATCTCGCTGTGGAAGAACGGCATGGTCGATCCGGAGGCAGCGATCGCGCAGGCCGCCAATGCCGACGAGCACCAGGCCGCGCTGGTCTACCGCAACTACGTGGCAACGCTGCACGCCTACCAGGCGGTGGATTTCGACGACCTGATCCGCCTGCCTGCCGAGCTGTTCGCGCGCAATGAAGCCGTGCAACTCAAGTGGCAGAACCGCCTGCGCTACTTTCTGGTCGACGAATACCAGGACACCAACGCCTGCCAGTACCAGTTGCTGAAACTGCTGGCGGGTGGCTCGCACCTGCGCGCGCCGGCCTTTACCGCGGTGGGCGACGACGACCAGGCCATCTATGGCTGGCGCGGCGCCACGCTGGACAACCTGCGCGGGCTGCAGACCGATTTCCCGGACCTGAAGGTGATCAAGCTGGAGCAGAACTACCGCTCCACCGTGCGCATCCTGGAAGCGGCCAACGCGGTCATCGCCAACAACCCCAAGCTGTTCGACAAGAAGCTGTGGAGCGAGCACGGCATGGGCGACCCCATCGCCATCCACCCGATGAACGACGAGGAGCACGAGGCCGAGTCGGTGGTGTTCCGCCTGTCCGCGCACAAGTTCGAGCGCCGCGCGCAGTTCCGCGACTACGCCATCCTCTATCGCGGCAACCACCAGGCGCGGCTGTTCGAGCAGATCCTGCGGCGCGAGCGCATTCCCTATGTACTGTCGGGCGGCCAGAGCTTCTTCGACAAGGCCGAGATCAAGGACATCTGCGCCTACCTGCGCCTGATTGCCAACCCCGACGACGATCCCGCCTTTATCCGCGCCATCACCACGCCGCGCCGCGGCGTGGGCAACACCACGCTGGAAGCGCTGGGCACCTTTGCTGGCCAGGCCAAGGTGTCGCTGTTCGAGGCCGCGATGATGGGCGGCATCGAAGGCAAGCTGCAGCCGCGCCAGCTGGAGCCGTTGCGCATATTCTGCGAATCGATGGTGCGGCTGGCCGACCGCGCGGCCAAGGATCCGGCCACCGTGGTGCTGGACGACCTGATGGAAGGCATCCACTACGAGGCCTACCTGTACGACAGCTTCGACGAACGGCAGGCGCAGTCGCGCTGGACTAACACGCTGGAATTCCTGGACTGGCTCAAGCGCAAGGGCACCAAGCCAGAAGGCGCCGAGGGCGAGGAAGCCACCGGCTTCGACAATGCCGACGGCTTCGGCAGCGAAGGCAAGAACCTGCTCGAACTGACCCAAACCGTGGCGCTGATGAGCATGCTGGAAGGCCGCGAGGAAGACCCCGACGCGGTGCGGCTGTCCACGCTGCATGCGTCCAAAGGGCTGGAATATCCGCACGTGTTCCTGGTCGGCGTGGAAGAGGGCATCCTGCCGCACTGCCGCGAAGACGAGGACATGAGCGACGAAAAGATCGAGGAAGAGCGGCGGCTGATGTATGTCGGCATCACCCGCGCGCAGCGCAGCCTGCATGTCAGCTGGTGCAAGAAGCGCAAGCGCGCGCGCGAGACCTACTCGTGCCAGCCTTCGCGCTTTATCGGCGAGATGAAGCTGGAGGAAGCGCCTGCGCCAGTCGATGAAACCCCGGCGATGAGCCCCAAGGACCGGCTCGGCGCGCTCAAGGCACTGCTGGGAACCGGCGGCAAGACGGCCCCGGGCTGAACGGGCGCTACAGTCCCGATACAAAGGCCTGCGAGGCTGACAAGACGCCGGGCGCAGGCGTCCCTAGTATGGCGGCTGTGCTGCTCGCGCCGTGTGCGCGGGTGGCGCCGCGGCAGGCCCGCCCGGTCTGCCTGCTGCGCCGGACGTCTCGTTCGGAACTTCCCTGTTATTCGGCCCCCGGCGCGCGAGCGTGCGGGGGCGTTTTTTTGCCGCGGCCGCGAACCTACCGCTGCGGTCCGCCCGGCGGCATCATCATCGCGCCCGCGGGCGGCAAGCCCATCCAGCGCGCGGCTTCGGGCGCGGCGCGCAGGCGCCGGCGCTGGGCCGGGTCGAGGCTGTCGTCCAGCGCCAGCCAGCGTTCGCGCACCGCGCGGCGGTCCTGCTCCAGCGCATCGTGCAGTCGGTCCATGGCCTGCGCGCGCGGCCGCAGCGGTGCGTCGGGGGTTTCGTCGGCCGTCTCGCGCAGCAGGCGCGCGTGCAGTTCCAGTGCATGGGCCTCGGCTTCGCGAGTGGCGCTGCGTGCGGCCTGCCAGAGCTTGGCCTGCGCGGCACTGAGTCCCAGCGACTCGGCGGATGCCGGCGCGGAGGGCGGTGGCGGCATCGCCCCTGTCGGCGGCGGGCCGGATTGCAGCGCGCTGGCCGGCGTGGCCAGCAGGCACGCGGTGCACAGCGCCAGCAGGGAAGCGGCGGTGCGCAGGCGGGTCGGCGGAAATGGCATAGCGTTCTCCTGTGATGGCAGACACCGTCGTGGCAACGTGCCGCGCGATGCCCGCGGTTGGCTCGGGTCAATGCCGGTCCATGCTAGGGAAGGCCGCATGCCAATGCTTGAGCACTTGGTCAGGCCCGTACTGCAATCCCGTACAAAGCATGGCTGGCCGGCAAGGCTGCGTATCAGGGCTGATACAAAGCCGGCATAGTGGGGGCATCGCGGGCTGGTAAAGTTGGGCACCGCATGCCCCCGGCACCGGCCCTTGCTACCGGTATATGCCGATCCCTTCGCTTATGGAATTCACCCCCACGCTTCCCATCCGCCTGCTGATCGTCGACGACGATCCCCAGATCCGCGCCATGCTGGCCGACTACCTGTCCACCTTCGGCATGCAGGCCGACGGCGTCGAGGGCGGTGCCGAGATGCGGCAGGCGATGGCCGCCACGCGCTACGACCTGGTGATCCTTGACCTGTCGCTGCCCGGCGAAAACGGCCTGGCGCTGTGTCGCGAACTGCGCGCGCGCACCGAAGTCGCGGTCATCATGCTGACCGCGCGCGCTGAGTTGGCCGACCGCGTGGTCGGGCTGGAAGTTGGCGCAGACGACTACGTGACCAAGCCCTTCGAGATGCGCGAACTGGTGGCGCGCATCCACACCGTGCTGCGCCGTATCCGTGGCCACGGCGCCGACGCGCGCCAGGGCGCGGCGCCTTCCGGGCATGAGGTGCGCTTCGGCGACTGGCGCCTGAACACCACGCTGCGCCAGCTGGTCGACCGCGACGAGGTGGTGGTGCCGCTGTCCAATGCCGAATTCCGCCTGCTGCTGGCCTTTGTCGAACAGCCCAACCGCGTGCTCGACCGCGAACTGCTGATCAACCAGGCGCGCGGCCGCGGCCTCGATGTGTTCGACCGCAGCATCGACCTGCTGGTGTCACGGCTGCGCCAGAAGCTGCGCGACGATCCGCGCGACCCCACGCTGATCCGCACCGTGCGCGGCGTGGGCTATGTCTTTACCGCCACGCAGGAAGGATGAACGCGAATGGGCCGGCTGGCGCGCCATGATTCGATGTTCGTGCGACTGTTCGTGGTGATGGCTGCCATCATGCTGGCCATGCACCTGCTTGGCATGACCGTGATCGAAAGCCTGTTCCCGCGGCCGGGCAGCGAGCGCGTGCTGCGTGACCGCCCCGGCGGGCCGCCGCCCCGGCCCGAGGCGTGGCCGCCCGGGCCGCGGCCGGAAGGCGCGCCCGCCGGGGTGTCCGGCGAACGCATGCCGCCCCGGCCGCCGCCGCGCTGGCCCTGGCCGCCGCACTTGGGCCTGCTGTTCCAGGTGGCGGCGATTGTGGCCGCTTCGTGGGCCGGCGCGCGCCTGCTGGCGCGCCCGGTGCAGGAGTTGGCCAGCGGTGCCGGCCGGCTGGCGCAGGACGTGCACGCCGCGCCGCTGGACGAGCGCGCCGGCCCGGCCGAAGCGCGTGCCGCGGCGCAGGCGCTGAACCATATGCAGCAGCGCATCCGCACGCAGCTGGCACAGCAATCGCGTTTCCTGGCGGCGGTGTCGCACGACCTGCGCACGCCGCTTACGCGCATGAGCCTGCGCATCGAGCGCATGGACAGCGCGGATGTCCGTGACGTGCGCTACCGGCTGCGCCAGGACCTAGCCGAGATGAACGGCCTGATCGATGCCACGCTGTACTACCTGCGCGACCGCGACGAAGCCGGCGGCCCGCGCCAGCGCGTGGATGTGCTGGCGCTGCTGCAGGCGGTGGTCGACGATGCCGCCGAGACCGGCCACGAGGTCGCGCTCGGCGGCCAGGCGCAGCCGCTGCTGGCGTGCCCGTCCGAGCTGCGGCGCGCGGTGGTGAATCTGTTGGAAAATGCGCGGCGCTACGCCGGCGCGGCCAGCATCGTGCTGACCGACAGCCCGCAGCGGGTGCTGATCGACATCTGCGACAACGGCCCCGGCATCCCGCCCGACGAGCTGCCGCGCGTGCTCGAGCCGTTTTACCGCGTCGAATCCTCGCGCAGCCGCGCCACCGGCGGGGTCGGCATGGGGTTGTCGATCGCGGCCGACATTGCCGCGCGCCATGGCGGCGAGCTGACCCTGAGTAACCGCCCTGAAGGCGGCCTGCGCGCGCGCCTGTCCTTACCGCGCGGCTGACGCCGCCAGCGTGACGTACTGCGAGCCGCGCTGCCCGTGCGTGAAGTCGAGCGAAAAATCGCCCACGTCCACGCGCCCCTGCAGCGCCCGCCGCATCTCGGCCGCGCCGCTGCCGCGCAGGCCAGCCAGCGCGCGCGCCAGCCACGCCGCGCCGATATAGCCGGCCAGCGTGGCCGGCGACGGCGGCTCATCCAGGTATTGCTTCATGCGCGCCACGTGTTCCTTCACCACCCGCAGCGTGGCCTGTTGCGGCCCGGGCGCGACCTGGGTCAGCACCATGCCCCCGCTGTAGCCAGCGCCCAGGATCTCGCGCGCGGCGGTGGCGCTGACCGACGACAGCCCGACCAGGAAACCGTACCAGCCCTGCACCGCCAGCGCGCGGCCGAGCCCCGCGTAGGCAAGGGTATCGCCCGCCACGATCACCGCGCCCGGGCGGGTGGCGGCGATGCGCCGGGCGGCGGCATCGGGATTGGCGTCGAGCGGCACCGCGCGCGCGCCGGTCTGCGCCTCAAGCCGGGCCAGCGAGGGGGCAGCGAAGTCCGGCGCCAGGGCCAGCGCGATGCTGGTCAGGCCATAGCTGCGCAGCTGACGTACCGCCGCGTCCAGTTCGGCCTGGTAGTCGGCGCGGGTGAACCAGACGTTGTCGGCCGTCAGCCCAAGGCCCGATAGCGGCGCCACGATCTGGACGCCGCGCCGGCCCAGCTCGGCCGATGCGGCCAGCGCCGGCAACAGCCGGTCGCCGGGGCCGAACAGCAGCTCGGCGCGGTCGGTATCGGCCAGCGACACCGCCTGCGCCAGCGCGCGGTGCGGGTCGGGATCGGCATCGCGGACGACGTGCGCGATGCGCACCGGGCCGTTGCCGGCGTTGACGGCGTCAAACATGACCTTGGCCCCGGCCAGGTAGTCGCGCGCAAGGTCGGCTTGTGCGCCGCCGCGGTCGAGCAGGTGGCCGACCACGACCGTGCGGCGCGCCTGCGCCTGCGTCTGCGACAGCGCTGGCCAGGCGGGCAGGGCCAGTGCCGCGCCGGCGGCGGCAAGTAGGCGGCGCCGTTGCCGGGCCGGCGCTGCCAGGTGGCTGCGCAGCGGTGGGTACGGCGGAAACATCGGAGTCTGGTCGGGAGTTGGCATTGCAGGGGCAGGTGACGCGCAGGCCGGCGGTGGCGCGCAGCGTATCCGCCACACATGACACCAATGTGACGCCCGCCGCCCGCAGGTCCAAGGCCCGCGCTTGACGGCGGTCAACGCGCCAGCGGCGGTGCGGCCCTACGATGGGCCGTCACACACCCATACCCCCGCGCCCCCATGACCCCGTCTGCCATGACCTCCCCTGCGCCCGACCGCCGCGCGCTATCCGACTTCCGCGCGCTGGCCGGCCGCCTCGACGGCAACGGCCCGCGCTATACCTCGTACCCGACGGCCGACCGCTTCCGCAGCGGCCCCGACCTGTCGCTGTACCACGACGCACTGGCCGCCTGCCGAGCCGATGCGCCGGCGCCGCTGTCGCTGTACCTGCATATCCCGTTCTGCGAGAACATCTGCTACTACTGCGGCTGCAACAAGATCATCACGCGCGACCATGGCCGCAGCGCCCGCTACGTCAACTACCTGGGCCGCGAGATGGCGCTGGTGGCAGGCCGGCTCGGGCCGCGCCGCCAGGTGCTGCAGTCGCACTGGGGCGGGGGCACGCCGACCTTCCTCGACCCTGACGAGATGCGCCGCGTGATGGCGCTGCTGCATGAGCATTTCGAGCTGGCGGCCGAGGGCGAGCATTCGATCGAGATCGATCCGCGCCGCGTCGACCACGCCCGCATGGCGCTGCTGGCCGAACTGGGCTTCAACCGCGTCAGCCTGGGCGTGCAGGATTTCGATCCTGAGGTCCAGCAGGCCATCCATCGCATCCAGCCCTTCGAAGAGACCCGCGCCGTGGTGGATGCCGCGCGCACGCTGGGTTTCCGCTCGGTCAGCCTGGACCTGATCTACGGCCTGCCGCACCAGACCGCGGCGCGCTTTGGCCGCACCATCGAGCAGGTGCTGGCGCTGCGTCCCGACCGGCTCTCGGTCTATAGCTACGCGCACCTGCCGCATGTGTTCAAGCCGCAACGCCGCATCGACGAAAATGCCTTGCCGCCCGCCGGCGAGAAGCTCGACATCCTGGTCTCCACCATCGAGCGGCTGACCGCCGAGGGCTACGTCTATATCGGCATGGACCATTTCGCGCTGCCCGACGACGACCTCGCCGTGGCCCAGCGCGAAGGGCGGCTGCAGCGCAACTTCCAGGGCTACTCCACGCACGCCGGCTACGACCAGGTCGGGCTCGGCATTTCCGCGATCGGCGCGATCGCGGGGCGCTACGTGCAGAATGCGCGCACGCTGGACGAGTACTACGGCGCGCTCGACCACGGCCGCCTGCCGCTGGCGCGCGGCGTGGCGATGAACGCCGACGACCACCTGCGGCGCGAGATCATCGGCGACCTGATGTGCAACGGGGTACTTGATATCCCGGCGCTGGAAGCGCGCCACGGCATCCGCTTCAGCACGGCCTTTGCGCCTGAGCTGGCCGACCTCGCCGCACTGGGCGCGGACGGGCTGGTGCAATGCGCGCCGGAACGCATCACCGTGACGCCGCTGGGCCGGCTGCTGGTGCGGCGCGTGGCGATGGTGTTCGACCGTTACCTGCGCGAGGATGCCGCGCGGCCCGCGGACGCTGGTGCCCGGGCCGCTGCCGCCAACGATGGCGCGCAGCCGGTGCGCTTCGTGCCGCGGTACTCGCGCGTGGTGTAGCGGCCGCGCAGGCGGTACGGACGAAAAAAAGCCCGCGCACATTGCGCGGGCTTTTCGTTTGCAGCGGAAGGACTTACTTGGCGGCGCTGGCCATATAGTCCGAGGCGGCGATCACGTCCGCGTCCGGGCCAGCGTAGCCACCCTTGGGCGGCATCACGCCCTTGCCCTTGAGCGCAAAGTTGTGGACCGCGTCCATGCCTTCCTTCAGGCGCGGCGCCCAGGCGGCCTTGTCGCCGAACTTGGGCGCACCGGCTACGCCGGCGGCGTGGCAGGCGGCGCAGACCTGCTCGTAGACCTTCTTGCCCACGTCGGCCGAAGCGGCCGGCGCAGCAGCGGGTGCGGCGGCAGCAGCTGCCGGGGCCGCAGCAGCGGGCGCTGCCGGTGCAGGCGCGGCAGCGGCGGCCGGAGCGGCGGCTGCTTCAGGGGCTGCGGCGGTCGCCGGCGCGGCGGCAGCCGGGGCAGCCGGCTCCGGGAACTTGGCGCCGCCGGCATCGGCCATGTAAACCACGGCACGGGCCAGTTCGTAGTCGGCGTAGTCGTCCGGCGTGGTGCCGGCGCGCGCGGCCATCGCGCCCTTGCCGTTCATCACCGACTTCATCAGGCCGTCAAAGCCCTGGCCGATGCGCGCGGCCCAGTCGCCGGCGTTGGCATACTTGGGTGCACCCGCGGCGCCGGTAGCGTGGCACGCGGCGCAGATTTCCTTGTAGACCTGCTCGCCCGTCTTGAAGACGCGCGGCGCGTTGGGATCCTTGATTTCGAGCGAGGCAACCGGCTTGATGCGGTCGTTGACGGCTTCCGCCGTGGTGGCAACTCCGGCGCTTTCCGTCGAGCCGTGTCCGACAAAGTTGACCAGCAGAATGATCACGATGATCGGCACCAGGAAAGCCGCGATCACGACTGCGATCAGCTGCTTCGGGGTTTTGATGGGAGACTCGTGTTCGTCGTGTTCGTTGTGGACGTCGCTCATACAGAACTCTCAGTTTTGCAGGAAACCTTCTGGCCGCTTACGCTCGGCGTGCTTATTCTGGCCCGGTCTGGTCATTTGCTGACCGCTGTCCGGCCCCATCCGGACCGCCCGTGCTGGCTGCGGCCCTTGCCTGACTTGGGTCTGTCGTTATTTGCGCGCTGCGGACTGTCTCCCGGACCGGGCCTGATTGTCGCCGACAACAAGCCGCGCGGCCTTGACCCCGGTCGACTCATTGCATCGGCGGTGTGGCGGGCACGATTTGACGCAAATAGCTGGCGATTATAGCGCCAAAGGCCCCCCGCCAGTGCCAAAAAGCGGCGGTTGCGAGACGTTCCCTGAAGCCCATGGCGGGCCCGCATGGACGGCACGGGGCAAAAGCGGTATCCTATGCGACTTTCCTGCGGCGGCACTCGCCCGCCGCAACCGCTGTACCCACAAACCGGTTGCAAAACCGTCCTGTGCGCCCGTAGCTCAATGGATAGAGTACTGCCCTCCGAAGGCAGGGGTTGCTGGTTCGATCCCAGCCGGGCGCGCCAAATTTCTTCCCGATGTGTAGTGCGGTGACGCCTGTGGTGATACCCATGAGTTGTCGTAAACGACATGTCATGGTACTTTCCGCGTGCCTCAAGCGCCGCAAAATGTCCTTGATGCGACACCAGTCCAATTTATGGCGGTTAGCGCGCGCAGCATTGCGTCTTGGCTGCCGCCGGCTAAGTCAAGCCAGCTGTTCTCGGTTGGAGCGGCGGTGGCAAGCCGGTGGACGACGCCGCCTTCTTGGCGACCCATTCGCAATCCACCCGCTTTCAACTCTCGAAGGACCTCACGGCGGGCCCCGTGCTTGCAAGCCCGAAAAAGTTCTTCGTGCTTTCTGAAGAACGCATGCCTACGTGCTACGGGTCGTGCCTCGGCTGCTGACTTTTGTACGTGCCTCCTGTTTCGGACAATTCTTTGAACGGCTTCGGGGAAGCGTCGCCGCAGGACAGCGAAAGCAGTGCCACTGGCGCGCTTGGGCGCTTCAGGTAGCAGAAGAATTGGACGTTCGCGTCAGCCATGCGCGCAAGTAACCCTTGAGCGCGCAAGCGCTTTCAGACTTTGAGCACAGCTTGCATCGCAGCGAAGGACGCCACAAGAAGCATTGTTTTCGTGCGGCTAGGTCTTACTAAGCATATCTAGCATCTCGCCGTCGTGTGGTCGAACACTGCCTTAGAGGGCTTCGTATAGTTGCGCAGGGCCAAGCGGAATCGGCCCACGGCTCGGAAATTGAACTTGTGGGCATGGATTACCTAATCCGCCCAACGACCGTGGGACTCTCGCTGAGACTAGGTGGCGGGCCTTTGCGCGCCTTCTGTCATTGGACACCCACTGTCCAACGACCAAGCTGACAAGCATGCTCTACATAGGTGTCGACCGTATTCACAATATCAGTACCCTCTGATATCGTGTCGACGAGGCTCTTCACAAGAAGCGGTACAAAGTGTATCGCGACGAGGTCGCCCGGTAACGAAAGCAGTGGTTGATTCTTCGCTGCCAGGCTGAGCACACTCGGCTTGCCAAACGTCTTGCTCAGATATGTCTTGAGCTTTTGCTGAGGTATTCCAAATCGGATGACCGTCTTCATGGGCGTGTCCTCAAGCGCGCAATTGACGGCGACCAACGAACCGCCAAAGGCTGATGCGCCGAGGGTTCCCTTCTCGTGACAGAGTAGTGCGTAGCTTTGCATCGCAAGTATCATTGCGTTGGCCCGCGTCCCGGCGTCCGGGAACAATGGACGCTGGTAGTACAGCAACGCCTCAAAGCCGCGCTCCAAATCGTTTCGTCTCAGAGCTTGCCAGCGCTTTTCGTCAAGCAGTTCAATCCGTCGGGTTCGAGATGCAGGGTCTCCCTTCGCCTGGCAAGCAGCAATCTCGTCGTCGACATCCTTCTCAGGCATTCGGACTGAGAAATATGGCCGGTGTTGCCACCTGAGATTGAACCCGGCCTCATCTATCGAAGCTTGCAGACTCTCTGGCTCGCCAACCAGATGCCCGTTGCGGCCAATTTGAAACTCGACCACCAGCGCGGGCTGCCTCGAAACTTCACCTTTCGTCAGTGGCTCCGTTTTGTTGCCCACCGTGCTTGGGGATTCCAGCGAATTGCTGGCGCTCACGGCGAGGTCGAAAATGACCTCCCCCATGAACAGGTGCATATCGGGCTGCAGGCCGGTGCGCTTCCCTCGACCACCGCTGCGCGCTGTCAGCCAAGCACTGAGCTGACGATACAGCGAATTCTCGTGTCTCCGGCGGAACACGTAGTCTTCGAAGTACTTCAAGCCAACGTTGACGTCAAACCGTTCCGCTTCGCTTGCATACTGCTCGCCGTGAGCTGCGATTTGAGCTGCGCTGCGCATCACAGGCTTCGGCATCGGGTCATCCTCGTCGGACCATGCAAGTACGCTGGCGACTCCGGTCGCTGGAACTGCCAAATACTTTGAGCGCAGTTCCTGCGCGAATTGAAGAGCCTGGGAAATTGCATCTGGCTGTGGACCAGCCTGACCGGCGCCCGGTAAGCCCTTCAGCGTCTGCATATCACTCAGTCGCAAAAAGTCGTTGTCGGCAAAGAAGCGGGAGGCTTTCGACTTGTGGATGTCTGCGGCGAGGTCCTCGGCGGTCACTGGCACCAGACTGACGATAGGCTCCCCGGCATTCGGTCTCTGGAGGACTGGGATGAGCTGCATCTCAAGCAGTTTCTTTTGCTCTCCAATGGTGCGCATCCACTCCAACCGGCTCACCGCGTCGCTGGCGCTATCCGGCAACAACGTGACGAGGTCTAGGTCACTGCGGCGTGAGTCGAATTGCTGGCCGTCCTCGTAAATCGAACTACCGAATAGGTAAAGGTCCGTAACTGCCATTTTTTGACCGACACTGTTCCACCACTGACGGAGGAATTCAACTACTGTTTCGAGCTCCACGGGCCACCCTAGATTCTGTTCGCGCATACCGCTGACGCGAGGGGCATTCAGCGGTCACGGTCGATTGGAAAGTGGAGCGATTTTAGCGGATTCGGAAGCTTGCATGAGTTCTGGGATAACAGGCCGGTATTCGGTCGATTTCGGGCAAGCTGGGCGCCCCAGTGAAGTAGCTCACCAAGAACGCATACGCGCGCATTCGAGGGGTTCTGGCGGGACAACGCGGAGGTACGAAGGCGGCAGTAGCCCCGATGTAAGGTAGCGAATGCCGATGAGTGCTTTGCACTCTAAGGACACCAAATTACAAGAGGTGACTCACTCCAATTTATGCGGTCAGCCCAGCATTGCGTCTTGGCTGCCGCTGGCAAAGTCAGTTCGGTCGCCTGCTCTCGGCTGAAGCGGCAGTGGCAAGCCGGTGAACGACGCTGGCTTCACGGCGACTCATTCGCACTCCATCCGCTTTCAGCTCTCGAAGGACCTCACGGCGAGACCCTCGCCGCCCGGCCCGAACAAGCTCTTCGTGTGTTTTAAGGTAAGCATGTCTGCGCGCCACGCCCCTCGCATCCGCTGCGGACCTTTGGTTGCACCTTCCGTTCTGGACAATCCTTTGCACGGCTTCGGGGAAGCGTTTCCGCAGGAACTTGTCTGAGACCCCGATGGCCTTCGCGGTCTCGCTAACGTAGATGGCCTCACCCCGAGCCAGGAGCTCTTCCAGCTTTGTTGAGACTGCGACGTAGCACGGAGGCGAGCTTCGTGTCACCCGCGATATCAGGGGCGCGCGCTGCATGGCGAACTCTTCAATGGGAGTCATAACTCGCTTGTTTCCCAGCAATACGTCCGCGATGCCGACGTCACAGTACTGAGCAATTCGCACAACGACGGGAAAACTCGGCACAACCCGGCCATTTTGCCAACCGTGCATGCTTGATTTAGAAACGCCAACAGCAGCAGCAAAATGTGCTGAGACTCCATTTGCAAGAGTTGCAATCGCGTGGTTCAGAAATTGTGCAACGCCGCCGTGATTCGGCTTCAGTTCACCAAAGTAGAGCGCAGCATCAAGAAGTTCGGCGACTCGTCGCGCAGCATCAGTGTCCCGAGCGTGAGCCGGGAGCCTGTCGAGGACAGAGAGGTCTTGGGCGCAATGCGGACAGCGCCCTGGCACGAAGATTTTTCGACCGGTATTCGACGACCGGGAACAGGAACATCCTTCGAGTAGCGTGACCTCATGCACCGGGCATGCTCTGGCCACGTCAATGGTCCACAGGAGTCGGTTATAGCAATCGGTCTCTACGGCGATGTCGTCGGCATAACACTGCGGGCAATAGCGTGCGTTCTTGGATGGCAGGAGGAAATCGGATAGCAGGTCCTGTACGTGGAGTAGCGTCAGGAGCTGGAGGTCTTCTCTTGCAGTAAGCAGGTTGAGGGCTCGCGACCAATCAGCTGCAGTCTGGCCCCGCCCACATATCGAACTTTTGTGCCAGTCATCAACAAAGCTGCGAGGATTGAACTTCCTCCACGATGCAACGAGCGGCGAAATGAGATTGTTCGCCACAGACCACGGTGCCAGATTCAGTTCGATACATATGCGCTGAAAATAGCTCCGCAAGTCCTCTCTGGTAGCGCCATTGAATCCCAAAGGCTCCAGGTTGTACAGATATGAGCGTGGTGGCAGCTCTTCCGGCCAACCGGCTGGCCTGTTCAGCTGAAGCAGTTTGTCGAACATTAAAAGGTCTCCTTTGTCGCACGCTCCTGACGGATTGTTGCGAGGAGTGAATCTTCAGTCCGATAGATAGGCTCGCTTGTTGTTGGGAGGTATTTGAGGATGTCTTCCTCGCCAATTAGGCAATCTCTCAGAATGGTCTCATGCTGCTTTTCCGTTGGCATTGCTGCGAGGAGGAACTCGTCCTTCCATTTGCGCCCGCCGGCTCGAAGGTCAGCATCGGCATTGATGACAGCCTTGCACACTAGGTCTGCAGTGATGCCAGTCAGCGCGCATGTTCCCGTAAATAACAGGTCGCTGTACTGCATGAGATTAACCTCATATGGAAGAGGGATGTTTGCCGCAAGTGAATGCAGGAAGAGGCCGTATTGCTCTCGGCCCCAAGACGTCGAGGGATAACGTGGATAGTGAACAACTGAAACGCGACGGGACAGCTGCGCGCTTGCTTCCACCAGCGCCTGCGCGCCATATGCGCCAAGCATGAGCAGGTTCATCCCTGGCAGGTTTACCAACGATTTGAGCAGGTTGCCGTATTCGAGGGGTGATGTGTCTGAATCTGTGAAATGGACGCACTCGTCCAAAAAGATATGCCGAACCTTTCTGCGCTTTAGCGCTCGCATTGCAGCGAATCGCATGCTTGGGAGCCTTTCGAAGATTGTTTGAGGCTCGTTGGGCAATGGCAACGGCCTGGTGGTCACTGTTTCATCCCACATTGGCACAAGCAACTTATCGCCGAGCTCGCGGTAGAAGAGAGGCCAGTCGAAGACGCCGCCACTCGCTGGAGGAACTTCCGCGAGTATCGCCGGAATGCATCCAGCATCCTCTTGAATTTCGTCGATATACCTTTGGAGAAACCGGTTCAGCAGCGTTCTGGCGAGAGTAGTCTTACCGACGCCAGTTGGCCCAACTACCAGAGTTATCGTGCCGTTACCGCCTGGAGTCATCAATCGCGAAACGGCCTCAGCGGTCTGCTTCATGTTGTGGTGCGCGAAACACAGACCCTTCAGCCAGGCCTCCTTCATCGCGGCGGTTCCTTGCGTGGCAATCTCTTTGGTGAGCTTCGTTGCAGCACTATTCATGACAGTATTTCCTGGGGCGTCACATTTGCTTGAGGACATCGGATTCCGTAAATTTCCCGTAGCCGTATTCGGCAGGCGTGTGCACGATGTCAGTTGGCTTATGCACCAGCAGCGGCTTCTCACGGTCAGGTTGGTGCGGTGCTGTAGCACCAGTGCCATTGGCCTCGTACGGCTCCAGTACCGCGTCGCCGGCGGATGCCAAGACTGGAAATCCTTGGCCCCGTGTATACGCTTCAGCCCATTGCAATACTGTTGACTCCGGAACGTTCCTGAAAGCTTTGCCAAGCTGGAGGCGCATCGTCTCGAACATGTAGCGCAGGTCAATTCTCGTCAGTCGCTCGACCTTTGCTAGCAGGTTCGACTTGCATCGAATCCAGTGGCCACGTACGTTGGCGTAGACGACGGCAGCGTTCCACATATCAACACGGACGTCGACCTTGTCGAGTTCGATTGTCTTGTCGGCAAATTCTTTGGCCCAGTAATGGAGGTGGCCAATTTTGATGCCGCGAGTTCTATCGACCATGCGTGTACCGCCTTTAGGAACTGGAAGGCATGTCGCAATCTTCCACTGCATGTCGTAGTCGACGCGCCTACATAAGCGCGCTCCGGTTTCCGCGAGCCGCTTTGCCATGTACTCGTTCGGCGTGTGGTCATGCGCGGGATGTGTCTTCTCGTTGTATTCCTGGTAAAAAAAATAGTCCAGAAGCCCATGCAAGATTGGGAAAGTCAGCAGGTCCGCGCGTATAGGGTCAACTGAGGCCGTGAGCGTTCTGACTCGCTTAGTCGCCTTTGTATTTCCTATGAGATTGTGGATGAGCAATGTATTGGCGGTTCCGAATAGTCGCTCGCAGACGTTGCCAAATCGGCTTTCGTGGGGCGGCCGAAAGCGCAACGACGTTCGCGTGCGATGACATGTGGCGTCAAAAATCGGTGACCTAAATTCCTTACCGTTGTCGACAACAATCATTGAAGGCATTCGCTTGTGCCGTCGGACAAGCTCGCGCAGAATCATCATGCAACTTGTGAGGCTGGGATTGTGGATGCTTAGGTAGAACGCCAAGACGGCGCGCGTATGTGCATCGATGGCAATCGTAAGCCACGGGCGAACCTTGAAAACTCTCCCACCTCGACCACGAATTCGCACGCGGACATCGAGCTTTGTGTGGTCGATGTGCACGCACGCAAAGGGTCGGCCACCGTGAATTTTCTCCGTTAGCTTCAGATGCCAGATGACTGGCTGCTCGATGTAGTCTTGGCGTGAACCCTCACGTGCCCTTGTATCCTTCAGTGGGCTGAAGTGGCGATAGAAGGTCTTGCTGGAGCAGGTAGGAACATTTTCATTCCCGCAATATCGCTCGAATCGCCGATATGCGTTCGCGTCCACGGGGTTGGTCGGGTTGTTAGTCTCGTCGGCCACTCGCTTTATGATGGCCATTGTGGACTCTGGGACGCGGCAGGTTCTGTTTCCCGGGCGGAGCTTTTCTAGAAGGGCGCGTATCTTTGCAGATGTGCTTTCCCCGGCTTCACGAGCCTGCTTGGCCCACCGTTGCAACGTCCTTACTGTCACGTCGGCGTCAACACGACCAAATCGAGACGCCTCTACGGCGTTGAAGCGCTTCAGCGCCTTAGAAATATCCTCATCTGACAACGCGCGCGTCGGTTCATCCATTGCGCCGTCATCCAGGTCACGCAGAATGCGGACCTGCTTTTGGTCGACAAGCCGCTCAAGCTCGGCGATAGACATTGACGCGGTGTTGTAGCTGTCGTCCCGATAGAGGACGATTTCGCTATCGAGGGCGGTCACCGTGTACCGCGCTTCACCAAAAATTAATTGGGTTCCGATAGCTAATGAGTAGTCCAGAAACTCGCTGGTGATGTGGCTTGCCGGTCTGCTGAGGCGGTAGATATCGAGGGCGTCTTCGCTACGGCAAATCACCGCAGAGTCTAGGTCAGATAGGTCATCGGCGTCGAGGTCCGCGTAGAGTTCGCGGTCCGCTATAGCTTGTAATACGTCGTCTACCGTAAAGTCTGCGCAAACTAGCGCAGCCGCTTCGTCGTCTTCGGGCAATGTGGCTGGCGAAGCCACTCGCATCAACTCGCGGAAGGACATCGCGCCCATTTCTGCGCGTTGCATTGCCTGTTGGATAGCGCGCAGGGCATGTTCCGAACATGGGGTGGCGCCGTCCTCTAGATAGTCCGTCAGGTACTCGAGGTTTTCAACCAAGCGGGGATTGTGCTCGGCATCCGAGCGCAGTCTATATACAAGACCCATCCCCGAGAAAAACGCCTCCCGCTCAGGGCAATGCCACCCGTTCTCATCATGGGAGAACCGATAAGGGTGCTCGCGCACCATCTGCTGAAGCTCTTGTTCGGTTTTCCATTCATCCAGATAGAAAACATCACCTTCCAGTACGAGAAAGTCCGGTGTGCATGGAACCGTGGTCCTATGAGTACTGACCGTTCTGCTTCCATTTGGCGACACTTTGGTACGTTGTACTTGGATAGGCAGCACTACCTTGCCCGGCTGAGAGGTGAAATATGTCACGGAGCGCCGAAAATCATAGGTGACCGCCGCGCGGTACTCAGGTCCGCGACTTTCCGTGGCGATTCGTTGTCCCGTGGACCTGGAGGTGTAATACGTGAGGACGTTCGAACGCCGGGACGTGACCTTTCGAGCGGGTTTTCCCTCCATTGCCTTTCGGACAAAAACCCGTCCGCTCATTGGCATCTTGATTCTTTCCATGAGTTCCTCGACGTTTACGAGGAAAGCCTGCGTAGGTTTCATTCAATCGACCGACAATTTAGGTGCGAGCGTTCTCCCGCAGTGCTTAGCAAAGCCTGCGCCTTAGGGAGGAAACTATCTTCCAAGCGTAGTTCGACCTAGCAGAGTGCACGGTCTAATTGAGAAAGTGCGGCGCCTGCGCCAAAAATAGTGCAGGGGTCAGCCGATTCAGCTCGGAGAATTGAAAAAGGATTTAGACGGCTGATGCCGGCTTAGCACGATGTCTAGCGCGATACCTGGCTTCCGCGTTGAGGACTTTGCGAACGCGTTCGCGAGATGGCGGGCTAACCCGACTAGCCGGCGGTGCCAGGTCCTCTGATGTCAGGGCAGGGTGGGGTGACTTCTCGGTGTCCGCCCGGAGACGCAGTCCGATATAACGGGAAGCTGCCGGCGGCATCTCAGGATAGCCGTGAGGCCAGCGGACTCGTCTGCCGGACGGCTTCGCGCCCAAAAGAGGTCTTTGATGCCCTTTTTTTGTAATAATAGGGCAGATGCGGGAGGAATTATTGTTGGCTGAGGTCATTATTTACTCCGAAATGCTGCCAAAACCACGCCGGGTATTGGCGAGCGCGGGCACTTTGACTCCGGAGATGCCTCATGAGATAATCCAGCTTGCGAGCAAGGTATCTCTCAGAGGTGCCTCAGGGGGCAAAGTCTAGGTAACTGGTCTTTGCCCCTTTTCCATTCTGGAATACCGTCAAGGTGAGGCCAATCCCAGCGAGGGGGCAAGTGTGCAAAAAAGCTGACTAGTCCAAGGTTCTCCAATTTAGCGACGGACGGAATATTACTTTCGTCCGGCCAATAATCGCAAGACCGCGAGTCAAAAATTTTTTGTTGCGCCCACCGGGAAATTGTGTTGGCCAACGAGTCCATTTTAGATTCCGAGTTATTCTAAAATGACTTCGTCTAAAATGAATCGACCATGCATTTTAGATAATCTGATTTTAGATGAGCATCGCAAGCACCTTTCGGATGTGGTTCAGTGCCTGAGGACTGCCAAGGGCCATTGACGGGTGCAGAAGAATCGCACGGTGCAAAGTGCCGACTGGCCATCGACACGTAGTATGGTCGAGCACTAGCCAGCGAGGATTCCTGCGCCTCTTTATTGTCGCGATGGCCAACGTGGGCCGGTGGTGTGTCTGCTGGGTTGCCTGATATTCGCTTAGGTATTTACCGAAGACATCGTCGACAACGCGACAACGTAGACCATCTGGCAATGCGTCTAACGCTGCCCTGTGACCGTACCTCAGAGACCACCACGTGTTCAGCACGATGGACACGCCAGCCAAGGACTTCAGTAGTTCCGCCAAAGCGTCGGCATATACGAGCTTTGGCTGTGGCCCCGGTGCAGAGCTGGGGCTAACAGCTATCCCATCTTCAAATGGCAGCAACACACCGTCATAGCCTAGGTAGACGTCGACGTTCATGATGTCTCCTTGCACGAGTTCTGTAGGAACGACGCAGCACACCTGCAAACCGGCTACAGGGCCAGCGCCTTAGAAATTCGAGAACAGGTATGCGAGGCACTTATTCAAGTGACATCGACCACGCTACCCGGCGTACCGGCAATCAGGAGCGTTGGAGTTGCAGACGAAACGCTGGCTGTTGCCGAACGCGATGGCCTGCCTTCCCCTCCATCGGCTGCCAAAAGCGCGACCAGTGCTCGGCACGCCTCGGGGGACATGAGGCCGGACCGACCGTCAAGGATGCACGCGCTATCGGTCAACGCCGTCGGAACATGCTTGTAATCGCAATCCAGCAAGACGGGGTTCTCTGGGCGACGGCGTTCAAGGTCGTCCTCCAACAGCTCACGCTGCGAGCGAATCCGCTTGAGTCTGAATCGCACGTATCGATTGCCAGGCGACGTCGCCCCGATTACGCGGGACTGCACTACCGGTGGCAACGCTCTGACCGCTGCCCGATAACCGATAAAAAGCACCCACCACGTGTGCAGAACCACACGTGTGTCCGGGCATGATTTTATGACCCGCTCGAGGTGTGCGTTATTCTCAAAGAGAGCATGTCCGTCCTTGCGGAGGCATGGCCAGCATCCCTCGTGAAATCGGACATCGTTCGGGTGGAGAACCCCGTCGAAGGTCAGGTATAAGATGGGGGCTGCCATCGCAACCTCCTTGGCAACACAATGACCCTGGAGGCGCACCTTGACTGTCCCCTAAAGTGATGAGGCTGTCTAAAGTGCTTGTTCCAGCGTCGACGCTCGTACGGGTCGAACTTCCCGGCGCGGGTATTTGGTTCTGCTTGTCTAAAATCGACCACTAAGACTGCTTGCCAAGGCAACCAGCCTGGTTTTCTCAACTACAGGACGTCGTCGTGAGCCACGTTGATACTCCATGGACACGCTTGGCAGCGCGCGTTGGGCGCGGCATTCTTGCGCGTAAGGGGGTTAGCTACGAAGTCCTTGCCGCAAAAATTTCCTCCATGGGCCTGCCGGAATCCCTCAGGGGGGCCGAGAGCAAAATCCAGCGGGGCGCGTACCGGCTTACTTTCCTCCTTCAGATACTGATAGCCGTTGATGCAGAGTACCCGCCGCAGTGGAAGACCTTTCTCGATTCGGAGGAATCCTGGGAGACCATCGCTGAGCATATCCTCCTCCACGAGCTCGCTGCTGGCGGACTTGACCCGAGCAAGCTCAGCAAACGTCTTGCGAAGTTCGACATAACGGCGCCCCCCGACTCCTTGGAATCGCAGATTGCCTCTGGAGAATTCCCTTTCACGCTTTTGCTTCAACTGGCCCTTGTCGCCCCCATCTCCGGCCTATGCCGATTCGTCGACCAAGCGGACATCGAACGGGCTGCGGCAGAATCGAGAGAAGCGTCGCGCCAATAGAGGACAAACCTTCGCTGCAACACGCGGGCGAGCTCTGTTGCCTTATGTATCCGGATGCGTTCAGTTTCATGGGCATACGCCTTTGCCCCAGGGGGGCGGCGCGCAGCGGCGCGGACTTGGCCGGACGCTTTGGTCTCCTGTACAGCTGGGGCGCTCGCTATCGACATTAAGCTGACGCTGTATCAGTGGTGGAAAGCGCGGCGAACCAGCGTTCTCAATTGTTTAACTTCTTTCCGCGCGACCGGCGTGGTACGTAATACTACGCACCAGAAGCTTATGTCACGGTCTACAAAAAACAAGGACTTGTTACACAAGCGAGCGCTCATGGCGACTGCAGAGGCAAGCGTCCCACTGACCAACAGATTTCTGAAGAACCATTGAATGCTTGTTGCCCATCAGGGGTATCCGTTAAGTCGTCCTAGTATTGGAGGCATTAGTGGAAGATACGACAAAGCCAGTTGACCGCGTGACGCTGTACAACGAGGTCTGGACCGACCCTGTCGTCGTTGTTGCGACTCGCTACGGGCTGTCCGACGTCGGGCTGGCCAAGATTTGCAGGTCATTGGCGATTCCCTTGCCCAGTCGGGGTTACTGGGCGAAAGTGAAAGCTGGAAAAGTCATGGGGCGGGCACCGCTTCCCGACCTGAAGCAAACGGGCTCGGTGGCTACGGGCCTTGTAAAGCTTCCACCCGAACAAGCTGCCATCAGAGAAGCCGCCAGAAAAACGGCCGTACGGGCGCGCAAGGAAACGCCGCCCGTAGCTCCACCGGAGGAGGCTTCCTCTCCGCATCCCCTTGTTCGGGCCGCCTCCAAGCGACTGCGCCAGCGGGATGGTTGGCCAGAAAGCACCTTACTGCGTTCAGCCCCTAAGGAGGTTCTTAACCTGTCCATAACGAAAGATGCACTGGATAGAGCTCTCGGTATCGCTGATGCACTGGTAAAGGCTCTAGCCAAACAAGGCTTCGAGTTTGAGGTCGACACTGAACGAGGCGTGACACAGGTCAAGTGGCTCGAAACCAATACGAAGATGGAGTTCTCCTTGGCCGAGTACGTGAGGAGAAGTCCCCACGCGATTACGCCGTCGGAGGAGCGCGCGAGAAAACGTTACTGGGGAGCGCTCTGGACGGGACAGTTCAGCGAGCTTTCCTCACATCCCAGCCCACGACTTCACGCCTACGGGTATTCTGACCGTCCATGTCGGCCGCTGGCCATCAAAGTCGTGGAAGGACACCCCCAGAACGAAACTTGAACAACGCCTGAGTGAAGTCACTGTGGGTATCTTGGCGCTGGCGCAGCGAACACATGCCAAGGAATTAGAAGAGGCACGTCGGACGGAAGCTCACCAGCGCGCTGTCGCTCGTTACGAATTGCTGACGAAGCGTCGCGCAGACGAAGCCGAGAACTTCAAGCAACTAGAGTCACAAGCGACCAACTGGGAGCGCGCAGCTAGGCTTCGCAACTACGCGGATGCAGCGGAAAGTCGGACCCTAGCGGCAGGGGGCGTTTCTGCCGAGCATGCCGACTGGCTGGCTTGGGCACGGGCGAAGGCTGATTGGCTCGACCCGTTTGTTCAAGTTTCTGACCCAATTCTCGATGCACCGGACCCGAAGCGGCCTGGCTTCTGGTGAGGCGGAGCTGACGGGCGAACATGTGTCTGTGTCGGACCAAACAGGCGAACCGTAGCGTAACGAGCAGCCTCATGGCCTCCAATCGCTACTCATCGTCTGCCATCAAGGAAGTCCTCCCAATCCCAAAGATAGGCGCACCCCCCGACCCGGCTTCGCCGCCAATCACAGGACGAGTTGAGTTCCGGATATTGCGCTCAAACAATGAGCGGGCAGGCTCCGGAATCTCACACAAGCGGATGTAAGCGAGGGAGCCCGAATGATGAATAGGGACCAGTGGCACAGTCGGGCGTTTTGGCAGTTCTTCCTTCCCAGTCATCGCAACAGCGATGCACCTGGCGGCAAGGTCCCAAATGCTGGTGGCATACCGCGGATAGTCCAAGAACTGCCCCTCTCCGACTTGTCCGAACGGCTCCTCGCTAAGCATCACAGCATACGTACCCAGTCGCCCGCCACGAATGCGACCGATATCAGCCGAGGCTATCGTCCTGCGGCCACTTTCACCGCCGCCAGGACGCAGTTCAATTGTGATGCGAAGCAAGGCAATCCTCCTGCACGGCTCGTGCACGTCCACGGCTTCATCTCCGCGGTTGTATCAGGCCAAAACGCTTCAGGGAACGGTGCTAACTCCTCTGGACGCATTGGTGGAGTATGACCCCAAGTATCACGAGTGCGAATCCAATGACTCCGAGCACCAAGCCGACTATCGAGATGGTGGTCAGCGCATGGTCCGCATCTTGAAATCGCCGTCGCATCCATGCTTTCAAGCCTGCTCCGATGAAAGCGCATGATGTTGTGTTTCTCTCGATGACCGCACACTCTCCAATGACTCTGACGGACCGGCTCGTCTAGGCCCAGTTTGGGTCCTGGGGGGATGTGAAAGAAGCTCAGCAGTGATGTCCCTTGTTGTCAGGAGACGTCTATCAAACACCGCGCATAGCGAGAAGAAGTGCTCGGCTTCCGCCGGACCGCCAGGCTCGCCCACCAGTAAATACTGTCGCCCGTCACTCGTGAATCCCTTGCGGGAAGCGAAGTCCAATCGAACGATTGGCGGGCTCGCCCAGTACCTGCCCGTGCTGGAGAATATGCCGACAAAATGCCGCTCGCCGCGGTACGTCTCGAGCACGCGCCATTCTTGGATGTAGCTCTCCTTGTTCTGAGCGGCTCGCAATGCTATAGCTCTTGGCATGATGAAGCCCTCGGTTTGCGCTTTCACGTCCTACAGACCAAGGCTGCAGATAGCGGACTGCACGATAGCAGTAGTGCGGCGCTAGTTCTCGACATACTCGCCTGTGATGTCTTTGGCGCCCGAGACTTTGTTATCCCATGTCGCCACCTGCCAAAATAGCCGCCACAGGCCATTCTCACGACCTGGAGGACCTGCCAGGACAAAGCGCAGACCCTGCTCGGTCACGCCTGTCCGCGTATCCGGGTTGAAAGACGTGATGGGAGGACTGACGCGGTAAGGACCGGTACGCGTGCATACGCCGACGAAGTGCTTGGAGCCACTGTAAGTCAGCAGCACTCGCCACTCCCTCAGAACGGCGTCGCCAGACGTATCGTATGGCGTAGAAATCCATACAGACATGGCTCCCTCCTGCGACTCTCATTGGCTACTGCGGCCCCGACGAGCTGCTCTTTCATTGGCATGCACCCAGTACTCGCCGCTGACGTCCTTGGTCTCAGTAACGCCATTGCGTAGGGACCAGAAGCTCCACACATGCAAGGCATCCTGGTCGAGACCTGGCTCGCCAGACAGAACGTAGCGCCGTCCACTGCGAGTAATACCCGCTCCGGATTTGGCATCGAAAGACACGATAGCTGAACTGACACGACCCGACTCGTTCTCTATGCAATAGCCGACGAAATGATGTTCCCCGCGCTCGGTCTCGTAGACCCTCCAGCGCTGGAGCGTGATATCGGGCTGTTTGTCGACGGTCGCTACTGACCAAATTGGCATGAGTGCTCCCCTGCCGCGACGACATGGCATTTTTTTTGTGCGCTTTGCTACTACTGGCGAGCGACAGCCGCTCGCGGGCTGTAGGGGTTCGGCCGTCCCTCTGGCGATAGCTCAAGGAAAGCCATACATCTGCAGTTCGAGCGTGCACGCCTGCACCGTCTTGCTATCGACGGTGTGAGCGACGCAATGGGCTACCGGGATGTTTCGTGCGATAGCGCGTATGCAAACAAGGATGGGAGAGGTTGTTGCCAGGATGTAGTTCTGCTTGTGGCGGCAACGGTGCGGCGCCAGCAATGGCGCGTGACTGGAGTGTAGAACGTTTGTTGGCGGATGCAAGGCCGTGCGAAAGGCGGGATGCCAGATGTGAGGCTATCCACGAGCAGGCTCAGCATTGGTAACCTCCATCCAGGTCCAGCGCACCACCAGTCACTCCTCAAGAAATGGGACTTAGGTGACCGGCCCAAGCTGCCAAGGAGTTCAAGGAGGCAACAGTGGAAGATACGACCAAGCCAGTTGACCGCGTGACACTGTACGACGAAGTGTGGACAGACCCAGTCACTGTTGTTGCGACACGCTATGGGCTCTCTGACGTTGGGCTCGCCAAGATTTGCCGGTCATTGGCGATTCCCTTGCCTAGCCGGGGTTATTGGGCGAAAGTCAAAGCCGGAAGAGTCATGAGGCGAGTCCCGCTTCCCGACCTGAAAGGGACCAGCGCGGTGGTAACGGGCCTAGTCAAGCTTCCGCCGGAACAAGTGGCCATCCGAGAATCCGCCAGAAGAACGGTCGCACGGCTGCGCAAGGGAATACCGCCATTGCCTCCACTGGAGGAGGCAATGGCTTCCCCGCATCCCCTTGTTCGAGCCGCATCCAAGCGACTGCACCAACGGATTGGTTGGCCAAAAAACACCTTGCTGCGTTCCGCCCCGAAGGAAATCCTTAATTTGTCCGCGACGAAGGATACGCTCGACAGGGCCCTCAGCATTGCTAATGCACTGATAAAGGCCCTTGCCAAGCAAGGCTTCGAGCTTGAAGTCGACACTGAACGGGGTGTGACACAGGTCAAGTGGCTCGAGACCGGTACGAGGATGGAATTTTCCCTGGCCGAGTACGTGAGGAGAAGTCCCCACGTGATTACTCCGGCGGAGGAGCGCGCACGGAAACGTTACTGGGAGCGCTCTCGATGGGACAGTTCAGCGAGCTTTCCTCACCTGCCAACCCACGACTTCAAGCCTACGGGCATTCTGACCATTCAGGTCGGCCGCTGGCCATCAAAGTCGTGGAAGGACACCCCCAAAACGAAGCTTGAACAACGCCTGAGTGAAGTCACTGTGGGTATCTTGGCGCTGGCGCAGCAGACACATGCCAAGGGATTAGAAGAGGCACGTCGGAAGGAAGCTCATCAACGCGCTGTCGCCCGCTACGAATTCTTGACGAAGCGTCGCGCCGACGAAGCTGAGAACTTCAAACGACTCGAGTCACAAGCGACCAACTGGGAGCGCGCAGCTAGGCTTCGCAACTACGCGGATGCGGCGGAAAGGCAGGCCATAGCGGCAGGCGGCGTTTCTGCCGAGCATGCCGACTGGCTGGCCTGGGCGCGCGCAAAGGCCGATTGGCTTGACCCGCTTCTTCAAGTCTCCGACCCGATTCTCGATGCACCGGAACCAAAGCGGCCCGGATTTTGGTGAGGTTGAGCCCAGAGCCTGGACATGCGGAGTCGACTGACGACGGCTCAAGTACTCCGAGTGCAAAAAGCTCCGCAGTGCCCCGCTTGTTGTCAGCAGGCGCTCGTCAAATGCCGACACATAGCGAGATGAAGTAACTCGGCCGCAGCCACCGCACACCGTTTGCTGGAAGATGTAAGCCCGGCGAGAGCGGGTCCCAGGAGAGGAGGCCGCCCCCCGGTTATGCCGTCAGCAAGGTAGAATCGATTGCTCTCTGAATCGCCCTGAAAGATGGCAACGGGCCAGATTACAAGGCAGCGGAACGCCGCTGCCTAATACGCAGCCACCGCCCTAGAAATAATGAACCACCAAGCCCTATCGTCCTTTATCTGGTCCGTTGCCGACCTGTTGCGCGGCGACTACAAACAATCCGAATATGGCCGCGTCATTCTGCCGTTCACCGTGCTCCGCCGCCTGGACTGCGTGCTGGAGTCGACCAAGGCGGCGGTGCTGGCCGAATTCGACGCCAAGTCCAAGGCCGGCCTCAATCCGGAGCCTTTCCTGCTGCGCCTCGTCGGCGACGCCAAGTTCTACAACACCTCGCCTCTCGACCTAGTCAAGCTGCTGGGGGACCAGGACCACATCCGCCAGAACCTGTATGCCTACATCCAGGGTTTTTCACCGGCGGCGCGCGATATCTTTGAACGGTTCGATTTCCACAGTCAGATTGAGCGCCTCGCCAAGGCCAACCTGCTTTATCTGGTGACGGAAAAGTTCGCCAATATCGACCTCCATCCGGCCACCGTGGACAACGCTCAAATGGGGCTGGTCTTCGAGGAGCTGATTCGCAAGTTCGCCGAAATCTCGAACGAGACTGCCGGGGAGCACTTCACGCCGCGCGAGGTCATCCGGCTGATGGTGAACCTGCTGTTCATCGAGGACGACGATGTGCTCACGCCCCGCAATGCCGTAGTGCGCACCATTTATGACCCGACGGCAGGCACGGGGGGCATGCTGTCGGTGGCCGGCGAATACCTGCTGGAACACAACCCGGCAGCGCGCCTGACCATGTTCGGCCAGGAGCTCAACGACGAGTCCTACGCCATCTGCAAGGCAGACATGCTCATTAAGGGCCAGGACGTCGCCAACATCGTCGCGGGAAACACTCTATCGGACGATGGCCATGGAGGCCGCAAGTTCGACTACATGCTCTCGAACCCCCCGTTTGGCGTCGAGTGGAAGAAGGTTGAGAAGGCGGTGCGCCAAGAATATGAGCAGAAAGGCTTCGACGGGCGCTTCGGGCCCGGGCTGCCACGCGTGTCCGACGGCTCGATGCTGTTCCTGATGCACCTGCTTTCGAAGATGCGCCCCGCGCAGGAGGGCGGCAGCCGCTTCGGTATCGTGCTGAACGGCTCCCCACTATTCACTGGCGGTGCTGGCAGTGGCGAAAGCGAAATCCGTCGCTATGTGCTCGAGAACGACTTGGTGGAAGCAATCGTCGGTCTGCCGACCGACATGTTCTACAACACGGGCATCTCCACCTATGTGTGGATTTTGTCAAACAAGAAGCCTCAGGACCGCAAGGGGTGGGTGCAACTCATCGACGCCTCCAGTTTCTGGCAGAAGATGCGCAAGAGCCTTGGCAGCAAGCGCAGGGAAATGAGCGACGAGCATATCGAAATGGTAACTCGGCTCTTTGGAGGTTTCCTTGAGGCAGAGCTTGCAACAGTACTAGATGCTGGCGGCAAGGAAGTCGGCCGTTATGTGGTGGCCTCCACGGCCAACGTGCCTGATGCGCCCGTTGGCGGCCAGGTCAAGCTTGCGCCCATCTCCCGCATCTTCAGGAACGAGGAATTCGGCTATACGACGATTACGGTGGAACGTCCGGTGCGCGACGAGCAAGGCCAGGTGGTACTGGGTGTCAAAGGCAAGCAGAAGGGCAAACCGCAGGCGGATAGCGCATTGCGCGATACCGAGAATGTGCCGCTCTCAGAAGACATTGGCACTTACTTCAAGCGGGAAGTATTACCGCATGCACCCGATGCCTGGGTTGACGAGGAGAAGAGCAAGGTCGGGTACGAGATTCCGTTCAACCGGCATTTCTACGTGTTTGAGCCGCCGCGCGACTTGCACACTATCGATGAAGAGTTGAAAGCTGTGTCGGCCAACATCATGAAGATGCTCGAGGAGTTGGCCGAATGAGCCTACCGCGCTATCCGAAATACAAGAGCAGTGGGGCGACGTGGCTGAGTGAAGTGCCTGCACACTGGCGGGTGACACCGCTCAAGTATCTTGTTTCCCTAAAAAGCGGCGGGACTCCCAGCAAGGATAATCGTGACTTCTGGGACGGCCACATTCCTTGGGCATCGGCAAAGGACCTTAAGTCGGAACAGCTTACCGACACGGTTGACCACATAACTGACCATGCAGTCGAATCAGGTAACGCGACCCTTGTTCCTGCAGGGACAGTTCTTGTCGTCGTGCGCGGGATGATTCTGGCGCGGACGTTCCCGGTGGCTGAAGCACTTGTACCAATGGCTATCAATCAGGACCTAAAGGGTGTTGAAGTTCGTCACGAACTACAGGGCAAATTCCTCGCTTGGCTATTGCGTGGCAGCGCCGATGAGTCTCTGCTAAGACTTGACGAAGCTGGGCACGGGACAATGGCGTTGCGGATGGATGCGTGGACATCAATGAGGCTTCCGGTACCGCCACACAACGAGCAAGCCACCATCGCCGCCTTCCTCGACCGTGAAACCGGCAAGATTGACGCGCTGATTTCCGAGCAGGAAAAGCTCCTCACGATGCTCGCAGAAAAGCGCCAGGTGACCATATCCCACGCGGTCACGCGGGGACTGAATCCCGACGCTCCGATGAAGCATGCCGGCGTGGCGTGGCTGGGCAAGGTGCCGGCACACTGGGATGTCGTGCCGCTCATGCATCTCACAAATCCGAGCCGCCCCATAATGTATGGAATCGTTCTGCCAGGACCAAATGTCGAGGGTGGCATTCCCATCGTAAAAGGAGGAGACGTCCGACCACATCGGCTTAGGGCAGAGCTCCTCAATCGCACAACGGCTGAAATCGAGGCCCCATATGCGAGGGCACGACTCCGCCCACTGGATATCGTTTATTCGATACGCGGAACAATTGGTGACGCGGAGGTAGTGCCTGACGACTTGCTAGATGCAAATATCACGCAAGATGTTGCACGCATTTCCCCTGCAGCAGGTATTCAAACACGCTGGCTTCTGTATGCAATGAAATCGAAACCGGTGTTTGTTCAGCTCGAGCAAAGGTCGCTCGGCGCAGCAGTTCGCGGTATTAATATTTTCGAACTCAAGCGCGCTCGAGTACCGGTCCCACCCAACAGTGAGCGGGATGAAATTTCTACCTATCTCGATGCAGAGATTGGCAAGCTAGATAACCTCAAAGCCGAAGCCGAGCGTGCCATAGACCTGCTAAAAGAACGCCGCAACGCCCTGATTGCTGCCGCCGTTACCGGAAAAATCGATGTGCGAGACGCAGCGCCGCAGGAGCTGGCAGCATGAGCGACATCCAGTTGTTCCGCTTGTCCGATGGCACTGCAGACGAGCTTTCGAGCCAAGCAGCGAAGCTGGAGAAGCAACTGCAAGGCCTCATTGAGACAAACATGCCGACTTTCCTCGGCGTGCGATTCCTCGCCAGCGAATACCCTACTGGCAAGACCCACAGGGGCCGCATTGATTCCTTGGGTCTCGACGAGAACGGCTGCCCCGTCATCATAGAATACAAGCGCCACAGCAACGAGAACGTCATCAACCAAGGGCTGTTCTACCTGGACTGGCTGCTGGACCATCAGGCGGAGTTCCGCTGGTTGGTAATGGAAAAGCTTGGCAAGGACGTGGCCGAGCAAATCGAGTGGGCGGGCACGCGCCTGCTATGCATCGCCGCCGATTTCACGCGCTACGACCAGCACGCCGTGCAGCAGATTCCGCGCAATATCGAACTGATTCGCTACAAGCTGTTCGGCGACGACCTGCTGTTGCTGGAACTGGTGAACGCCCAGAGCGTCCCCGACGCTACGGTGGTCAAGCCGGCGCCAGCCGAAGTACCCACCGAGCCCGACAAGCCAAAACCGGCAGGCAAAGACAAGTCTCTGGAAGAGCAGCTTGCGGTTGCTACGCCCGACATTCGCGAGTTGTACGCGCAAACGACCGGCTTCCTGACTGCGCTTGGCGACGACGTGCAGGAAAAGCGCCTGAAACTCTATACCGCCTTCCGGCGCCTGAAGAACTTCGCCTGCGTGATAGCGTATCCGAATCGCCTGCTCATGACGCTCAGGCTCGACCCGGCCTCCGTTGCGCTTGAGGAAGGTTTCAGTCGCGATGTCAGCCAGGTCGGCCACTGGGGCACCGGTGACCTCGAATTGACCCTCCACAGATTGGCGGACCTCGAACGAGCCAAACCGCTGATAGAGCGCAGTTACGCAGAAGGCTAAGAGGCGGCCCCCGCCTGCCCCATCGAAGAAGAACATCGACGCATACGGGTCAACCATGAGCAACCTGCACCAGGAACACCACTTCGAAGCGGAAATCTGCCAGTCCCTGGCAGCTAACGGTTGGTTCTATGCCGAAGGCGATGCCGCGCATTATGACCGCGCCAATGCGCTCTTCTTGCCCGACCTGCTGGCATGGATTGAGGCGACCCAGCCGGATACGTGGCAGCGCCTGACTAAGACCCATGGCCCCGCCCTCGAGGAACGCCTGGCCGAGCGGGTGCGCAAGAGCCTGAACGAGCGCGGTACGCTTGACGTGCTGCGCCGTGGCGTAGAAATGCTGGGTCTAAGGGAACCGCTTTCGCTGGTGCAGTTCAAGCCGGCACTGGCCATCAACCCGCTCATCCAACAGCACTACGCCGCCAACCGGCTGCGCGTGGTGCGCCAGGTGCGGCATTCGCCGAACCACCCACAGGATGCCCTGGACTTGGTCCTATTCGTCAACGGCATCCCGGTCGCCACAGCCGAGCTGAAGTCGGACTTCACGCAGAGCGTTAAAGATGCTGTGGACCAATACCGCTTCGACCGGCATCCCCAGCCCAAGGGCGGGCACGCAGAGCCGCTGCTGAGCTTCCCTGGCGGGGCTCTTGTGCACTTCGCCGTGAGCCAGACCGAGGTCATGATGACCACGCGCCTGGCAGGTCCGGCCACGCACTTCCTGCCGTTCAACCGGGGCAATCTCCGTGCGGCGGGCAACGCGCCGAGCCCGGACGGCTTCGCCACCGCCTACCTGTGGGAAGAAGTGTGGAGGCGCGAGAGCTGGCTCGACATCCTGCACCGCTACCTGATTGGCAAGCGCGACGACAAGAAGCAGCTGAAAAGCGTCATTTTTCCGCGCTATCACCAGCTCGATGCGACACGCAAGCTGGTGGCCGATGTGCTGGCGCAAGACCCTGGCCAGCGTTACCTGATTCAGCATTCGGCGGGCTCGGGCAAGACCAATTCGATTGCCTGGACGGCACACTTCCTCGCCGACCTGCACAACGCCGAACACCAGAAGATGTTCGACAGCGTGCTAGTGGTGTCGGACCGCACGGTGCTCGACGCGCAACTGCAGGAAGCCATCTTCGATTTCGAGCGCACGACAGGCGTGGTGGCTACCATCACCAACGAGCACGGCAGCAAGAGCGCACAACTGGGCCAGGCGCTCAAGGATGGCAAAAAAATCATCGTCTGCACCATCCAGACCTTTCCGTTCGCCTTGCAGGCGGTGCAGGAGCTGGCGGCAACCGAAGGCAAGCGCTTCGCCGTCATCGCAGACGAAGCCCACAGCTCGCAGACCGGCGAGGCAGCGGCCAAACTCAAGCAGCTGCTGTCGGCCGAAGAATGGGCCGAGCTGCAGGATGGCGGCGAAATCGACACCGAAGTGGTATTGGCCGCCCAAATGGAAGCGCGCACCGGCGCCAAGGGTCTGACCTACGTTGCTTTCACGGCCACGCCCAAGCAGAAGACGTTGGAGTTATTCGGCCGGCCCGGCCCCGACGGGCTGCCCCAGCCCTTCCACGTGTATTCGATGCGTCAAGCCATCGAGGAAGGCTTCATTCTCGACGTGCTGAAGAACTACACGACCTACAAGCTCGCCTTCAAGCTGGCCCATGACGGGCAGGAATACGACGAGACGCAGGTCGAACGCAGCGCCGCGATGAAGGGCATCATGCAGTGGGTACGGCTGCACCCTTACAACATCGCGCAGAAGGTGCAAATCGTCGTCGAGCACTACCGCGAGAACGTACAGCCCCTCCTCGAGGGCAAGGCGAAAGCCATGGTCGTGGTGGCTAGCCGCAAGGAAGCCGTGCGATGGCAGAAGGCCATTCGCGCCTATATTGAGAAGCAGAACTATCCGCTGGGCGTGCTGGTGGCGTTCTCCGGCGAAATTGACGACCCCGAGAGCTACCCGGCGCCGGTCTCCGAGACTAGCAAGGAGTTGAACCCCGGCCTCAAGGGGCGCGCCATCCGCGACGCCTTTGTCGAGCCCGAATATCATCTCCTGCTTGTTGCCAACAAATTTCAGACCGGCTTCGACCAGCCCCTGCTGTGCGGTATGTATGTCGACAAGATGCTTGGAGGCATCCAGGCCGTGCAGACCTTGTCCCGATTAAACCGCGCTCATCCTGGCAAGGACACTACCTACATCCTCGATTTCGTCAACGAGGCCGGCGACATCCTGAAGGCGTTCAAGACCTACTATGAGACCGCCGAGCTGGAGGCCACCACGGACCCGCATCACGTCTATGACCTGCGCGCCAAGCTCGACGCCATCGGCTACTACGACGAGTTCGAGGTTGACCGCGTCGTCAAGGTCGAACTGGACCCGAAAGGTACGCAGGCACAGCTGAGCACCGCCATCGCCCCGGTGGCGGACCGCTTGCTCAAGCGTTATAAGGCCGCGCAGCTGGACAAGGGCGCCGCCGAAGCCCAGCACGACGACAAAGCTGCTCAAGCTGCCAAGGACACGCTGGATGCGCTAGTCCTGTTCAAGAACGACATGGGGGCGTTTGTGCGCCTCTACGCGTTCCTGTCGCAGATTTTCGACTACGGCAATACCGATATCGAAAAGCGCTTCGTGTTCTACAAGCGCCTCATCCCGCTGCTGGAGTTCGGCCGTGAGCGCGATACCGTTGACCTTTCCAAGGTGGTGCTGACTCACCACAGCCTGAGGAACACCGGGCGCCAGCCGCTTAGCCTGAACCACGGTGAGGCGCCCAAGCTGCCGCCGATGGACGCAGTCGGCAGCGGAGCCGTGCAGGACAAGCAGAAGGCCTTCCTCGACGAAATTATCGAGAAAGTGAACGGGCTGTTCGAGGGTGAACTAACCAATGACGACCAGCTCGTGTATGTGAATGGTGTAATCAAGGGTAAGCTGCTGGAGAACGAGACACTCGTGCAGCAGGCCATGAGCAACAGCAAGGAACAGTTCGCCAATTCGCCCGACCTGAAGGATGCACTTATGAACGCTATCATGGATGCGCTCGACGCCCATAATACGATGAGCACGCAAGCGCTCGGCTCGGAACGGATACGTGAAGGGCTGAAGGAAGTGCTACTAGGCCCGGCCCAGCTCTACGAAGCACTGAGGGCGCGGCCGGCAAACCAAGCTGCTGCAGCGCGAACGTAAGATGCTTGCCGGCGTACGCGATTTGCCAATGTGAGTAATTTACGTAAGTGCCAGTCAGGGTATCCGGCCCGAGGACAATCAAGACGGCGGGCCACACCTGCAGACATTCTCTGCATGGTCGCCTGCGGTACGCCATCAATTGGCGCGAGCAGTGCGCAACGGCCCCTCGACGACTCGAGGCAGGCAGTAAGGAAGGATACTTGGATGATTTCATTCAGTCAGAACGCTTCCGTTTCTAGCATTGAGACAGCGCTCGAAGCCCTCCGAGAACCGCCAAACGTTCTCCGGATTCCTGCGAAGCTACAGTACGGTGGTCCCTTTGGCGTCGCCGGCGCGTTAGCCCAGTTCCTCGCAACCTGGTCTCGCTCCGACGCGAATGCAGAGCTGAAGCTCTACGGGAACGCCGAAGACACCGACGCGACCGCTTCACTAGCTCAAGAGCCTCATGGGATATGTGCACTCTATTTCGCTCGAGGGCTAATGGGGCCGGGCGGACAGGAGCTTGATGTAAGGCGAGCCCTTGAAGGCTCCGTTCGGCGCATCCTAGCGATGCAGGATGAACAGTATCGTGAAACGATGGGCTCTCGAGGGGTTTTCCTTGGTTGCTTTGCCCGCGCAAAGAATGAGTTTCTCGCACCGCTGTATGCCGAGCCCAAAAGAGGCGCTCTACTTAGGCGAAGTCAATATGCGGCGATGACGGCCAACGCAATCTCATCGATATCCCCCACAGCACTTCACCACATTGGCCCTGAAAATCTAAATCAAATCAGCCATTTGGTATTTGAGCTCTTCAAGAATACGGACGAACATGGGATGACGGACGCGAATGGAAAGCTCTACACGAGGAGTGTTCGCGGCGTACTGTTCAAACATATTGCGCTCTTGCATCCGGAAACAACGTCGGGGCGGCCAGCCGCAGGAGTTGGCGCCGCGATGGCTTTCGTCTCTCGAGTGTTGCAAGCAAAGCGCAAGTTCGCAGGAGAAGACGGCAAGCTGCATGCTGGTGCTCAAACACCCTTTATCGAGATTAGTGTATTCGACACAGGACTTGGTCTCGCAAAGCGCTTTTCCCGAAGGGAATCGCTAGAAGGCCTTAGCATCGACGAGGAAGTAGAGATTGTGAAGAGGTGCTTCCTGCTACATGAGACTTCCAAAGATGGGGTGGACGGTGGCTCGGGATTGACCTCGGTGCTGGCCGTTCTACGCCAGCTGAAGGCCTTTTTGTTACTCCGCACCGGCAGGGTCAGCCTTTACCAGGATTTCTCATCCGCACGCACCAGTGCGGAATTTGAGCCGAAACATTGGAATCCCTCATCGAAAGGGCTCAAAGAGATTGCTGGTGCCTCGTTCTCAATTGTCATCCCTGTGTCGATAGCATGAGCGCCGGATTCGGATTCTTCCAGTTCAGGTGGGTTGCTCCTGATGAGTCTTCCGCACCTGGCACATCTGTTCAGGTACTGTTCAAGCCTCCTGGAGTTCTCGATGAGAACTCCATGATGGAGGCAATCGCTGGGATTCTTACTTCCGTCCTTATTCCAGACGTTATTGCGGTCCAAGTTCCCAAGGAAGAAGTAGAGAACTTCAGGAAATTGTTCCGTCAACTGCCACTGCAACAAGTACGGGCGCGATGCGAAGCGAAGAAAGTGAGCCTGTATCTCACCGGCTATGGCAAGTCAGGTGAGCTGGAGAATATCCAGAATCTAGAGCATCCGCTGCCGCGCTTCAACGCGATGCTTCGTAGGTACAAGACTGAAATAGACTCGTCGGGGCTAGCGGAGCTATTTAAGCCAGATGACGTTCTGGTAGAAGCGCCCACTGGTTTCACCTTTGTGAAGCCATCCGGTTCTCGGCTGCGATATTTCATTCGCCCTGAAGAGGTGCTGACGCACAGCGAGAGCGTGCAGTTTCTCGCTTACTGTATCCTCCCAAGGATTGCGAAACGTGATGAGCGGTTGCGAGGAGCATTGCGGACGATTTACGTCGATTCGATGGCCATTTCGACTGTAGCGTTTGCTTTAAGAGAGATGCTCTGTGCCGGAACGACAATGGAGTTGCCGCGTATTGAGAGTTTCCACTCTCACGGTGGACTGGAGGCAATGGAACGGCCCACTGAGGGGGAATCGTTCTGCATAATCTCGGCATCCTCCTCCATGAGTCTCGAAAGAGCTTGGATGAAGAAGGCAAGGTGCACACCTGACGAGGTTGTTACGCTCTTGACGTTTGAACAAGCGGAAGGATGCGACCATGCTCTTCATCGCCTAGAACGCCCTCCTGGCATCCAGGATGAAGCAGAACTCGGTCCGCTAAAGGATGTCCGAATCGTCGGCGAGCGCTTTTTGCCAGAGCGGATTGGTATCAAGAAGGTCTTGCTTAGCAAGACTCACCACGACCTGCAGGTGGTGCGCGACTTTAGCGAGGCGCTAACGCGCTCGCTGTTGCCCTACCAGGGTGATGGCACCTCGCGCCTGAGGCCAGTATTCATTGAAGGCGACAAGCTAGTTCGGGACCCGACATTCCAGGAATGGGTGCGCAGAAACCTTGCGCAAAAGGTTCCCGTATCAATCCAGGGAATCGTGCACCAAGACGATGATGCCTCTCGTGCGATGGCTCTCTTGTGTCAGGAGGTGCTCGCGAACGACCACGGTGCAAGATTGCATATGGAGCCCATTGCAGCCAAGGGCCTGGCCACTGCGCAGCTTGTTTCGGACAGAGGATTGCTGGTCGTGGCTGCTGCGGTCGGTAGAGGCTCACAAGTCTTATCAATTAGCAGAGATTTACGCGAATCACATAAGGGTGGAGCTCGGACTTACCTCATAGGAGCACAAATCACAGAGCTTTCCGAGCAAATCATCTCCCTTGCGAGCAATCTGAAGTTTTCTGCCACTAAGGCAAACATCCAAGTAGAGGTCTATCGAAAGCTTAGCATTGGCTCGGCAGCCGCAAAGAGCTTTGATGTGGAGGCGCGGTGGTTATTGGCGCACCAAGACCAACTGCCTCAAAGCTTGATGACGCGCCTTGACCAGTTGCAGGAGTTCAATATCCCTAGTGCGGAGGAACTCTTTCTCCCTGCCGGAGTGAACCTCAATAGCCGACTTGAGCTACGTAAGGATTTCGCATTCTGGCGTGATGGGAAGTATCAGGCCGGGGCCCATAACGCTGTCGCCGTGTTCGCCACAGCGTGCGCCTTGCTCCAAAATGCACGGGAGAACACAAAGATTGAGTCAGAGCAGCGACTCAGCGGCGTTTCATTTCAGCAGGTAGTCCTTCACCCGGAGAACTTCGCCCGCTACAACGATGGCGTCATTCAAGCGGCTCTGCTAAGAGCAGCATTTCCCAGTGAGCTCGACTATTCCTCAGACGAGGAACTGAGCCGGAATATGAGAGATTTTCTAAGGAAGGTATTTCAGACTCGGGCCCGTTCACAAGGGGAGGCAGCCCTCGAGTTCGCCATGGCGCTTGCGACCGGTAGAATGAAGTTGACAGCAGGGCACGCGTCCGATGTCAAACAGACTGTAATTGACGCCGTTCAGGAAACGAGTGAGTTGGACTCTGCTATGCACGTGCTATTTGACCTACAAGTTGGGACATCGATGCAGTTCTAAATCGACGAGCCGGTGAGTTCCACCTAGCACTAACCGGCTGGGAAAGGTTTGAGCGTGACCGGCTGCAGTCTCCTGTCGCCAGTCGTATGCTGGTCTCTATTCGGTAGGACGCGGTGACAATTACCATAGTCTCTGCCAGCGCTGGCGAAGCGTCGTCCTGCAGTCGCAAGTCGCATCGGGGCCGCTGGTCATCCACCGCAAGTGTGGACGCGCAAAGGAGGCTACAGCAGTCGAGCCTGCCGCTGTAGCGAAGTCGACGCCGCCTCCGACAATAAGCCTGAGGAACTGTGCAGCAAGCAGTGTGCCGGCTGCAGCGGATACGAATCCTACGGACATCTGTGGCTGCGCCGCCGCAAAGCGGTCAAGGTCACTTTGTGCCAGTTGCCCACATCCTGCCGCCTCGAGCAGACGCTGAAGTTCGTCGATTTTGATGGCGTGCTCTTCACAGAACAACGCTCTCTGCTCCGGCGTCATTGACCGTGCTGCTTCCAGCCGTTCGTGGACAATTACGTTGCGCTGCCGTAGAGGGTTATGGCATTTGAGACAGGCGTGCGGTCCCCTCAAGTTGTACGTGGTGACCTTGGCAGTCAGGCCATCAGTGCTGCCACCGACAATCACATGGGGCAGGGCATTCTGTAACGCGTGACGCGCCGGATTTTCGTCGACGCAGGACAAGACAAGTGGGTAGCGATACTGACGTTCGTGTTCTGCGACAACATCATTGGCGGCCATCCGTCCTCCAGAAGAAGCATGTTCTTCCCACCAGCAATCTCGTTGATGGCATTCAATGCCGCAGGCCTTAAGATATTCCCCCAGTATCTCGACTTTCGACACACCTTCTTGCTTCCTGTGTGAGAGTACGTAGCGGTTGTCGTTCGTCAAATCGAGTGAGTCATGGTCGACTGCAGTGCACGAGCCTTTCAACTCGGAACTGCCAATGCACAGCGCTACGGCTTGGGCGACTGCTCCCGCACCCGCGAAATAGAAGTGCGGCAGACTGGGCAATGAGCTGCGCTGGGGCCCGTCAGCGAGAGCGTGCCATGTGCTTCCTATAGACATAGTCCATGCCGAGCCAAAGAGCTCGTCAATGTGGTCGCCTTTGCCTGGCTTCATGCCACGGAAGAGCTTGAATACCTCGGCCGATGCATAGCACGCGGCTAGATAAGGGCCTATTGATAGGGTACTTGCTGGCGCTTTAGCCGGATGTGAGCCTGACACACCGACGTAGTAGCGCCAGCCATCAGCGTATAGCCGCCAAGACTTCCCGGACTCTGGCGCAGCAGGGCCACTTCCGATAATCAGATAAACATCACATTGACATTGGGGCGTCCAGCGACTAACAGCCACGTGTGTTCCGCTGACCAAGCGGACGCACTCGATAAGCGCGTCCGCAAGTTGGTCGCGAGCGCCGAACGGAGCCACTGCACGATGAAGAGACGAGGATGGGACGTCGAAAACAATCTTCTCCACGACGCCGAATTGGCGACAGAGGAGGTTGACCAGCATCCATGCCAAGTGTTGGCCTCCGACCGACGCTGCCATCTCAGCGTCGAGGCGTATACACACCCGCCCCTGCCGAGTGGACTCTCGTCCCTCCAATACGCCTTGAGGGTCCGGTCGAAAGTGCCGGTCGGAGAGCTTGTCGATTTCAGAGTTCATCGAAGGTCCACCACGCGCACTGGAAGGTGCTCAAAAAAGACGACGCGGCGCTCGGCGTCGTCTTGTGGGAGCAGGTGCCAGTAGTTATCAATGTATTCATGGACCCCCACGTGCCTAGCCCAGGGGCCCGACCAGCGCCCATACCGAGGGAGTACGATAGATAGCGCGCGCCGGCTCGGGGTCATGTGGTCGTCATAGCGCGAGTGTTCCACGTCATGGCCAGGATGCGAATGAATCGCGGCGACAACGGTCCACTTCTGCGGGCGGGCCACGGCGGCTACCTCAAGCATGGCGTCGCCCGGCACCTCGTAGTTTCGAGTTCGGTTGATTTGCCTCGGGATTACGACAGCAGCGACGCTACCATTGCCTAGGGCGTCGAACTCCCCCAGCCAGAAGCACGCAGCTTCGACATCGCCTGCCCCCTGCAACGCCTGAATTGTTGAAACCAACGCGCCTGAGGGGGCACGGGCGATTCGACCGCTTGCACGGTAGGGAGTTGGTGGCTTAGGGCGCGATAAAGTACCTTCATCCATGTTCACTGCGTCGAACGCCCTTTGTAGAATGTTGGCGCCAGACCGCTCTTAATGGCGGCGATGGTGCTCATGAAATTCATCCGGTCTGGGTTCCAAATGTTTTCCTGAGCGACATCATGGTTGACCTTATAGAACTCCAGGGTTGTTGAGGAACAGATGAGCTGGCCGCTGTTGTTGTAGTTCGGGTGGAAGTGGATTGTCGGTGAGCTCTCGCACTTCGGAACCCACTGCACGTCTTGCGGGTAGGTGTAGGCTAGCGTTAGCGGATTGACAAACTGCGCACTCGGTGGCCCCTTGGGGTAGTGGTCGAAAAACAGCCGCAAAAGGTACCAATCGACTTGCCCGTGCTGGCCTTTCGCGAATAACGGGACGAGTAGTGTCAGGTCATCCGGCTTTGCCCAACCCCGTTCAGCCAACCCCCTCTCGCCTAAAGCCTTGGCCAGGTCCCGTTCAAAAGCGTCTTTCCCGGCGTGAATGTCCTGAACTGGCATTGGGGCAATCATGCGGAGGCTCCGCCCGTCGGGCCAACGATTTGAAATTTGCGAGTCTTGACAGCCTTGTCGTCCTGAAGCTGTCGGAACGTGAAGGCCACGTATGGCATAGCATCCACGCCATCCGCAGTTTGAAGTCGGTCATCTGCGCGCCGCGCTTCCCCAAGCTCCGTGTAAGCACGGTTCCATGCGTGCTCTAGCGTGTCGTCCCACTTGACGTGAAATTTCACCTCTTGAAGGGACGCGATGTGCTCAAACTCAACTTGCGGCCCCTGTGGTTTGTCGCCTTCTGCGACGGCAGCTTCGGGCTGAGGTGCTTCTTGGGTCATCACAACTCCTTTGTCCTAAAAGTGTCAAATGAATCACGTCCACACGAAGCTTGTTGACCTGCATGGCAAGCCGGTGGGACACTCCGTCTTACATGAGAGACAGTTTCCCACGGGTCGTCTCGCATGTCAAACGCAATCCGTTTTATTTGTAAGACAGAGGAGCACGTGGACCACGTCAATATTGATGCCTTGGCAGACCGGATACTTGAGAAGAGAGACGGACGAGGTGTAAGAGAGGCCGCCCGAGAGGTTGGAATCAGCCCTGCTACGCTATCGAGAGTCGAGAACAAGAAGATTCCGGACCTTGAGACCTTTGGGAAGATTTGCGCTTGGTTGGGAGCCGACCCAGCGCAATTTCTCGGGCTAGCGCCAGTGCAAGGCGCGGGAACAAGAGCGCAGGTTCACTTCAAGAAGGAAGTCGCCATCCGGCAGGACAGCGCCAAAGCGCTGAGCGAGATGATTCTGCTCGCACAGAAAGCTCTACAAGAAGAAGAGGTATAGATACAACTGTGCAGCGAGGATTCAAAGCCTGGTCCGAGCGATATTCGGCCGAGGTGAGGGAAGAACTTGGCCTGAGTTCGAGAGCGCCTCTAGCGCCGCGAGCGCTTGCAGCCCATCTAGGCATTCGAGTTTGGACGCCTCACGATGTGCCAAGACTCACAGAGAAACACTTAGAGGTCCTGTTGCGCAACGACGGGTCGACGCCAAGCTGCTGGTCCGCCGTAACACTTGTTGTAGGCACCAAGACGTTGGTCATCCTGAACTCCTCCCACTCTCCGGGGAGGCAAGCGAACGACCTCATGCATGAACTGGCCCACCGAATCAGGAACCATCAGCCTCATGAGATGGACGTCTCCTCGGAAGGGTTGATGCTTCTTAAGGGTTACGACAAAGAGCAAGAAGAGGAAGCAGACTGGCTCGCTGGCACGCTTTTACTCCCTCGAGACGCCCTCGTTGCGATAAAGCAGCGGCAACTCGAACCGGCAGAGGCCGCTGACACGTATGGCGTTAGTCAGCGAATGTTGACATATCGGATGTCCATGACCGGCGTGAACCGCCAGTTCCGCTAGCGTTTCGCATTTGTTCGTTGTATCCCCCGGTGGAGTCCTACGTGTAACGGAAGGGTGGCTTCGCGACTCAAGGGTGCCAGTAGCCGACACAAAAAAATCCCCGACAGGCTTGTTCGGGGGATTTCTTATTGGGTTACCCACCAGGACCGACGACCTGCTCCAAGGCATCGCGATTGGGGCAGTCGCGACTACTTAATCAAGAGCTTGCGCCTTGTCACATGCCTGGTGGGCTGAATTCGTGGGCACTCTGCGGTACGTCGATGGTGTGTTCGTACTTCAGTTCGTGCGCAAGGTATTCCTCCATTGACACGACGATTGCCTCTTGCCTCGGGGACACACCGAACACAGAGGCATAGGATGTTGAGCCGATGGCGCCGCTGCCCCTTCCGTCGGCAATCTTTAGCTTCAGCAGCGCGTTCAGATACGAGTTGAAATCATCTATCGAGGTACCCGCCGCAAACATTTGTTCAATTGATTCAGCGGGGCTTTTCGAAAAGTAAGTGTGCGCTACAAGCCCGAACCCCGTTGCCATGTCAGGTTGTCGCGGCACTTCGTGGCCGTGCACAATGAAATGATGAGCATCATGGCTTCTCAGTGAAACTGTTGCTGAGTCAAAATCCGCAAACTTTGTGCGTTCCGAAGACAATGCACTGCGGTCGCGTTTGAACTCGATGAGCAGCAGCTTCGAATCACTCGCAAAGATGCCGTCGCCGCCGGCCTCGTGACGTCCGGCGACAGGCGCAGCGAAGTCCAGCAGCTCTCTAGTTTGCAAGATAAAAGCGTATTCAACCGTCTTTTCCCACCAGATGAGCGACATCAGGATATATCCGACAAGGTAGTTGAGACAGCGCTTGTAGTCGTCCGTCCCAATGGTTTCAATGCGGCTATAACGACCTACGGCAGGCGAATCTTGAGGTCAGGCGAGCTTCTGCATGCCTGAAGTCCAGACAAATGCTGGCAGGCCGTTCACGAACAGCTGCAGGTCAGGCCGGAACAAGTCGCCGTCGGCCTTCTTGCCGACGTATTGGTACTTGTTCGGACGGCTGGCTCGTGAACGCAGCTCTTGCCTTCTTATATCGCTGTTTCTGTCGGCCGACTGCGATACCAGACCTCATTGCAACCGCTGTCCTTGTCCACCTGCTTGCGAATTTCGAACTGACGCGATTCGTGGACAACCTGCCGCCAGCTACCACAGCCATACCGTAGCGGCTGCTGGTCCGGATGCTGCTCGCGTATCCATGCCGTGGCGGCATTGAGCTTCGTCCAGCCATTTGTGGCGAATCTGGACTCCGCCTCCCGGAGACAGGAGACGGCCCTGCTTGTTGGCCAATCCACTGACCCATCCGGCCGGATACCATTCGCTAGGAAGTCCCTATAGGCCGGGGTCGCTGTGAACGACGCCATCTGCGCCCATACCTCCTGCATGGACTGCACCCAACCACGAAGGGTGAGGAAATGGCCATCGATGGTCTCGAAACTGGCATCGAGGTGAGCGTCGGCGGCGGTGCAGCCATCTACTTCCCAGATGTTGAATCGTTGCAGAAAGTGATGGACTAGCTCATTGCGCAGGTCTACCAGTTCCTTTAGCGCCGTCTTCATGGACTCATAGCGTTCCGGGTCCAACTCAATCTGAGAACGGAATCGGACCCAAAGGCCGCCATCGCCCGACTCGTCTTCGCTAGCGGCATCGTCACCCTGGCTTGGGGTCAGATAGTTGTCGGTAAGCATGCCCACCAGCGTACCCAGGGTCTGTTTCTGAACACTTGCCACCTGTGCGTCACGGATGGCCTGCAACCGAGCGGGTGGCCCTGCAATGTCGCGATGGGCGACGAGCGACTTGAGGAGGACTTCGTACTGCTGGAGACGAAGCAGGCAGCGCCCGAGCTTGCGCTGCACGGTGCGCTGCAAGTCGAGCAGGGCATCGGGATTGGCTGATGTTAGTGAGGCCATACCATTATTGAAGCCGTACCAAGGTGGCGCGCGATGACGTTGGACTGATGCGTCCCGCGCAACTCCGGACCGTGGAGTAGATTGTGCCGTGCGGCCGCAGGAAATTGCTACTCGGTGACGGCAGCCCACTCCCAGACATCGCGCGCCAAGAGGCCTGGGTCATCGTGTGCCGAGACCACAAAGCCTTGCTGCTCCAAGCGCCAGCTTTGCTCGCCAAGGATGTCCTCAATACGGTCCAGCTCAGATGGTGGCATGGCCTCCTTCGTTGGAGTCATCACGAACAGACCCAACCGGTCGTCTTGTAAATCCCTTACGCGTGCGTACGTTGCAAGGTCCCGGGAGGCACGAAGGAAGTTCAATTCAACGCTGGTTGGCGTCTTATAGACCGCAGATATGACGCTACCAGCCCTGCCGGAAGGCTCCAAATTGAACTCAAGCCAATGGGATTGCCCGGTAGTACGGTCCACCACTGCCCGTTGCGGCGGACTACTAATGCGCTCGAAAGACAGCCCTGCAATTCGTTTGAGCTCGTCATCGACAAGTCGGCGGACAGCTGCGTTGTCTAGAGTGACGAAATCGCGTTCCTTGCGCTCTTCTCGCGGAATGAACGGTATGACGTCCAAATAGAGTCGGCTGAGGACCGCGTCAATAGAGGTACCTGCTGTAGGCCACAGGTCGCCCAGCATCACCATTCCACTATCAAACTGCGTATCAGCGAGAGCAACATTGAGCTTCTTGGCACGCGTTAGTGTCTGCTCAGCAGCTTCAATGAGTGAGCGAATCTCAGCCGCGTCGTCGCGGCCGTAGATGCAGTCAAACTTACTCAGGTCATCGAGCAAGCGAAAGACAAAGCTGCCGTCTTGATAGGCTACGGCCACTCCTACTGTGTACCGTTGCCGAGCAAACGCATCTGGCTGCAGTTCAATCGTTGCCCACACGCCTTCGAACGCAGCCTTGGGCACCGCTACAGTGTGCTTCCGCAGATGAGCATAGGGGTCGTCCCCCGCGGACAAGAACATGCTAGTCATACGATGCGTCCTAGTTCGTTGGCGAGCCAATCTGACTGCGCGCGCTGTCCCAAGAACTGCAGAATAGCAGTAGCCGCTGCCGCCCCCTGAATTGGGTCGGCAACCATCGTGGTAATGAACTGTTGTAGAGAGGGTGACACCTTTAGGAAAGCCTGTTCGTGCTGTTGCGATGCCACAACCATTGCGGATTCAAAATTCATATAGCCAGCACTCTTGAGCATTGCTCGAGCCTGAGCTTGAAGGCTCTGCTGCACGCAAGAGATTCCGCTAGCCACCCAGACCAATGTATATAGGATGAATTCGTTGTCGATGGGGATGTAGTCGCCGGCGTTCGTGCGCAGAAAGTTCCCAGTGTGCCGGTCTTGGTTCTCGACCCACACGTCGAAGGCGGCAATCCGTGCGACATCCTGGTGGCTAAACGCCCGCTTAGTCCGAAAGGCCGCAAGCCAATTCCAGCGACTGGTAATGTGCTTTCCAGGGACTACGGATGAGCAGAACGCTAGCGCGTGGTCGTAGCCCATCCAGTGTTGGTCGAGCGGCATGCACTGCCGGAGCTTCTGGACTGGAAGATGTAGGAGAGCTGCGAACTTTGGGCGCGGTAGGTCGAGAGAATCGGCCATCAGCCAGGCAAGTCCCTCGGTAAATGCCATAGGGTTGCCAGTCGGCGCAGCTTTTACGAAGCATTTGTGCTCTTGCCCCGCGTGGTCAACGATTAGCGCTTGGTGCGTGGTGTGGTTCTGCCCTTTGCTCGCAGGGGCGCTACGAAACTCTCGCCAAGCCGAATCCGGCAGGATTGGAATCATCGGGCCCTCCGGCCTGTGGCTCACTCGGCACAAATGATATACCGTAAAACACTTTACCTGCTCCCCTCTGAAGTCGGCTTTAGAGTCAAACTGCCAGCCGGCCGCCGGCAGTTCAAGTTGAGGGGAGGGTTGACGCTGGCCGGTCTTAGGGTACAGCGCGCATCCTTTGCACGATGCGACACATTATGGGTTCGCTGACGCACGATACGACATCTAATGGGTATTTTTCGCCTGCAATTAAGTGCTCGATACGACGCTGCACAGGTTCAAAAGCGACAACTTGTGGGTTTCGTGGGCGACATCATTTGAGTATCTCCACAATGCCGGTCGTGGACACGCGTGCCGGGCCGAAGCCCGATACCGTCATGCAGCCAGGGCGGTCTTCCATAGCACCATCGCGCCGATGTTCAGCCCGACGGTTCCCCAGAAAATTGCCTGGAACGCCGCCTTGCGGTTCTTGTGCCGAAGCAGATGTTGGGCGGCCAGCGCGCCTGGCCAGCCGCCGCAGAGTGCGAGCAGGTGCAGATGGGCTTCAGGGATGCGCCATGCGTCGCGGCGGGCGCGCGCCTTGTCCTCCGCGTAGGCCAGGAACGCGATGATGCTGGCGAGGAGGCTGGCGATGCCGACCTGCCGGGGCAGGTAGCCACCGAGGGCACAGGCGGTGATGACCACCACGGCCGCGAGGCCGGCCAGCGCTGGCAGCCAGCTTGCCTCTTCGGCCTGCCTGGGCGCGCCGGCGATGGCGACGTCAAGCGCCTGTATCCGGCCATCCTTCCCCCTGGAGAGTACGAAGCTGACTCGGTCGCCGGGCTTGGGCGTCACGGCGCGCGTTTGCAATGCCGTGATGTGGAAGAAGACATCTTTCGTGTCCGCATGGACGTTGATGAAGCCGAAACCCTTCTCGGCATGCCACGATTTGATGCGACCCGCTTTTCGCATATCTTTGCCGAGTGTTGGTATGAGGCAGCAAGTGTAGGCGAAGACCTGCGGCCGGCCACCGTCAGTTCGTTCCGGCGGGAGCCGGGGGCGCTTCCCGGCGCGGGCTCCGGCATGCGATCGTCGCCGCGCAGCGGGCGCAGAGGCGCTTGCTATGATACGGCCATGACCGACGACCTAGTCATCCCCCATCACGAATACCTGATCACGGCGATCCGGGCGCAGGGTGCGGGAGGCCAGAACATCAACAAGGTGTCCAATGCCGTGCACCTGCGCTACGACGTGCATGCCTCCTCGCTCGCGCCCGACCACAAGGAGCGCCTGCTGGCGCTGCATGACCACCGCATCACGCGCGACGGCGTGGTGGTGATCAAGGCGCAGCAGTTCCGCAGCCTCGACCAGAACCGCGACGAAGCGGTGCGGCGGCTGCACGAACTGGTGCGCAGCGTGGCCACGCCGCCGCGCGTGCGCCGGCCCACGCGGCCGACGCTGGCCTCGCGCCGGCGCCGGCTGGACAGCAAGAGCCAGCGCGGCCAGGTCAAGTCGCTGCGCGGCCGGGTGTTCGAATAGCGTCTGGTATCAGCGCGCCGATTGCAGCGCGGCAATGCGCTGCTCGATCGGCGGGTGGCTGGAGAACAGCGCCATCCACGACTTGCCGCCGGCAATGCCCATCGCCTGCATGTTCTGCGGCAGGCCATCCGGCTCCAGGCCGCCCAGGCGGCGCAGCGCCGCCACCATCGGCGTGGGCGTGCCCATCATGCCGGCCGCGCCCGCATCGGCACGGAATTCGCGGCGGCGCGAGAACCAGGCCACGATGATGCTGGCCAGGATGCCGAACACGATTTCGCAGATGACCACCGTGACCATGTAGCCGATGCCCGGGCCGCTCGATTCCTCATCGTTCTTGCGCAGCATCGAATCGACGAAGTAGCCGACCACGCGCGCCAGGAAGATCACAAACGTGTTGACCACGCCCTGGATCAGCGTCAGCGTGACCATGTCGCCGTTGGCCACGTGTGCGACCTCGTGCGCCAGCACCGCTTCCACTTCTTCATGGGACATCGATTGCAGCAGGCCGGTGGACACCGCTACCAGCGAACTGTTCCTGGTCGCGCCGGTGGCGAAGGCATTGGGTTCGCCATCGTAGATGGCGACTTCCGGCATCGGCAGGCCGGCGCGCTGCGCCAGTTTTTCGACGGTCTGCACCAGCCACAACTCGGTGCTGGTGCTGGGATGGGTGATGACCTGCGCGCCGGTCGACCACTTGGCGATGGTCTTGGACATCAGCAGCGAGATAAAGGCGCCACCGAAGCCCATCAGGGCGGCGAACGCCAGCAGCGTGCCCAGGTTCAGGCCGTTGGCGGTCAGGAAGCGGTTCACCCCCAGCACGCTGGCGGTGATGCTGAGGACAAGCATGACGGCGAGGTTGGTCGCCAGGAAAAGCAATACGCGTTTCATGTGTGTGTGGAGCAGTGGTGTGTAGGGCGGTACAGCCAGGATGCGGACGGGCCGCAGACGCACGCCGCACGCTCAGGCGCGGCACGCAGGAACAGGCGGGCACGGCCAGGCCGCGCCGGTGGGACTCAGGCGCTCGGCGGACGCGGCAGCCGCGGCAGATCGGGGTCGGGCAGCGGGGCGCCGGCATAGCGCGGCGGTCCGGCGCGGCCGCCCCAGGCGGCCAGGCGCAAGGGAGATGCCGGCAGCAGTTGCTCGGCAAGGTCGGCGCCGGGCTGCCACTGCGGCTCGGCGGCTTCGGAAGCGGGTGACGGCTCGCCCGTTGCGGCGGTTCCGGCAGCGTCGTCGTTGCCGATGCCGGCCGCTGGCGCGGCCGACATCTCGCCGGTGGCCACCACGGCGTGCGCGAACGCTGCCGCCCAGCCCGGCAGGGGCAGGAAGGCCAGCATCATGACCAGCAGGAGTAGCCGGAGGGAGCGCACGAAGGGGGGACGGTTTATCGGTAGATGTGGAAGGAATTCTACAGGATGCGGCATGGCGCAGGCGCCGCCCGCAGGGCCCGTCGCACGCCGGCGTCACCCGTTCAGTAAGTGCTGCATCTGGCACCCTGACAAGACCTGCCGGACTGGCCTACACTATCACTAACCCTGTAGTAGTTACAGGGTACAAAGCGAGGACCATGGATCATGCGCATCGGCGAACTCTCCCGTACCAGCGGCTGCGATGTTGAGACCATCCGCTATTACGAACGCGAAGGCCTGCTCGACGCGCCGCGGCGCGAGGCCAACGGCTATCGCCGCTATGACGACGGCCACCTGGTCCAGCTGAATTTCGTGCGCCACTGCCGCTCGCTCGGCATGGGCCTGTCGGATGTACGGCGGCTGCGTGAGTTCGAGCGCAATCCGTCGCAGGACTGCGACGACATCAATACGCTGCTGGACCGCCAGATCGCGCAGATCCATGCGCAGCGGGTGGCGCTGGAGGCGCTTGAGGGGCAGTTGCGCGCGCTGCGCGAGACCTGCCACCACCACCAGCCCGCCAGTGAGTGCGGCATCCTGCAGAACCTGCAGCAGGCCGCGGCCGGCGCGGCCTGTGAATGCCATGCGGGCGCGCACGAGGCCGGGCATGCTGCCAACGGGTGAGGCGCGCAGGCGCGTCGCTGTGCTACGATGGCTGTTCCCGTGATCGCACCACTGCGGTGCACGGGCCCCGGCGGCAGCGCAGCCAGTGAGCGATGTAGTGAGCAACGACTTACGCGGCTCGCCTGTTCAGAGAACCATCCGCTGCCCCTTATCAAACATTCTGCATGACCATGACTGATCGCCTGACGCCGATGCCCGATGCGCCTGTCCGCCTGATGCGGACCGGCCGCGCGCACGCGTGCGCGATCGCCACGGCCAACATCCTGCCCCAGCGCGCCACGCGCGCAGTCTCTCCCCGCCGGATCAGCGCACCGCCTGATTCCGCCCGGTTCCCAGCCTGATTCGTCTCCATAGCGGGGCCCGGGCCGAACCGGGCCCGAGCCAGCGTTTTCAGTTTTTCCGGCCACTGCCGCAAGGCCCGCGCCGGATTCGTTGATGTCCGCGCTGCCGCGCAAACGCCATACCTGCCAGACCTGACCGCCGCCGCCTGCCATGCTGGCCGGGCCGCGCCAACCACCTGACTGCCGGAGGACCCGCCATGACGGCCACCAAAACGAATACCGCCACCCTGTACCTGACCGAACTCGACGTGACCCGCCTGGAGCGCATCGCCAGCCGCGCCGGCTCGGCGCAACTTGAGGACATGCTCGACAGCTTGCTGGCGCGCGCCACCATCGTCGCGCCCGAAGAGATCCCGACCGACGTGGTCACCATGAACACGCGCCTGGTCTGCAACCTGCCGGGCGAGCAGGCCCCGCGCAACTGGACGCTGGTGTACCCCGACGCGGCCGACTTTGATGCCGGCCGCCTGTCGGTGCTGTCGCCAGTGGGCCAGGCGCTGCTGGGCGCGCGCGCCGGCCAGACCGTCAGCTACCGGCTGCCCGACGGCCGCGAGCAGCAGGTGAGTGTCGCCGGGATCGCGTTCCAGCCGGAAGCCAGCGGCCAGTACACGCTTTGAGCCGCATCCCGGCCGCCTGAGGCGTGCTGCCGGGGCCACGCCGGCGCGTCATGCGCCGCGTGTGCCTGGCGATCCATCGACACCATTCATCGGCAAGCCAGTCGTTTCACGACTCGCAACGCACCATTCGTCGCAGCGGTATTTCTGCTTGCGTGGACTGTGACTAATCTTCAGTCCGTGCTCGCATCGCAACATAGATTGCAGAGCGGCCGGAGTCTCATCCCGGTCCATACAAGAAAGAACGACGAAATCAGTTGAAGGAGTCCCAAATGATCGCCAGACGTATCCTTGGCGGCGCGCTCGTGTTCGCGGCTGTCGCCGCGTCCGCTGTGGCGTTGGCTGCCCCCGCTGCCAGCAAGGTTGGCAAATTTGATGTGTATGCCGATGCGCTGAAGGCCGGCAAGTACGATGTGTATACGGACGGCGCCAAGCAAGGCAAGTTCGATACGTACACGGACGGAGCCCGCACCGGCCGCTTCGACCCGTACTCGGAAGGTTCGCGCCGCGACGGCAAGTTCGACAGCTTCACCGAAGGCTCGCATAGCTTCAGTGGCGAGATCTCCAAGCAAGGCAAGTTCGATACCTTCAGCGAAGGTACGCACACCTTCACCGGTGATATTGCCGATCGTGCGCTCGACAATTCCCGCTCGGGTGACGGTTCCCTGTACGGCTATCGCGTCTGATCCTCGTAGGTCTTCCCAAAGACCTCGTGCGGCCACTGCGGTGGCCGCAAGTTTTCTCTCCCGCCTGCCCGGCTGACCTCCTCCTCCTTCTCTCTTCGCCAGGCAGGCGCTTTTCTCTTCCGTCGGCTCGTGACCGCGTCAGCACGCAGGCATGCCCCTCATGCCGAAGGCGGCTGCATGGCGGTCGCGTCGTGTCCGGGTTCCGGCTGCGCGCGCGGCAACCTGCGCGCGATCGCTGCATAGAGCAGCGGCACTGCCAGCGTACCCAGCACCGTCGCACCCAGCATGCCGCCCAGCACGCCGGTGCCGACCGCCTGCTGCGCACCCGCGCCCGGGCCGGTGCTGATCGCCAGCGGCACCACGCCCAGCACAAAGGCCAGCGAGGTCATCACCACCGGCCGCAGCCGCTGGCGCGCCGCGCGCGTGGCGGCCTCCACCGCGCCCATGGTGCCCGCACCGCTGCGCCGCAACTGCTCGGCATATTCGACGATCAGGATCGCGTTCTTGGCCGCCAGCCCCATGATCACCACCACGCCCACCTTGAAGTAGACGTCGTTGGGCATGCCGCGCAGCCAGATCGCCGCGGCCGCGCCCATCAGGCCGGTCGGCACGATCGCGATCACCGCCAGCGGCAGGGTCCAGCTTTCATACAGCGCCACCAGGCATAGGAAGATAAACAGCAGCGACAGCGCGAACAGCCACGGCGCCTGCGTGCCGGTCTGCTCCTGTTCGAAGGCGCGCCCGGTCCAGCGCACGTCGTATTCCGGCCCGAGCTCGCGCACCAGTTCGGCCAGCCGCGTCATCGCCGCGCCGGTGGTGTAGCCCGGCGCCACCTCGGCATTGATGCGCACCGAGCTGAAGCCGTCGAAGCGCTCGAGCGTGACCTCGCCGCGTCCCCATTCCAGCGAGGCGAACGCGGCCAGCGACACCATCGCGCCCTGTGCGTTGCGCACGTGCACGCGCGCGAGCTGATCCGGCCGCATGCGGAAGGGCGCGTCGGCCTGCAGGATCACGCGCCGCACGCGGCCCTCGCGCGCGACTTCGTCGATATAGCGCGAGCCCAGCGTGGCCGACAGCGTGTGGTGCACGGTATCGGCATCGACGCCGAAGGCCTCGGCCTTGCGGTAGTCGATCTTCAGGTCCAGCGCGGGCACCGGCTGGCCGGTGGTGGCGCGTACCTCGCCCAGCACCGGGTCTTGTCTGGCGCGCTCAAGCAGCTTGTCGCGCGCGGCGAAGAGCGCCTCGCGCCCCACCGGCTGGCGCGCCACCAGGCGCATGTCGAGGCCACCGATGCTGCCCAGTTCGGGCAGCGCCGAGCTGTTGTACGCAAACAGCTGCGCCGCGCCGCGTCCCGGCCAGGTTTCCAGCCCGGCCGACAGCCGCTCCAGCACGGCCTGGGCCGTGTGCTTGCGCCCGCGCGCCTTCCAGTCGGTCAGGCCGATAAACAGGCTGGCGCGCTGCTCGCCGCTGCCGCCGCTGGACCAGCCCAGCACGGCAAAGCTCGAATGCACCGGGTAGTGCTGGTCGCGCATCCATTGTTCCAGCCCGGCAACCAGCCGGCGCGTGTCGGCCTGCGTGCTGCCGGCGGGCAGCTCGACATCGACCACGATCTCGCCGGTATCCTCTTCCGGCAGGAAGCCGCTGGGCATCTTCCACAAGGCGTAGCCGCATGCCAGCGTCAACGCCAGGTAGACCGCCAGCCAGCGCAGCCGCCTGCGCTGCAGCGCCTGCACCCAGCCGGCATAGCGCCCGGTGAAGGCGGCAAAGCGCGCATCGAACCAGGCCAGCGGCCCGCGCGCCGGCGCCGCGCTGTGGCGCAGCAGGCTGGCGCACATGGCCGGCGCCAGCGTCAGCGCAAAGAACAGCGAGAACGCGATCGACACCGCCAGCGTCACCGCAAAGTGCCGGTAGATCACGCCCACCGCGCTGCCGAAGAACGCCATCGGCACGAACACCGCGCACAGCACCAGCGTCACCGCCACCAGCGCGCCCGAGACCTCGCGCATCGAGCGCGCCGCGGCCTCCATCGCGCCCACGCTGTCGGTGCGCATGATGCGCTCGACGTTCTCGACCACCACGATGGCGTCGTCCACCAGGATGCCGATCGCCAGCACCACGCCAAACAGCGTGATCACGTTCAGCGACAGCCCCAGCGCGTACAGGCAGGCGACCGTGCCCAGCAGCGATACAGGCACCACGATGCATGGGATCAGCGTCGCGCGCAGGTTGCCCAGGAACAGGTACAGGATCAGGAACACCAGCACCGTGGCTTCGACCAGCGTCAGCACTACGCGCGAGATCGACGCCTGGACGAAGGTGGCGCCGTCATACGATATCTCATAGCGCACGTCGCCCGGAAAGCCCTTGCTGGCGGCATCGAGCGCCGCGCGCACGGTGCGCGAGGTCTGCAGCACGTTGGCACCGTCGGCCAGCTTCAGCCCGATCGACGCGGCATTGCGCGTGTTGAGCGTGGAGCCGTAGCGATAGTCGCTGGCGGCCAGCTCCACCCGCGCCACGTCGCGCAGCAGCACGGCGGAGCCGTCGGTGGCCGCGCGCACCACGATGCGCCCGAACGCCTGTGCATCGCTCATCGGCGCGGGCGGGCGCACGATCGCCTGGAACGGCTGTCCCGGCACCGCAGGCGCGGCGCCCAGCTGGCCCGGCGTCACGTTGCCGTTGCGCGCGCGGATGGCGGCCTCGACCTCGGCCGTGGTCAGGTTGAAGGCATGCAGCTTGTCGGGATCGAACCAGATCCGCAGCGCGTATTCGGCGCCATACGGTTCGGCCTTGCCGATGCCGGGCAGGCGGCGCAGGAGCGGCAGCACCGAGCCGGCGGCAAAGTCGCCCAGCGCGGTCTCGTCCAGCTGCCCGCTGCCGGACACCAGCGACACGTACATGAAGGCGCTGCTGCTGGCCTGGTCGACATAGACGCCGCCGCGGCGCACCGCCTCGGGCAGCAAGGGCTCGGCCTGCGCCACGCGGTTGCGCACGTTGACCTGCGCCAGCTGCGGGTCGGTGCCCTGGCGGAAGCCCAGCGTCACCGTGGCGGTGCCGCCCTCGCTGCTGGAATCCAGGTAAAGCAGGCCGGGGATGCCATGCATCTGCTGCTCCAGCACCGCGGTGACGCGGTCCTCCACCGTGCGCGCGGACGCACCCGGGTAATCGGCATAGATGATCACCGTGGGCGGCGCCACCGCCGGGTACTGGGCGATGGGGATGCGGTTCAGGGCCACCAGGCCCGCTACCACGGTCAGGATGGCCAGCACCCAGGCAAACGCCGGGCGCTTCAGAAAAAACGACGCCATGTCAGGTCAGGGCTGGCACGGGCGCACGGCAAGTGAAGATCGGCCGTGGCTCCGGTGCGGTTGGAACGGAACGGCTTGGGTGTGGAGACGCCGCAAGGCTCAGCGGCAAGAGGCGGCAAGTCGCGGCAAAGCTGGGCCGATGTTGCTGATGGTGCCGATCTGGCCGCGGGTCGGGTCGCCTGTCGGTCAGGGGGCGCGTGGCCCGTCGACCGGGGCCGGCGTGCACCGCGGCGCTTGCAGGGGTCCTGTGGGGAGAACCCGGCGCTGCGGCAGGAAGGATCGGTGAGGATCGACGCCGGCGACTGGCCGTCGTCATGCGGCCTTGCCGGCGATTATAGACAGGGAACAGGGTCCGGACAACGCAAACGTCACATTGCCGACACCCCTCAGACGTCGGGGGTGGAGTTCGCGCTTACAGGTCGCGCGAGGCGAAGGTATCGCACTTGCGGATATCGCCGGACTCAATGCCGCGCCGCAGCCAGCGCACGCGCTGCTCGCTGGAGCCGTGGGTAAAGGCCTCCGGCACGACATAGCCCTGCGACTGGCGCTGCAGACGGTCGTCGCCGATCGCGGCGGCGGCCTTCAGGCCTTCTTCGACATCGCCAGGCTCCAGCAGCTGCTGGTTGGCGCGCTGCGCGGTGGCGGCCCAGACACCCGCCAGGCAGTCGGCCTGCAGTTCCATGCGCACCGACAGCTGGTTGGCCTGCGCCTCGCCCATGCGGCGGCGCGCGCTGTCGACCTTGTCCGATACGCCCAGCAGGTTCTGCACATGATGGCCGATCTCGTGCGCGATCACATAGGCCTGGGCAAAGTCGCCGCTGGCGCCGAAGCGCTGGCGCAGCTCGTCATAGAAAGCCAGGTCGATATAGACCTTCTGGTCGCCGGGGCAGTAGAACGGGCCCATCGCCGACTGGCCGGTGCCGCAGGCCGTGGGCGTGGCGCCGGAGAACAGCACCAGCGTGGGGGGTGCATAGCGGCGGTTCAGCTGGGTTTCAAAGATGTGTTGCCAGGTGCGCTCGGTATTGCCCAGCACCTTGCGCGTGAACACCGTCATCTGATCCGTCGCCGGCGGGCGGTTCACCTGATGCTGTTGCTGCTGCTGCGGGCCGGAGCCTTGCAGCACCGAGGCGCCCTGCATGATCAGCATCGGGTCGATGCCGAAGAAATAGGACGCTGCCAGTGCGATGACGATCGTGCCGATGCCAATGGTCTTTGGCCCGGCGCCGAACCCGCCGCCGAATCCGCCGCGGCGGTCTTCAACGTTCTGGCTTTCGGCTTCGTCATCTAGGCGCATGGGGGCTCCGGGATTGGGGGGGGTTGAGTTGCAGGGGGTGGCAATCAGTATAGCAATCCGGGGGTTGGTGCTGCTTCCGCCATCAGCCAGCCGCATCCAGGCGCACAACAAAAAAACACCACCCACTCACCCTGGAGACGGGCAACGCAGGCGGTGTGCGGCAAAACAAAGAAACCGGGTTTGCACCCGGTTTCGTCATGACCTGAACGTTCCGGGACGGGAACGCAACAGCGCAATTACGCCAAAGCAGCCTCACGCGCAGCCGGTGCGGTTGCCACCGCGCTGGCGCCAACTTCAGCCACGCGCAGCAGGTTGGTAGTCCCGCCTTGCCCGAACGGCATCCCCGCAGCGATGGTGATCTGGTCACCCGGCACGGCATAGCCTTCGGCCACCGCCGCGCGGGTGGCGGCTTCGACCATTTCATCCACGCTCTGCACATCCGGGCTCACGGTGGAGTGGACGCCCCAGGCAATGGCCAGGCGGCGAGCGATTTCCAGGTTCGGCGTGATGCTGACGATCGGCGCGCACGGCCGCTCGCGCGCGGCGCGCAGCGCGGTGGCACCCGAGGACGTGTAGGTCACGGTCGCGGCGGCGCCGATGATCTGCGTGACTTCGCGCAGCGCCGCGCAGATGGCATCCTGGCGCGTGTTCAGCGGGGTCTCATGCTGGGCATCGAGCAGATTGCGGTACAGCGGGTCGCGTTCCACCTCGGTGACGATGCGGTTCATCATCGACACCGCCGGCACCGGGTAGCGGCCGTTGGCCGACTCGGCCGACAGCATTACCGCGTCGGCGCCTTCATAGATGGCGCTGGCCACGTCCGATGCTTCGGCGCGGGTCGGGACCGGCGAGTCGATCATCGATTCCAGCATCTGCGTGGCGATCACCACCGGCTTGCCCAGCTGGCGGCACACGCGCAGGATGCGCTTCTGCACGCCGGGGACGCGCTCGGGCGGCAACTCCACGCCGAGGTCGCCGCGCGCCACCATCACGGAATCGGACACGCGCACGATCTCTTCGAGTTGCTGCAGCGCGGCCGGCTTCTCGATCTTGGACAGGATGCCGGCACGGGTGCCGACGATCTCGCGCGCTTCGACGATGTCGGACGGGCGCTGCACGAACGACAGGCCGATCCAGTCAGCGCCAAGCGCCAGCGCGAAGTCCAGGTCCTTGCGGTCCTTCTCGGTCAACGCGGGGATGGGGATCACGGCGTCGGGCACGTTCACGCCCTTGCGGTCGGACAGCGTGCCGTTGTTGACCACGCGCGTGGTGATGGTGCCGGTGGTCACCGCTTCGATCGACAGGCGTACCTTGCCGTCATCGATCAGCAGCGACTGGCCCGGCTGCGCGGCGGCGAACAGTTCGGGGTGCGGCAGGTAGACGCGGGTGCCGTCGCCCGGGGTGGGATCGCTGTCGAGCACGAACACATCGCCCGCGCGCACCGCGACCTTGCCGGCGGCGAAGGTGCCGATGCGCAGCTTGGGGCCCTGCAGGTCGGCCAGGATCGCGATCGGGCGGCCGGTCTCGGCCTCGATCTTGCGCACGGCGTCGTAGCGCGCGCGGTGGTCTTCGTGCGTGCCGTGGCTGAAGTTCAGCCGGAACACGTCGGCGCCCGCCTCGAACAGTTCGCGGATCACCGCGATGTCGGTGCTTGCGGGTCCAAGCGTGGCAACGATCTTCGCTTTGCGCTGGCGTCTCATGATGTCTCCTCTTCCATTCTCGGACGGCGCGCCACGTGGCGCGCCGGGTAATGCTGTTCAGGTGAACGACTGCTTCGGTACGGCGGTACTGCGCTGGCGACTGCAGGCCTACACGATCAGGATGGCGCGGAAGTCATTCACGTTGGTGCGGGTCGGGCCGGTGACGATCAGGTCGTCCACGCCGGCAAAGAAGCCGTAGCCGTCGTTGTTGTCCAGGTGCGCGCGCGCCGACAGCCCGCGCGCGGCGGCGCGGGTCAGGGTGTCGGGCGACAGCAGCGCGCCGGCATTGTCCTCGGAGCCGTCGATGCCGTCGGTGTCGCCGGCGATCGCGTGCACGCCGGCCAGGCCGTCCAGCGCCACCGCCAGCGCCAGCAGGAACTCGGCATTGCGCCCGCCGCGGCCCTTGCCGCGCACGGTCACGGTGGTCTCGCCGCCGGAAAGGATCACGCAGGGCTTGCTGAAGGGCTGGCCGTGCTGCGCGACCTGGCGCGCGATGGCGGCGTGCACTTCGGCCACTTCGCGGGCTTCGCCTTCGATGCAGTCGGACAGGATATGGGCCTCGTAGCCCAGTGCACGCACGCGCGCGGCCGCGGCTTCCAGCGATTGCTGCGCGGTAGCCAGCGTCACGTTGCGGTGGCCCTCGAAGCGGGCATCGCCGGGCTTGGGCGTTTCGCCGGCGCCGCTTTCCAGGTGGGCGCGCACGTTGGCGGGGACTTCAATGCCGTACTTGGCGATGACGGCCAGCGCGTCGGCGCAGGTGGTCGCGTCGGGCAGCGTCGGGCCGCTGGCGATCAGGGTCGGGTCATCGCCGGGGATATCGGAAATCAGCAGCGTCTCGACGCGTGCCGGTGCGCAGTGCAGCGCGAGCCGGCCTCCCTTGAGCGCCGACAGGTGCTTGCGCACGCAGTTCATCTCGCCGATGCTGGCGCCGCTGCGCAGCAGCGCCTTGTTGACGGCCTGCTTGTCGGCCAGCGTCAGGCCGGGTGCTGGCGCGGCAAGCAGGGCCGAGCCGCCACCGGAGATCAGGCACAGCACCAGGTCGTCGGCGGTCAGGCCCTGCACCAGTTCCACCATGCGTTGCGCGGCGCGCGCACCGGCTTCATCGGGAACGGGGTGCGCGGCTTCCACCACTTCAATGCGCTGGCACTCGGCGCCATGGCCATAGCGCGTCACCACCAGGCCCGACAGCTCGCCTTGCCAGTTCGCCTCGACCGCCTGCGCCATCGCGGCAGCGGCCTTGCCGGCGCCGATCACTACCGTGCGGCCCTTGGGCGGCGTGGGCAGGTGCGGCGGCAGGCAGTGGCTGGCGCTGACGGAAGCGACCGCGGTATCGAACAGGTCGCGCAGCAACGCGCGCGCTTCGGACTGTCCGGGATGCGCTGCGGCGCGCTGGGGCGAGAGCAGGGCGGCTTGAGGTTCGGTGGCGAGCATGAAAAGTCCTGGTGCTGACGGGGAAAGCTAGTCGTCCCCGCAGGGCGGGGACGACTTGGTTGCTGCTTACTTGGCGATCTGGTGGTTAGACATGATCTCGATCGCGCGGCACAGGGCCGAATGGTCCTGCTTGCCCAGGCCGTTGGCGGCGCAGGTATTGAACAGCTCCTGCGCGGTGGCGGTGTTGGGCAGTGCCACGCCCAGGGCCTTGGCACCCTGCAGCGCCAGGTTCAGGTCCTTCTGGTGCAGCTCGATGCGGAAGCCCGGGTCGAAGGTGCGCTTGACCATGCGCTCGCCGTGCACTTCCAGGATGCGCGAGGCCGCAAAGCCGCCCATCAGCGCCTGGCGCACCTTGGCCGGATCGGCGCCCGCCTTGGAGGCGAACAGCAGGGCTTCGGACACGGCCTGGATGTTCAGCGCGACGATGATCTGGTTGGCCACCTTGGTGGTCTGGCCGTCACCGTTGCCGCCGACCAGCGTGACGTTCTTGCCCATCAGGTCGAACAGCGGCTTGACCTGGTCATAGGCTTCCTGCGGGCCACCGACCATGATCGTCAGCGAAGCGGCCTTGGCGCCCACTTCACCGCCCGACACCGGCGCGTCCAGGTACGAGGCGCCCAGCTTGTTGATGCGCGCGGCGAAGTCCTTGGTGGCGATCGGCGAGATCGAGCTCATGTCGACCACGATCTTGCTGTGGCTGGCTTCCTTGCCGGCGGCCTTGAACGCGGCGGCCACGCCCTTTTCGCTGAACAGCACGGCTTCCACGTGCGGGGTGTCCGGCACCATGATGACGATGATGTCGGCACGCTTGGCGACTTCCTCGGCGCTGGTGCAGACGGTCACGCCTGCATCGACCAGCGCTTGCGGGGCCGGGTTGACGTCATGCACGAACAGCGTGTGGCCGGCGGCGCGCAGGTGGCCCGCCATCGGTGCGCCCATGATGCCCAGGCCGATGAAGCCGACGTTGCGTTGGTTTGCCATGTTGATGTCTCCTTGAATGAGATTAAGTCTGTCTTGGTTGGCGTAGGTGGTAACCCGTTACTGCACGCCGTGTTCGGCGCGCCAGCCCAGGCCGGCTTCGGTGGTGGTCTTCGGCTTGTACTCGCAGCCGATCCAGCCCTTGTAGCCGATCTCGTCCAGGAACTTGAACAGGAAGTGGTAGTTCAGCTCGCCGGTCCCCGGTTCATTGCGGCCCGGGTTGTCGGCCAGCTGCACGTGCTTGATCTTCGGCAGGTTGGCCTTGATGGTGTTGGCGATCTCGCCTTCCATCCGCTGCATGTGGTAGATGTCGTACTGCACGTACAGGTTGGGCGCATTGACCTGGTTGATCAGGTCCACTGCCTGCTGCGTGCGCGACAGGAAGAAGCCGGGGATGTCGAAGGTGTTAATCGGCTCGACCAGCAGGTCGATATGCTCGGCGGCGAGCGCGCTGGCGGCGAAGCGCAGGTTTTCCACCAGCGTTTCCTGGGCCTGCTCGCGCTTGACGTTCTGCGGCTGGATGCCGACCAGGCAGTTCAGCTGGCGCACGCCCAGCACCTTGGCGTACTTGATGGCCTCGCCCACGCCGTCCTGGAACTCGCCGACGCGGTCCGGGTGGCAGGCAATGCCGCGCTCGCCCGCTTCCCACTTGCCGGCGGGCAGGTTGTGCAGCACTAGATCCAGTTGGAAGCGGTTCAGGCGGTCAGCGATCTGGTCCGCGTGGAAGGCATAGGGGAAGAGGAATTCCACGCCGCGGAAGCCCGCGCGCGCGGCGGCTTCGAAGCGGTCGAGAAACCCCACTTCGTTGAACAGCATGGTGAGGTTGGCCGCAAGTTTAGTCATGAGTCTCTCCGGTTTAGTTGTGTTGTCGTTCTGCCGGTGCAGAACCGGTGATGCAGGGGCGCTGGATTTGCGCGGGCCGTAGCCCGCGCTTCCATGTTGGAATGGTGCTGCTTACGCCGTTTCCACTTCTTCCTTCAGGATCGCTTCCTCGATGTCCTCGAGGTCTTCGATCGGCTCGAACTCGTTGACGTTGTCGATCTCGGTGCCCATCGCGATATTGGTCACGCGCTCCAGGATCACCTCGACCACCACCGGCACCGAGAATTCGGCCATCAGGTCGCGCGCTTCGGCGAAGGCCGGGGCGATGTCTTCCGGCTTGAACACGCGGATCGCCTTGCAGCCCAGGCCTTCGACCACCTTGACGTGGTCCACGCCATAGCCGTTCAGTTCGGGCGAGTTGACGTTGTCGAAGGCCAGCTGCACGCAGTAGTCCATCTCGAAGTTGCGCTGCGCCTGGCGGATCAGGCCGAGGTAGGAGTTGTTCACCACCACGTGGATGTACGGCACCTTGAACTGCGCGGCCACGGCCAGCTCTTCGATCATGAACTGGAAGTCGTAGTCGCCCGAGATCGCCACCACATCCGAATCCGGCGAGGCGGTCTTCACGCCGATCGCGGCCGGGATGGTCCAGCCCAGCGGGCCGGCCTGGCCGCAGTTGATCCAGTGGCGCGGCTCATTGACCGACAGGAACTGCGCCGCGGCGATCTGCGACAGGCCGATGGTGCTGACGTAGCGCACGTCGCGCGGGAAGTACTGGTTCATCTCGCGGTACACGCGCTGCGGCTTGACCGGCACGTTGTCGAAGTCGCTCTTGCGCTGCATGGTGCGGCGGCGCTTCTGCACGTCGGCCACCCACGACTTGCGGCACGGCAGGCGGCCGGCCATCTTCATTTCGCGGGCAACTTCGACGAACAGTTCCAGCGCGGCCTTGGCGTCCGACACGATGCCCAGGTCCGGGCCGAACACGCGGCCGATCTGGGTGGGCTCGATATCGACGTGCACGAACTTGCGGCCCTTGGTGTAGACATCGACGCTACCGGTGTGGCGGTTGGCCCAGCGGTTGCCGATGCCCATCACGAAGTCCGAAGCCAGCAGCGTGGCGTTGCCATAGCGGTGCGAGGTCTGCAGGCCGACCATGCCGGCTTGCAGCGGGTGGTCGTCGGCCAGCACGCCCCAGCCCATCAGGGTCGGCACCACCGGCACGTTGACCAGTTCGGCGAACTCGACCAGCAGTTCCGCCGCGTCGGCGTTGATCACGCCGCCGCCGCACACGATCAGCGGGCGCTCGGCCGCGTTCAGCATCGAGATGGCCTTCTCGATCTGGGCGCGCGAGGCAGCCGGCTTGTACGGCTGCAGCGACTGGTAGGTGTCGACATCGAATTCGATCTCGGCCACCTGCACGTCGAACGGCAGGTCGATCAGCACCGGACCCGGGCGGCCCGAACGCATGATGTGGAAGGCTTGCTGGAACACTTGCGGCACCAGTGCCGGCTCGCGCACGGTCACGGCCCACTTGGTCACGGGCTTGGCGATCGATTCGATATCGACGGCCTGGAAGTCTTCCTTGTACAGGCGGGCGCGCGGGGCCTGGCCGGTAATGCAGAGGATGGGGATCGAATCGGCCCAGGCCGAGTACAGGCCGGTGATCATGTCGGTGCCGGCGGGGCCCGAGGTGCCGACGCAGACGCCGATGTTGCCCGGCTCGGCACGGGTGTAGCCTTCGGCCATGTGCGAGGCGCCCTCGACGTGGCGGGCCAGCACGTGGTTAATGTTGCCCGACTTGCGCATTGCCGAGTAGAACGGGTTGATTGCCGCGCCCGGCACGCCGAATGCCGTGGTCACGCCTTCCTTCTCCAGCACGGCGATTGCCGCGTCGATTGCTCTCATCTTTGCCATGATCTTGTCTCCAGTGATGGTGTGAATTCCGTTGGAGTCGATCCTATTCCCGCAGGCGGGGTGGGATAAACAGAAGGGAGATCAGTTGATTCGATACCTGGGGTACGCAATATCGCCTTGGAAGCCCGATCGGACGGTCGGCGGGGGTACGCCGGGGTACGCAATTGGATATGTGGTGTGACGGTGCGAGCACGCAGCGCAGCGGTGGGTACGGGCCGGCGCCGGCCGGCCGCCGCAGCGCAGTGCGGCAAAATGGCGGGATTCCTCGCCATCCGGGCCGACCATGTATTCCAGGCTGCCGTCTACCTACGAACTGCTTGAAGCGCTTGCCGCCGCCCCGCCCGGGCCGGCCGCCGACCATGCGGCGCAGGGCGGCCGCCTCGGGCGCGCGCTGTGGGTGGGCTTTATCGCGGCGCTGGTCGCGACCATCCTGAGCGGCGCGGCCCTGGCCGTCTGGCGGCTGTGGCTGAAGCACCCGGTGCCGCCGTGGTCGCTGCGGACCTTCGAGGCGCTGCTGGCCCTGTCCGCCGCCTGCTATGTCGGCGCCGGACTCACGCGCGCCGGCATCGTGCTGGCCAGGCTGCGCCATCCGCTGCGCTGGCAGGCCGCCGAGATGGACCGCCACAGCGTGGCCGAGGATGCGCTGCTGCGCCGGCTGGCGCGCATCCCGCCGCCGCAGCTGCAGGCGCGCCAGCGGCGCGTAGTGTTGCAACTGCGGTTGTGGGAAGGTGCTGCGCGCACCCTGGCAATGCTGCTGGCACTGGCGCCGGCCGCGGCCGTGGTGGCCGCGCTGCCGCGTCAGCAGGCCATGGCCGGGGCGCTGCTGTGGATCTACGGCGTGATGCTGGTGACCGGCGCGGCCTGCTACCTGTACCTGCATGTGCAATGCAGCCGCCCGCTGCGGCGGCTGGCCCATGTGCTGGGCGAAGCGGCCGAGATGAACGCGCAGGTCAGGGCGCGGGCGGCTCCGGGCGGCTGATTCCGCACCGGCGCCGGGTGACGCGGCGTGCCCCTGGCAGCGGCGCTGACGCGGCAGTATGCGGATGCCGCGATCCTGCCCATCAGCCGCGCAGGGATGTCACATCCCCGGGGATGCCGCACAATGGCGCCCGGGAGACGAATATCCGATGGACAAACTCAAGCAAATCGAAGCCTTTATCGCCGTGGTGGAGCACGGCAGCATGGCGGCCGCGGCGCTCACGCAGAACGTGACGCCGGTGATGATCGGCCGCCGCATCAACGCGCTGGAAGCCCGCATCGGCGTCAAGCTGCTGCACCGGTCCACGCGCCGCATTGCCGTGACCGAGCAGGGCGCGGTGTTCATGGAGCAGTGCAAGAAGGCGCTGGCCGACCTGGACCGCGCCGAGATGCTGATTGCCGAAGGCAAGCACAAGGCCACCGGCCACCTGATCGTTTCGGCACCGGCGGCGTTCGGGCGCAAGCACGTGGCACCGCACGCGCCGGCGTTCCTCTCGGCCAACCCGGAAGTGCAGATCTCATTCAACCTGACCGACCGCGTGGTTGACCTGGTGCGCGAAGGCTATGACGTCGGCATCCGCATCGGCGGCGCCATCGACCCGAACTTTGTCGCGATCAAGCTGGCGTCGAACAAGCGCGTGGTGTGCGGCACGCCGGCGTACTTTGCCAGGTACGGCGTGCCGCAGACGCTGGACGACCTGGCCCAGCACAACTGCCTGGCGTTCAACCTGCAGGGCGGCCAGCAGCGCGGCTGGTACTTCAGCCAGAACGGCAAGACCGTGACCGTGCGCGTCAACGGCAACCTGGACTGCAACGACGGCGAGTTGCTGCACCGCTGGACCGGCGAGGGCCTGGGCCTGGGCTGGCGCTCGACCTGGGAGATCCTGCCGCAGCTGGAGAGCGGCGAGCTGATCACGGTGCTGGACGAATACGCGCTGCCGGCCTACGACATCCTTGCCGTGTACCCGCAGCAGCGCCCGGTGCCGGCCAAGATTCGTTTCTTCATCGAGCACCTGAAGGCGCAGTTCGCGCGCCCGGGCTACTGGATGGACACGGCGGGCGGCAACTGAGGCCGCCGCCGAGCGCGATGCCGATCACAGCCTGGCTGGCCGACCTGGTGGTCATCGTGCACGGGCTGTTTATCCTGTTCGTGGTGGCGGGCGGACTGCTGGTATTGCGATGGCCGCGTGTCGCATGGCTGCACCTTCCCGCGGCGGCATGGGGCGTGCTGATCGAATGGTCCGGCTGGATCTGCCCGCTGACGCCGCTGGAAAACACGCTGCGCCAGGCTGCCGGGCAGGCGGGCTACAGCGGCGGTTTTGTCGAGCGCTACCTGTTGCCGCTGATCTATCCGGCCGGGCTTACGCCGGCGGTGCAACTGTGGCTCGGCGCGGTGGTGCTGGCGGTCAACGTGGCGGTCTATGTGCTGTGGTGGCGCCGACGGCCCCACCACTGAGCGCGTTGCTTCAGCCCGCCGGCTCGAAGCGCGGCGCGCGCTTCTGCATATTGGCCAGCACTGCCTCGCGCTGGTTGGGCGAGCCGACCAGCCGGTCCTGCTCATCGGACTCGGCCTGCAGGATGGCGGCATTGTCGCCGCGCTCCACCACCGCCATCAGGCGCTTGGCCGCACGGATCGCATCCGGGTTCTTCTGTGCCACCTGGCGCGCGGCTTCCAACGCCGCGGCGCGCGGGTCGTCGGCCAGGTAGGTGCCAAGGCCCAGTTCGCAGGCTTCGGTGCCGCTCAGCACGCGCGCGCTGTAGATCAGCTCGCGCAGCACGTCGGGGCGCACCAGGCCGCGCGTGAGCACCATGCCGGCCATGTCGGGCACCAGCCCCCACTTCATTTCCATGACCGATAGCCTGGCATCGGGCGCGACGTAGCGTACGTCCGCCCCCAGCGCCACCTGCAGCCCGCCGCCGAAAGCCACGCCGTGCACCGCCGCGAAGACCGGCACCGGCAGCTCGCGCCAGACCATGCACGCGTACTGCGGGCGATTGGACATGCCGTGGGTACGCTTGCCGAGGCGGCCCGCGCCGATGCTGTCGTTGTGGGATTCGCCGCCACCGTCCGACAACATGCCCGCCATGCTGCCCATGTCCAGCCCCGCGCAGAAGGCGCGGCCTTCGCCTGACAGGACCACGGCGCGCAGGTCGGGCATGCGCGCCAGTTGCTCGCCGGTCTCGATCAGTGCGTCGAACATGGCCTGGTCGAGCGCGTTCATCTTGTCGGGGCGGTTCAGGCGGACGTCGGCGACGCCGTCTTCGATGGTGACGAGGATACGTTCGTTGCTGCTGGCGCTCATGCGCTGGCTCCTTGTGATGTGGGTGCTCAACGGCCCTTGAACTGCGGCTTGCGCTTCTCCATGAAGGCGGCCACGCCTTCCTTGCAGTCATCGCTGCGGCTGGCACGCGACTGCAGCGTGGCTTCCACTTCGAGCTGCGCGGCCAGGTCGTTGTCGAAGCTCTGGTTGAGGGCTTCCTTGATCATGCCGTAGGCCATGGTCGGCATGGTGGCCAGGTGGCGGGCCAGCTTGCCGGCCTCGTCCTGCAGCGCGTCGTCGGCGTGGACCTTCCACACCAGGCCGATGCGCTGGGCCTCCTCGGCATCGATCTTTTCGGCCAGGATGGCCAGCGCGCGGGCGCGCATCTCGCCGGCATAGCGCGGCACGAAGTAGGTGCTGCCGGCGTCCGGGACCAGGCCGATCTTGGAGAAGGCCTGCAGGAAGCTGGCCGAGCGAGCCGCCAGCACCACGTCGCCCGCCAGCGCCAGGCTCATGCCGGCACCGGCGGCCACGCCGTTGACCGCGGTGACGACCGGCTTGGGCATCTGGCGCAGCGCCATGATGATCGGGTGGTAGCGCTCGCGTAGCAGCGTGCCGGAATCGGTGATGCCATCCTTGCCGCGCGCGGCCAGGTCGGCGCCGGCGCAGAAGCCGCGGCCCGCGCCGGTGATCAGCACGGCGCGCACGTCTGCGTCGCCGGCGGCGCGCTCAACGCCCTCGCGCAGCTCGCGCATCAGGTCGCCGTTCATTGCGTTGAGCACGTCCGGGCGGTTCAGGGTCAGCGTGGCCACGCCTTCGCTGGCTTGATAGAGGACGGATGCCGTCATGGGGGGTCTCCTGGTCTCGTGGTCGGTATTCGGTACGGTGATTTACTGCGGCTTCTTCAGCGCATCGGCCGAGGCGTCGCCCAGCTTGCTGCCGCCGTCGCAGTCGAGGATGGTGCCGGTGACGTAGTGCGCGTTGTCGCTGCTCAGGTACATCGCGGCATCGGCGATATCGTCCTTGGTGCCGTAGTCGCGCAGCGCCAGGCGGGCCTTGTAGCGCGCCTCCATCTCGGGCGTGGGCGCCAGCCGCGCCATGCCTTCGGTGTCGGCGATCGGGCCGGGCGAGATGCCGTTCACGCGCACGCCGGCCGGGCCCCATTCCATCGCCAGGCACTTGATCAGCATGTTGATGCCGGCCTTGGCGGCGCAGGCATGGGCCTGGAACATCATGGCGTTGACCGCCTGCGGCGCGGTGATGGCGATCAGCGATGCACCCGGCTTGGCCAGGTGGTCGAAGCTGGCGCGGAACACGTTGAAGGTGCCGAGCAGGTCGATATCGACCACGGTCTTGAAGGCATTGGCCGACATGCCGACCACGGGCGCGAGGAAGTTGCCCGCGGCGCCGGAGATCACCACGTCGATCGGCCCCAGTTCGTCCTGGGCGCGCGCGAAGGCCGCTTCCACGGCGGGATAGTCGCGCACGTCGGCGGCCATGCCGATGGCGGTGCCGCCGGCCGCGGTGATGGTGTCGGCGGCGGCCTGGATGCGCTCGGCGGTGCGGCTGATCAGCGCCAGCTTCGCCCCGGCGCGCGCGAAGCCGTGCGCGATGCCGAGGTTGATGCCGGAGGAGGCGCCGGCGACGAATACGGTCTTGCCGGCAAAGGCGTCGGGGCGGAAGGCACTGGGCATGGGAAGTCCTCTCGATCGATGGTCAGGCGATGCGGGCCGCGATCCGGCGTCAGGCAGAACCGTGGCGGGGCGAAATGCAGGGGAGGGCTAGCGCCGGCGGCGTGGCTGCACGGCAGGTATCGCGCGATGGCGCATGACGGTCTCCATGTTTCTGTTCTGGTGTGCGTCCGCCCCCGATGCTGCGGGGGCGGCGCCGGCCTCTGGCCTCTGGCCTCTGGCCTCTGGCCTCTGGCCTCTGGCCTCTGGCCTCTGGCCTCTGGCCTCTGGCCTCTGGCCTCT